>DBHR01000015.1:16194-116504 GCA_002296225.1 Acidobacteria bacterium UBA823 | reverse complement strand
CCAGATGTAGTCGAAGAACTGAATCTCCACCACGGGCTTCAGGCCCCGGATGGCCATGCCCAAAGCCCGGCCGAGTATATTGGCTTCGGCCACCGGAGAATTGAAGACACGCTCGGCCCCGAAGGCTCGCTGCAGGCCGTGGGTAACCTTGAAGACTCCACCTTTGCCCTGAACCTCTGACAGTGATTCGGCGTGGCTTGCGTCAGCCACGTCCTGTCCAAACACCACGATCCGGGAATTCCGAGTCATCTCGTCTTTGAGCGTCTGATTGATGGCTTCGACCATCGTCTTGGGTTTACCCGATGGTTCCGAGATGACTTCAAAGGCCTCAGAACAAGGGTCGACATCCGGGGAGTACACGTAGCGCGTAACTGTCTCCGGCACCGGCGGCGGCGCCTTCGTTGCGCAGTCCACAGCGTTGGCAATCTCAGCGTCGACTTCAGCATCAAGCGTTTTCAGTTCAGCGTCGGTCACGGTGCCGTCGCTGAGGCAAAACTCTCGCAGCCGTAATAGTGGGTCTCGGCGTGCCTCAAGTTCGCGCTCGGCTCGAGTCTTGTAGGAGCGTTCGTCGTCCGACAGCGAATGCGAATACGGACGAATTGTCTGCGCATGCACCAGCGCCGGCCCCCGGCGCGCCCGAACGTAACCCACGGCGTCCTGCATCGCCTTCCAGCTATCTAGTAGGTCTGTGCCGTCGGCGCGAGCGATTCGCAGTGCCGGGAACGACTCGAGCAGTTTCGAGATGCTGCCACCAGGCGTCTGGACGTCGACGGGCACGGAAATCGCGTAGCCGTTGTCTTGGACTAGAAAGACGACGGGTAGCCGTTGTGTGCAGGCGCTGTTGAGCGCTTCCCAGAACTCACCTTCGCTCGTCGCACCGTCACCTAACGATACCAGGACGACCTCGTCGGCATGCGCTGACGGTTCTCGGCCATCGCGGGCGCCGATCGCCCGATTGAGCACACCGCCTTCGGCGCACCCGACTCCGTGGAGGCACTGCGTGCCGGTCGCACTCGACGGCGACACGATGTGAAGCCGACGATCGCTCCAGTGCGAAGGCATCTGCCGACCGCCTGACGACGGGTCGTCTGACGACCCGACGCTGCCCAGCAACATTTCGGTTGGCGTAACACCGAGCGTTAGACAGAGCGCCCGGTCGCGGTAGTACGCAAAGACCCAGTCGTAGCCGGCACGGAGGGAGAGGCCGGCAGCGACTTGGATTGCCTCATGGCCCGCGGCGCTGATCTGGAAGTACGCGATGCTTTGGTTTTTGAGCTGGATTTCCTTGTCGTCCAAGCGTCTCGACAGCCGCATGGTGCGGTAGGCATGGAGCAACTGCTCTCGAGTGAATTCTGTGGCCATGTGTCGACGTGTGGTTGTGGTGGAACCGGTCGACCTTGATGGAACTGGCTCTTTGAGGCTCATCGACTGTTGACTTGCTGAGGCCGTCCGGTTCGAGGGGCCATCGGTCTATCGATGCCCCCTGTTCGTGGCCATCCTCAAGTTGAACCGCGACATTATAGCACCCGATTCCGCTCGTCAAATCCTGAGATTAACACATGTAAATAGCTTAAAATGTGGCAGTTATGGTCAAGAACACTAGGAGATTCTCGCCGTGACCGGTGCGAGAGTTTACCGCTGGGATGACATGGCTCCGGAGAAAGTAACGGAGATGATGTCACGCAAGATTGTCGCCGGCGCACGTGCGTTGATCGCGCAGGTGTACCTCAAGAAAGGTGCTCTCGTGCCGTTGCATGCCCATGAAAGCGAGCAGTTGACGTATGTGCTGCAGGGCAGTCTTCGGATGATGGTGGCTGGGGAAGAGTCGGTCGTTCGAGCGGGAGAAATCATTCACATCCCATCGGGTGTGTCGCACCAG
Organism: Acidobacteria bacterium UBA823; assembly: GCA_002296225.1. GTDB lineage: Bacteria > Acidobacteriota > Vicinamibacteria > Vicinamibacterales > UBA823 > UBA823. The sequence continues at coordinate 114,625 of DBHR01000015.1, read as the reverse complement.
GCCGAGGCGCTGGCCGACACGCTGGAACTCGATCTGTTCAGTCCGGTTCGCGCGGACTGGCTAGCGGACGAGTCCCATAGCAGTCGTTGAACTCGCAACAGCTCGGCGTCAGTGAACCCGATCGTCCCAGTCGTTCCGATTTTGGCCCGGATGGACGCTGAACCGACCACGTAGCCGGTTCATCTTCCACTTGATGTAGTGGTATTTGATTTCACTGATGAGGCCGCTCGTCCCGCCCTTCAGATACAAGTATCCGACCACGAGTCCGCCCAGGTGGGCCGTATGAGCGACGCCGCCGCCCGTGTCGTTCACCGACGACATGAAGACGATCGCACCGATGATCATCACGAAGTATTTTGCTGGGATCGGGAAGAGGAAATACAGGTAGATGGGGCGATCAGGATAGTAAAGTGCAAATGCGAGTAGTAGACCATAGACCGCGCCGGAAGCGCCGATCGTCACCGCGTAATACGTGCGGTCGGCGAGCTCGATCGGCAACAGGGAGACGATCAGCGTCGTTGCCGCAGCGCCGAGCCCTGTAACGAAGTAATACTTGAGAAATGCCTCAGTTCCCCAGAGTCGTTCTAGTTCAACGCCGAACATCCAGAGCGCAAGCATGTTGAACAAGATGTGGGAGAGGTCACCGTGCACGAACAGGTAAGTGATGGGCTGCCAAAGGCGGAAGCTTTCAAAAACGGCGGCAGGCGTGAGGCCGAAGAAGATAACCAAGTGTGGGACCAGCATTGTCAGGACGAACACCCCAACGTTGGCCCAGATGATCGCCTTGATGGCTGACGAGATGCCTCCTGGTCCGAAGGAGTACATGTTCGGGGCAGAGCGATATCGATACATCATTGGAAGCTGCTTGTGGCCGCGTCGGTCCGTGTACCGCGGGTCCGCGTCATCGTACCATAGGCACCGCGCATCACTTAGGCACGAGCCCGTCGGGTGACGAGTCGACCGCGAAGCCAGTGACGGACCTCGTCGAATTCCTCGATCCGAAACACTCGCGCTGCGCTGGCCAGCACGATTAGACCTATACCGATTGCAGTACCGAGACGGATCGCCTGTTCCCAGGCGCCCGGGTCTGGCCAGATGGCAGATAGCCATCGTTCCGTCTCGAATGCGGCCCAAGCCATTAACGCAGACGCTGCACTAATCTTGGCGAACGCCATCGTGATTCGACCGCCGTCCAATCCATCAAGGCGACGTTGCAAGAAAAAGAGTAGCGTGGCGGCATTCACAAGAGCAGCGATGGCTGTACCGAGCGCGAGGCCGCGATAGCCCATCAGTTGGATAAGCAGGAGATTCAGCGCCACGTTGAGGCCTACCGAACCGACGCTGATGAGCGCCGGTGTCCGGCTGTCTCGGAGTGCAAAGAAGCTTGGGACGGCGATCTTGACCGCTGAGTAACCCAGGAGCCCGGGTGCATAGCACGTCAGAGCGGCGGCAGTCGCCGCGGTGTCGGCCGCTGTGAAGCTGCCCCGCTCGAAGATAAGGCCGACGATCGGTGACGCCAGTGCGACCAAACCGAACGTCGCAGGGACGTTCAGCATAAGCATCAGCCGTAGGCCGCTGGAGATCGTTCGCCGCATTGTTTCAGGCTCTTGGCGTGCTGCCTGCCTGGAGAGCGTTGGCAGTGCGGCGGTCGCGATAGACACTCCGAACAGTCCAATCGGCAGGTACATCAGTCGAAAGGCGTAGCTCAGCCAGGACACGGCGCCCGTTCCCTCACCGGTCGCGAGGATCGTATTGACCAGCAAGTTGATCTGTACGGCAGCTAGGCCCAACGTACCAGGTCCCATGAGTCGGAGAATTTCCCGAAGACCAGGATCGCGCGGGTTGAGCATTGGGCGGTAGCGATACCCAGCGCGGTGCAAAGCGGGCCATTGGAGCAACACCTGGCCGAGGCCACCTACCAAAGCCGCGATGGCCATGCCCGTAATCGGTGGTAGTCCCAAGCTCGGCATTGCCGGGACCAGCGCGAAGCCCCCAGCGATCATGGCGAGATTGAACATGGCTGGGGACAGTGCGGGTGTGAAGAACTGCTGCAACGAATTCAGCATGCCCATGAACGCGGCGGCGATCGCCACAAGACTGAGGAAGGGCAGCATGATGCGCGTGAGTGTCGTTGTCAGTTCGAGTTTTCCCGGTATGTCGGAAAATTGTCCGGCGAACAACGTGACGAGAGGCGCAGCGAAAATGATGCCGATGAGGACGAACAGTCCGGTCGCGACCAACAGGGCGTTGATTAACTGATTCCCGAGTTGCCAGGCTCTGGCGCGGCCTTCGGCAGTCAGCCGCCGCGTAAAGGTGGGCACGAATGCAGCGCTCATCGCGCCCTCGGCGAACAAATCTCGCATCAAGTTCGGAATCCTGAACCCGATGTAGAAGGCGTCCATCGCGTTGCCGGCGCCGAACAGATAAGCCAGGACTTGGTCGCGGACGAGGCCGAGTAGTCGGCTCGTCATTGTTGCGGCGCCGATCACGCTAGCCGAGCGGGCGAGCTGCCCCGTTGACGATGGTCGTCGGGCAGACGATGCAGTCGGCAGGTGATTCGACGGGGAAGGCTGCACGGTCGTCATCGGCGGTTTGCCAGACTATGATACGACTTTGGCCTGTAGCCCGACGAGCCATCGATTTACTTGGCGCACTTGCCGCGAGAACTAAGGTCCATGTGAGGTGGATAGGTTGGTGTCGAACCGCGATCGCCTTCGGGTCGGCTTTGCACGGGCCGACCTTCCGTCAGTCCGCTTCAGTTCCCTGCGATCGCCGGTGGGCCAGATTTTCTTCAGTATGTCGGATTGCGGCCTCTATGATGTGACGTTCGGGGTCCGTCGAGATGCTGAGTATCGACGGCTTATGGGACGGCGCGCGCATAAGGTCTGGCGTGACGACGATGGTCTGCGCGACGTCCACGACGAATTCGTGGCGTATTTTAGTGGTCACAGCTTCACATTCTTAGTGCCCACGGACCTCAGGGGTGTCACGCCGTTCGTTGGGAAGGTGTTACGCATGGTCAAGGCGGTGTCGTTCGGGAGCGTGACGAGTTACGGGTTGCTCGCTCGACAACTTGGCCATCCTCGAGCGGGGCGGGCGGTGGGGAGCGCGTTAGGCAGAAACCCCGTGCCGATTGTTATTCCGTGCCATCGCATTGTTCGTTCGACCGGCGAGGTCGGCGGCTATATAGGCGGCAACTTGGTGAAGCGGGCTCTACTCGATATCGAGGGCTACCGGGCGAGTGGGGTGCGAGGACGTTAGCCGGATTGGCGCTCGCGCGCCCGGTGGTCAAGTCGGATCCGGCGAGGTGGCCGGCTTTGGCGTTTATGCAAGGAGGTTTCTAATGTCGCGTCAGGTAGCGGTGCGTCGGGGCACGGTCGGACGGAGAGGATTTTTGCGGGTGGCGCCAGCGGCGTTGGCGTCTGGCCTGGTGACGCCGCTGGTGGCTGCTCAGCCTGACACCGACCCGATCCCATTAACGGCGATTAGTGGTGCCGAAAGGGTGGCCGGCCTTGAGTTCACCCCCGCGGAGCAAGCGATGATGCAGGAGGGGCTAGATCGAAATCGCAAGCGGTTTGAGACCCTTCGGGAACTCGACATACCCCACGACACCGAGCCGGCAGTGGCGTTCCGACCGAACCTGCCAGGGCGGACGCCGACCGGAGTGGCAACACCCAACGCACCGCTGCCGTTGTCGCCGGTGTCGCCTGTGAGTGTGAGCGACTCGCTCGAGGACTTGGCGTTCGAGCCGGTCCGGACGTTGGCCGATTTACTAAGACGTCGCGCGGTATCGTCGACGGCGCTGACACGGATGTATCTCGATCGTCTCAAGCGCTATGGCGACACGCTCAAATGTGTCGTGACTCTCACCGAGTCGCTGGCACTCGAGCAGGCGAGGCAAGCCGATGCAGAGTTCACGGAGGGGCGATATCGCGGTCCGTTACACGGGGTGCCGTGGGGTGCCAAGGATTTATTGGCTACTAAGGGAATCCGCACGACCTGGGGCGCGAAGCCATATGAGCATCAGGTCATCGACCTTGATGCAACGGTCGTGGAGCGACTCCGCGACGCCGGCGCCGTCCTGGTAGCCAAGCTGTCGATGGGTGCGCTGGCCCAGGGTGGTGTCTGGTTCGGTGGCTCCACCCGAAACCCTTGGAACCTTGAGCGGAGTTCATCGGGCTCGTCGGCGGGACCGGGTGCCGCAACGGCTGCCGGGCTGGTCGGCTTTTCGATCGGCACCGAGACGCGAGGCTCGATTATTTCGCCCTCGGCAGCATGCGGTGTCACTGGGCTCCGCCCGACCTACGGGCGTGTTAGCCGGTATGGTGCAATGGCGCTCAGTTGGACGATGGACAAGATTGGTCCGATGTGCCGATCGGTCGAGGATTGCGCCTTGGTCTTCAATGCGATCTACGGGCCAGATGGACGCGATGGCACCGTCCTCGACGTACCTTTCGAATGGACACCCGATCCGTCGTTCGCTGGCTTGCGCGTCGGATATCTCCGCGAGGAGTTCGAAGTGCCGCCCGACGACCTGTCAGACGAGCGGCGTGCGCAATGGGAAGTTCAGCGGCCGTCGCTAGCCGCGGCGCTGGAAGCGCTACGCGGCGCCGGTGCGCATCTCGATCCAATTCGGTTGCCAGACTTTCCCAGCGATGCGGTCGGCTTTGTGTTAACCGCCGAGGCCGCGGCGTCATTTGACGATCTGACGCGCAGCCGCGGCGTTGACCAACTCACCTCACAGAGTCCACGGTCCTGGCCGAATACCTTCCGCACGTCGCGGTTTATTCCGGCGGTCGAGTACATCCGTGCGCAGCGCGCGCGCACGCTGTTGATGCAGCGGATGGAAGCGCTAATGGGCGACTACGACCTCTTCGTGTCACCGTCGCGTAGCGCGAGTCTCGGCATCACGAACCTAACAGGACACCCGGCGATCGTCGTCAAGGCGGGGTTTGCCGAGGGGATGCCGGTGTCTCTCATGTTCACGGGGCGGTTATACGACGAGGGGACGATTCTGCGTGCCGCCATGGCTTTCGAGCGCGCCACGCCTTGGCATAAGCAGCATCCGACGATCTAACCTGATGCTGGCGACGTGACTTGGTCAATGCCGTCGGGGACAGTTGCCAGTGAGGGTGTAGCGGCGGGTGGCGAACCATTGGTATAGCGGTTGACCAATTGCCCGGACTCCGGGAAGTCGTCCGAGCCAACGCAGAGCGGCTAGCGAGGGGAGGGCGTCGGCGACGACGAACAGAGCGTCGATGCCAGTCACGATACGTCCGTCGGCTAACTTCGCGTGCAACTCCCGTTCGACGCGTAACGATAAGACGCCTTCTGCCTCCGCCGAGAATCCTTTCGCTGCGATATCGACAAGGCGAAGCCGCCCGAACCGGTCTCGCGAGTGGATGGCGGACGCACTAGCGCGGCACGCGGGGCAGGCGCCGTCGTAGTAGATGCGTGCTGGCCAGCGGGTGGTGGTGTCAGGTTGACTCATGTAACAGCGGCCCCGGCAAACTTCGTCGCGGGCGTCAAGGTTCTCCAGTAGAATAACCCGCGCGCGACGTGATCCCCTCGTCCAGGGATGCGGCGGGCCAATCTGAAAGGACACCCATGCGAATTATGCACGCGAAACTGGCGGTCGTCGGCCTTGGTATCTGCCTTTTGGTTCTTGAACTGGCGGCTTTTCAGGGCGGCAAGCGAGTCATCAGGCGGGACACCTCGTCCAATGCCCCCTTTAGCTCGGCCGTTGCGGCTGGTGACTTGATCTATCTGTCTGGGACGCTGGCCCGTGGCGAAGGCATCCGCGAGCAGACCCGTGGTGTGCTGGACAACCTCGGTGAGGCGCTTGAACTTGCTGGTGTCGGCTACGACCGTGTGGCGACCGTGACCGTCTACCTGCGAAACGCGAACGATTTTCAGGGAATGAACGAGGTTTTCCGCGAGTACTTTCCGACAGACCCGCCCACGCGCACGACGGTTCAGGCCGATCTCGTCCGGGAGGACGGCCTGGTCGAGATGTCGATGATCGCGATCCGGTCAGGCGTGGAACGGACGGTGCTCCAGCCGGAGGGGTGGCCCACTAGCACGGCACCGTATAGCTACGGCATCAAGTCCGGTAACACAGTCTTTCTGGCCGGCATTGTGGGCAGGAGCTACCGCGACAACATGAACGTTGATGGTGGTATCCAAGCCGAGACGCGCGCTATCTTCGAGAACGCGCGCCAAATCCTCGCCGCTGCCGACATGTCGCTGAGCGACGTCGTGGCGTCGCGGGTTTACATCACCGACACCACATTGTTCCGTGACATGAATGCCGCCTACAGCGAGCACTTTCCTGACATTCCGCCGGCGCGCGCGACAGTGCGGGCCAACCTCATGGGCGATCAGTATCACTTAGAGATCACCCTGATCGCCGTTGCTGGGACGAAGGAGCGGATCACCAGGACGAACGCCGACGGCACCCCCGGCCGCGAGAGTTCGGTGCTGAGCCACGCCGTGCGGGTGGGGAACCGGCTCTACCTGTCGGGGATGCTCGGCGTGAATGATGAGACACGCACTGACACGCAGGCTCAGGCGCGGCAGGCACTGGCCACCATCGGGCGCACGCTCACCGCCGCCGGATTCGGGTTTGAGCATCTCGTGGATGGCGTTGTTTACCTCACGGACATGAGCGAGTGGGCGGAGATGAATGTGGCCTATCGCGAGGCTATCGCGAGCGATTTTCCAGCGCGCGCGGCGGTGGGCACGGGACTCATGAGCGGGGACGGACGCGTCGAGATCATGTTCACGGCGGTCAGATAGGCGTTGAAGCGCATGGTCGTTACCGTCCGGCATCGGCTGGAGACGTCTGGGCAGGGAGATGCGCACGACCTTACGCCGGCGGTGGTGACAGCCTTGGTCGATTCCCGCCTAGCGGACGGCATCGCCACGGTGTGCGTCGTCGGCTCGACCGCGGCAGTAACGACACTGGAGTTCGAACCCGGTGTTATCCGCGACCTCGGTGAAGTGTGCGAGCGGCTTGCACCGCGGGCGGGCAAGTACGCACACCATCTCCGCTGGGGTGACGATAACGGGTCTAGCCATGTTCGGGCGGCACTGCTCGGCCCATCGGTGGCGATCCCGTTCACTGACCGGTCCTTGACGCTGGGCACTTGGCAGCAGGTGACGCTCGTGGAATTCGATACCCGGCCTCGCGCCCGCGAGGTCGTTATTCAGTTGATCGGAGACTGAGTCTTGGGCGACCGGTCCATTATGTTCGAGGCATCCCGTGCGGTCGAAATAATCCGAGTGCGGGGCGGCGCTCCCGAAACTTGCCGTGACCATGCGGCGACTGAGGAGCCGATGGAGGTCCGGATTCACGGCGAGCCATTTGCCGTAATCATGCGAACACCGGGGCGAGATCATGATTTGGTGGCTGGGTTCCTTCTGTCTGAGCAGATCGTGCGCGGGCCGGACGAGATTAGTCTGATCCGCCACTGCACGGATCCGGAAACGCCCGACCTGAAGAACGTCGTGGACGTGACGCTGCAGGGGGCGATAGCCCCTGAGCGGATCCGGGAACGCCGGCAGGTGGTCACAAGCTCGTCGTGCGGCCTTTGCGGCCGCGTCACGCTGGACTCGCTGCGAGCCGAGGTGCCTGGAATCGACGATGCGTGGCAGGTGGCGGGCGCGTCGGTCCTCGAATGGCCCCAGCGGCTGCGCGCCGCCCAAGCAGCGTTTAACTTGACGGGTGGTATGCACGCGGCCGGACTGTTCGACGCATCTGGTGAACTGGTCGATGTAGCGGAGGACGTAGGGCGCCACAACGCCGTCGATAAGGTCGTGGGCCGGATGCTGCTGCTCGAGCGCCTACCGCTTTCATCCTGCGGTTTGGCGGTGAGCGGTCGGGCATCGTTTGAGATCGTCCAGAAGGCGTTACTGGCCCGCATCCCGATCGTTGCAGCCGTATCGGCCCCGACTACCTTGGCGATCGAACTCGCCGAGGAATCTGGGATTATGCTGCTCGGCTTCGTCCGCGACGACGGCTACAACATCTATTCGCATTCCGAGCGAGTGAGCTGAGACTCTTGGGCGGTCGTTGTGGTCTTCCACCTATAATCGGGCATTGCCTTCACGCTGCTCGAGGGCGGCGCGCACCTCGATAGCCGCACGAACAACCAAGCAGAAAAGGTGAGCGATGGGGAACAACGTGGACAAGCGAGATAACAGCATCACCTCCGGTTGGGTAAGCCGATGGCGGGGTTTGTCCAAAGTCCTGACTGTCGTGCTGGCAGTGAGTTGGTTCGGCAGCGCCACACTTGTGGAAGCGGGGGCGCCAGACCAGGAAGCGTCGTCTTGGCAAACTGGAGCCGTCAGGATCTGGGAGGAGCCACTCACACTGCCGACATATCGGGTCGACCCACCAGATGTTAACCCGATGTTCTTCCACAATGAGGTGTATCAGGGGGCTAAGAAGAAGATCTATCCCTACCCGTTTCAGGACAAGGTGACTCGAATCCGCGAGACCAAAACCTATACAGCCGTTCACTTAGAGAACGATTACATTGCGCTCACCGTGCTGCCAGAACTGGGTGGCCGGCTGTTTACGGCAACTGACAAGACGAACGGTTACGACTTCTTCTACCGGCAGACCGTCATTAAGCCGGCTTTGATTGGAATGCTTGGAGCTTGGATCTCGGGTGGCATCGAGTGGTGCGTGTTCCATCATCACCGCAACACGACTTTCATGCCGGTCGACTACATCCTCGAGGAGCACGCCGACGGGAGTAAGACCGTCTGGGTCGGTGAAACCGAGCGGCGTCATCGGATGCGCTGGATCATCGGCCTGACTCTGCACCCGGGCCGGTCGTACGTTGAGGCGACAGTGAAGCTCTTCAACCGAACTACCCAGGCCCATTCGATCCTCTACTGGGCCAACGTGGCGGTGCACGCCGACGACGACTACGAGGTACTGTTTCCGCCTAGTGTGCGAATGGCGACTTATCACTCGAAGAACCAATTCATACACTGGCCGATTGGACGCGGTAGCTACGAGGGAATCGATTATGAGGGCGTTGACCTCAGCCGCTGGCAGAACCACCCGGAGCCGATCTCGTTTTTCGCGTGGAATTTGGCTGAAGACTTCTCTGGCGGATACGACCACGGTGAGGACGCCGGCGTCGTGCATGTCGGCAATCACCACGTCGTGGCCGGAACAAAGCTCTGGGAGTGGGGCCCCGGCCCTCGGGGGCGCCTGTGGGATCGCATCCTCACCGACGAGGACGGCCCCTACGCCGAGCTAATGGTCGGCGCCTTTTCTGATAACCAACCCGATTACAGCTGGATTCAACCGCACGAAGTGAAGACCTTTACACACCATTGGTATCCGGTGCGTGACATCGGCGCCTTCACGCGGGCGAACCTTGAAGCGGCGGTGAATCTCAAGGTCGCCGCGGGATCGGCGGAACTTGGGTTCAATTCGACGACCCACCTCAAGGCAGCTAGGGTCTTGCTCACTGTCGGGAGCAGAACGCTGCTTGACCGCCGGATCGCCCTTGGACCGGGTGATCCGTTCAAGGTGACAGTAGAGCTGCCGGCCGGTGTAGTGGCCACCGACGTGGAAGTGGTGCTCTTCGACGCCGCCGGCCGAGTGCTCATCACTGATCGTCCGAGAAGCCCTATCGCGCCACCGGAGCTTCCTGAGCCGGTTGCGCCACCGGGCGCGCCTGAGGAGGTCGCGACCGTCGATGAGTTGTACCTCACCGGGCTTCGGCTCCAGCAGATGCACAGCCCGGTCGTGCCGCCCGAACCGTACTATGAGGAGGCACTCCAGCGTGATCCGGGCGACGTACGCGTCAATACGACCGTCGGCGCGAACCTAAATAAACGGGCGCTCTTCGAGGACGCCGAGCGCCACTTACGCACTGCGCTCACGAGACTAACGGGCGGTTACGTCAGGTCGGGTGACGCTGAGGCCGAGTACCAGCTCGGGTTGGCGCTTCGCGGGCAGGGTCGGGATGGTGAGGCTTACGACCAGTTTTACCGGGCCACTTGGGATGTGGCGTTTCACTCGGCTGCCTTTCATCAATTGGCCGAGCTATCGATGCGAGAAGGTGCGTGGGAGCGAGCGCTGAACGAGATCGATCAAGCGCTGTCCACCAATACCCACGACACGAAGGCGCTCGGCCTGAAGGCGATTATTCTCCGAAAGCTCGGCCGTCTGGACGAAGCGCTCGTAACAGCGTCGCAGGCACTGGCCGTAGACCCGATGGATGTCCTCGCTCTCAACGAGCGGCACCTGGTGCGTCGGTCCGTTGACCCCGAAGCGGCCTCCGGCCTCGATGTGCTCACACGCACGCTGCGGGACGATGCCCAGACGTATTTGGAGCTCGCCATTGACTACGGCAACGTGGCGCGCTGGGATGAGGCGATCGCTGTGCTCCAGCGTCTCGTGACGGCCGAGGTGCCATTCGCCAGCACCTATCCGATGGTGCACTACTACCTTGGGTATTTTTTCGAGCAGTCTGGCAATGCGAACGGGGCTGCTGCGGCCTATCGGCGGTCCGCTGGGATGCCGTCCGAGTATGGATTCCCGTTCCGTCTGGAGAGTATCGATGTCTTGGAAAGTGCGCTACTTGCACAGCCAGGCGACCATCGGGCGCACTACTACCTGGGCAACCTGCTGTACGAAATCCAACCGGAGCGAGCTATCGGGCACTGGGAGCAGTCACGTGCACTGTTCAACGGTTTCTCGATTGTTCACCGCAACCTCGGCTTAGCCTATTATCGGGCTCGCGGGGACGTAACAGCGGCGATTGAAAGCTACGAGCGGGCGGTTGAGCTGGACCGGGACGACACGCGGCACTACGTTGAACTCGACGAGTTGTACGAGGCGGCTAATACGCCGATCGCCACGCGCCTTCGTACGGTCTCGGCCAATCGCGAGGTCTTTAGTCGGCGAAGCGATAGTCTTCTTCGAGCGCTCATGGTGCAGGTGTTGGCTCGCGACTATAGCACCGCCATCGCGATGCTCGACGCGAATGAGTTCTTGGTGGCCGAGGGCGGTGGGCGTGTGCACGGTGTGTTCGTGGACGCCCATCTTTTGCGGGGGCTAACTCGGTTGGAGCGCGGGGAGGCTTTGGAGGCGTTGGCCGACTTTGAGCGAGCTTCCGAATATCCGGAGAATCTGTCTGTTGCACGTCCCAGCAATGACCGGCGCGCACCGCAGGTGGCGTACTACGCTGGTCTTGCGCATCAAGCGATCGGAGAGGTCGACGCGGCTGACGAGTACTTTCGACGTGCGGTGGATCAACCCGGTACCGAACGCTGGCCCGACACGCTGGTCTACCAGGCGCTCGCGCTCGAGCGGCTGGGTGACACCGATCGGGCGCGGCAAAGGCTTGAGGCGGTGGTTGATGTGGCCGCGGCTCGGCTTGCCGGAGCCGGAGATGAGATAGATTTTTTTGCGACATTTGGGAGGCGCACTTCCAAAGCGACACTTCGTGCGCGGGCGCTGTCCCTGCTTGGGTTCGCGCAGACGGCGCTCGGCTTGACCGAGGAGGCGAGGGTGAGCCTCGGGCGCGCCGTTGAGCTCGACGCGTCACAGCTGTGGGCTCGCCATTACCTCGCGGCGCTTCCGTAGCCGGGGATTGTATGCGCTACCTGCTTCCGGGTCGCGCCGCATGGGCGGTCAGCCTCACACGGACAATCGTGGCGTTGGTCACGTTGTTCTCTGTCGCTACCCAGCTGGCCGCCTTGTCCGTGCAGCCCAGCACTGCCACTTTCTCGCTCGACACGACCACGCTGACCATTCCACAAGTCGACTACGAATCGGCTATCTACTACCGTGACGGCGACCCATACCCGCACCTCGATTTCGAGAGGGTCGATCGGCGACGGACCGTCCGGAAGGACCATACGGCTGTCGTGATGGAGAACCGTTACGTCAAACTGACGCTGCTGCCAGAGATGGGGCGAGTCTATTCATTCGTCTACAAGCCGACCGGGCATGAAACGCTCTGGCAGAACGACCTCGTAACGGTCGGTGGCGCGGCGAACGACACCGGCTGGTGGCTCTGGATCGGAGGTGTCGAGTACACGCTGCCGGGCGACGAACACGGCACGACCTGGGCGATGCCGTGGAGCTGGGAGATCATCGAAAATTCCTCTCGGCGGAAGGCGGTCCGCATGCGGGTTCGTGAGCCGGGTACCGGACTTGAGGAATCGATAGAGATTGCTATCGTGTCTGGGAGAGCGTTCTTTGAGGCACGGATCTGTATTACCAACCCGACGGACGGGATGGTCGAGTACGCGCACTGGGTCAATCCGCAGTGGACGCCTGGCGGCCAGAACGAGCTGACCGACCGGACCGAGTTCATCATCCCGACTGATCGGATTCTGATCGACGAGCGGTGGCAGGAAAACTTAGGGCCGAGTCCGCAAGCCTGGCAAGGCAATCCCCTTCGGTTTATTCGTGGGTGGAGCCGGATGGGCGATGTGATGGCCGATGGCCTAACAGGAGGTTTCTATAGCGCTTATTCCCACGATGCCGACGAGGGGATTGTACGGGTGTTTGACCCCGACAAGACACCCGGTGTCGACGTCTGGACCTACGGATACCACCCGACGCAGATTCCGATGGGCTCGGGTGGACCCAATGCTGGATACGTCGAGATGTGGGGAGGTACCAGCCGGACCTATCCGGACGAACGGTGGCCCCTCGCGCCTGACGCCTCCCTTCAGTGGACCGAGTGGATGTATCCGTATCAGCGGACGCAGGGACTGACCTTTGCCAACGAAGATGCGGCGATTAATTTTCAGGTCACGCCCGAAGCGCGACGCGTGGTCATCGGGCTCTGCCCGTCTGGTGAGTGGCGGGGAGCCGTGGAGTTGTGGCGCGAGTCTGTCCACGACGCGGCGGACGGGCGAGCGCCTTTGCGACGTTGGGAGGTCACAGCGGATCCGGCGACGCCGTTCATCAAGGTAGTTATCCTAGAAGGTCTGATGGCTTCTGAGTTCAACGATCTCCGGTTGCGAGTGGGTTCGGACCAAGACGGCTGGACGATCGTCGAAGCGGAGAACTAGATTCTGTTGCCGAACGCGAACGATGACTTCTCTGACTCCGGCCACGGTACCTCTGGATAGCCCAGCGTGGTTCTGGAACACGGTGGCTGCCTCCGTGAAATCGCCTCTTCCATTGGCGCTGGTGGCTTCACCTTCGGCACGACTTGGTGAGGCGTCATCCTGATGCACGACGACTCGCGAGCACCGACGTCCGTCTCACGCCGCGCGACGTGGATGGTGGGGGCCGTCCATCTCTACACTGCCGCGGGCGCCGTGCTCGCACTGCTCGCGCTTCGCGCCTTCTTGGCCGGCGCGCCGCGCGAGGGGTTCCTGTGGCTCTACGCTGCGATTGTCATTGACGCGAGCGACGGCTGGCTTGCTCGCCGGTTTCGCGTCGATCAACGTATTTCGGCGATCGACGGTGCACTACTGGATAACATTGTTGACTACCTGACTTTCGTCTTCGTGCCAGCCTGGATTGTCTCGCTCGAAGCGGTAGTGCCAGTTGGCTGGGGGATGCCGCTGGCGGTCGCGATGCTTCTGAGCAGTGCCTACGGGTTCAGTCACCGCCAGGCCAAGAGTGCTGACCATTTCTTCCGGGGTTTTCCTTCGTACTGGAACATCGTTATGTTCTACCTCTACACGCTTGGCGCACCACCTGTCGTCAACGGGCTGATCGTCGGTGCGCTGTGCGCGCTAGTATTCGTACCGATTGGCTTCGTGCATCCGTCGAGGACGCCGACTCTCAGGCCGTGGACGCTGGCGGCCGGTGTGGTCTGGGCAGCGGTCCTGTTTGTGTCGGCGTGGTCCTCCGATGGCATGACGGCGAGATGGTTGGCTGCATGGTCGCTCCTGTTTCCGTTGTACTACGTAGGGCTGTCGCTCGTCCTGCACGCACGTCGGGATCCGGCGGTCCGCTGATTGGAGGGGCTCGCGGCACTTTGAGCGAGGTGTTGACGTGTTCATTCTGGGCCAAGCGTTCTTGGTGAGCGGAGTCCGCTTGACATTGCAACCGTTCTCATTCATCTTTCGCTGCGAGCCACGGAGCCCACAAAGCGATCTAGGGTTCTGGCATCCGCAACTGATGCATTGCCAGCATCACCCGCTCGTCACGTCAGGCCTTCGACACCCTAGGGTGAGGGTCTCCCGGTGACGGCGTCATTCCCGCCGAGCGACCGGGTTGTCTCCCCCACTTTGTTTGGAAACCAAGTCGTCGTCTTCACGGGTCGGCTTGCCTCGCTGGGCCGTAAGGAAGCATTTGAGCTAGTGCAGCGGCTTGGCGGAGAAGCTGCCGATGAAGTGACGTCCCGCACGACGATGCTTGTGGTTGCCTCGGACGACTTTCAGCGACTAGGCGCTCGACAGACTGACCGCGATGGTCCTTTTCACGGTGACAAGGGCAGGAAGCTCAAAAAGGCTGAGCAGGTGAATGCGCGGATACCGGAGCAGGTGCGCATTCTCATCGAAGCGGACTTCTGCAGCTTGGCAGGATTACCCGCACCCCAGCCGCAGGGGCGACAGCTGTACAGTGTTCGTGAGATACGGGAGTTGTATCCAGCGGTCCGCGACGATCATCTCCGACATCTCGAAAAATGGCGCCTCATCCGATCCGTAGCACGGACCAACGCGGGTCGCTGCTACGGGTTTCCCGATCTGGCCATTATCAAACAGGTGAGTGTCGAGATTGCTGAGGCAAGGCCTTTTCGTGCGATCGTCCGCGCCCTCATCTCCCAACGGGAAGGCCAACTCGCGTTCGATTTTAAACCGAACCGGCATAACTCAGCGCAACCCGCCAAGGTCGTAGCCCTGCAGGCACGCCGTAAACCGAGGCCACCCGATCTCGGTCAAGTACAGTCGGCTTCCATGGATTCCCAGTTGCGCATTGCCGCGATGTATTTCAGTGAAGGGGCCGGCTTGGATGAGGGCGACACGGTGCAGCAGGATCAAGCGCTTACCAAGTATCGGCAGGCGCTCATTCTCGATCCGTCACTGGTACCGGCACTGGTTAACTTGGCGAATCTGCATTATGCCCGTGACGAACTCGTCGAAGCTCAGGCGCTCTACGAGCGTGCGATCCATCTAGAACCCGAGTGCTTCGAGGCGCACTTCAATCTGGGCAACATCCAGCATGACCTTGGGCGGTTTAGGGATGCGCACAACTGTTATCAGTTAGCGGTCCAGCTCAATCCCGACTATGCGGACGGGCATTTCTACCTGGCGGTGACTCTGGAAAAGCTGGGCCGCTCACAGGAGGCACGACCGCACTGGCGGGCGTATCAGGAACTTATGCCCGACGGCGAGTGGGTTGCGCTAGCCAAGGAATTTTCTGAGTAGGCACTCCGGCCGTCGCGTAAAACAGAGGCTCTGCTGGACCGCTCTCACGCTTTCCAGTCAGAGTCGGACTGTTTCCTCGTCAGTCGGCGAACCTTATAAAACTTACAGTCCGGGCACCAGGCTTCGGAGCTGAAGCCGGTCATGCCCGCAAAAGGCAGGACGTCGCGGTGCGAACAATAGCTGACACCACCACCCTCTGGCGTTGCGTGCCAGCGGCACAGGCGAAATCGCGCAACGGCTGGAGAGGCCTCGGCCCTTGAGGCCATGCCGCCTTCGTTAGACTTCGATCCTGGTCCAGTAGATTCGGTGCGTGGATCGTCGATCATGTACAGGCGGAGTAGTGTATCGCACTCTAAGCGGCGAAAGATCTCGACATCACGCACGCGAGGTGCACGGTTGCGTTCAATCGGCAATCTGCCGGAAGCGCTTCGCGATGGCGATGGCAATCAAGCTACCGAGCGCGGAATGTAATGATGCCGCGCGCCGGATCGTACGGTGAGACACCGACGGTCACTCGGTCTCCAGGCACGACCCTAATGCGGAAGCGGCGCATGCGGCCGCTGAGTTGAGCGATCACTTCGTGTCCCGCGTCAGACTCTATTCGGTAGAGTCCGCCGCTGTGTACCGCCGTGACCGTTCCTTGAACGTCGATTAAGTCATCTTTGCTCAAACTTGCATTCCTTCCATCCCGTAGTTTCCCACAAGCCAACGCAGGCGCGCAACGTTAGCCGTTACCGTAACTCGCGAACGGCTTCTTCCACGCGCCGCGCCAGACTGGCGTAACTCTTGCCTCGCAGCGTCAGGGGCGCACCGAACACAACGCGTACCTGACCTGGTCGGACCCTAGGGTTAGTTGGGGACAGCACGTCGCCTGTGCCAAACAAGCGGACCGGCACGACCGGGACGTCAAGGCGTGCGGCGATCATCCCGATGCCAGGTTGAAACGCCTCGATATTGGCCGGGCCAACGCGACGGCCCTCAGGAAAGATTAGGGGGCAGTATCCCTGGCTCACGAGTTCGCCGATGTAGCGTAGCGTCTGGTGTATACCGGCCTCGCGTTGAGGTAACGGAAACGCGTTAAAGAACAGGGCGGCAAGGTAGTATTTGAGGCCATTAGTGAATTGTGTGCGAAGGCTGTGTTCCGCAGGAAAAAAGTGTGCTCTAAAAAATTCTTTGGCCATCGCCGGTGCCACGCGGTAGCGCCAGCGCGCGGATAGCGCCGACAAAATCGCCGGGGTGTCGAGATGGCTCTGGTGATTGGCTGCGAAGATAACAGGCCCGGTCAGTCGGTCTAGATGTTGCCGGCCGTCAACCCGCAGCCACATGAACAAGCGGCTGACCGGGAGGATCCACGTCGGCAGACTCAGCCGGCGTACCGCGCGTGATATCGGGTGTCGGTTCCATGCTGGGAACGTGAGCTTGGGTGCACTCGTGCCTGGCTGTGGGTGTGTCCCGGTGCCATCAACTAGGGGACGCAGATCGCTAACGGTGGTGGCCGCAGCGAATGCCATCTCGTCAATGGTCACGTCGAATTGTTGTCCGAGTGCCATTAGAAGTTCTATCCGTTCAAGTGAGCTTAGGCCGAGTTCGTCGAGCGTTGTGGACGCCGACACCGTTCGCCCTTGGGCGAATGACGCTACGATACCTTCGACAGTTCCGTCCTCTTTGGGAGCCGCTGGAGAGGTTGCCAATCCACCCGCAGCAACCCACTGGCGGATCTCGCGTCGCTTGAGTTTTTTCGTGCCTTCTGTTCGAGGCAATTGCCTGGTTGGCCACACTGAGACACCCTGGATCTTCTGATGATCCTCGAGCTGGCCGTTCGCACGCCGCACAACGGCGTCGCCTCCCTTACCGTCATTCAAAACCAGCACGGCGTGCACGCGTTCCTCGCCGCCTGTTAATGTGCCGACAATCGCCGATTCTGAGACGTCGGGATCATGATTGAGGACTCGTTCAATATCGTCAGGAAAGATGTTGAGCCCCTCGGATGTGACGATGACCTCTTTCTTGCGGCCTCTGACGGAGAGCCACCCTTCGGTGTCGAGCGTACCGATGTCTCCGGTGTGGAACCAGTCTTCCGTGAACGACGCGGCAGTTTCGTCCGGAGCTTCGTAATATCCCGACGTCACATTGTCACCGCGAACAAGGATTTCGCCATCTGTTGCGAGTTTTACCTGAACGCCGGCGATCGGCCTGCCCACGGTACCCCGTTTGGACCTGAACGGATGGTTCAGGGTGACGATCGGTGCTGTCTCCGTTAGGCCATATCCCTGGATAACCAGAAAGCCCAGTCGCGACCAGAATGCTTCGAGCTCCGGGTCGAGCGGCGCAGCGCCGACGACAAAGCTCCAGAACTTGAATCCGAACAACCGGTGCACAGCTCGGTAGCGCCACCAGCGCCGAGGAATGCTCATCGGTTCACCGACCGCCATCGCGTCGGCGACTTCGGGGATGGTTTGGATGACGTATTTGCGTAGGATGTGGAGAATCTTTGGCACGCAGGCCAGTACCGAGATCCGGCGGGACCGGATCTGGCGAATGATTTCGACGGGGTTGTAGCCACGCATAAAGGTGACTGAGCCTGTGAGCATGGGCGGAATGAAGGTGGCCATTACTTGGCCGAACATGTGGCTGAGTGGCAGCAAGTTTAGGAAGCGCAGGGGGGAGAATGGACGGCCATACGCACGATAACGCTTCACTTCTTGTTCAACTGGAACGATGTTCGCGAGCAGGTTCCCGTGCGTGATGACCACTCCTTTTGGTGCTGCGGTCGCGCCAGATGTAAAGATGACCTCGGTGATAGCATCACAGTTGGCTGTAGGCCGCGCGCGCTTGGTCGGTAACAGCGCCCCGGTATTGTCGGACAATTCGATCAGACGCCACACGGACACATTGTTGTCTATCGCGGGCGGCGCCACTTCTTCGCCGATGAGCACGGCCTTAGCGTTGACGATCCGCTGGACCGTCAACAGCAACTCAGCAGAGGCGCGGTAATCGATCGGAACGACGACTACGCTTTCCAGCAGACAACCCCAGAATGCGACTAGCCATTCGGCGCGGTTCTCTCCCCAGATGATGACCTTGTCATTCGAACCGAGGCCGGCGTGTCGCAGGCGATCCGCGAATGCGTGAGCCAATCCGGCGATTCGCTGATAGCTGAACGTCTGCCTGCGGAAGCCATCGTCGTACGCGACAAATTCTGCCTCTGAAGTTTCGAACTCCGCGAAGAAATCCAGTAGCGAATCCCGCCCCATGGCTGCATTATCATGTAAGACTGTTTTGATCGCATCATGATCGTTCCTCCGCACTGGCCGCCAGTCGGTGGTGTTTTGGGGACCTGACGATCATGTGGTTAGAGGTCGCGCCGACGTGATGCTGCTGATATACGTTGCTCTCATCGCCTTTCAGATCTGGGCCATCCTCGACTGCTGGCGGCAGCGGTCGCGGAAGTTGTGGGTGCTGGCGGTGCTGTTCTTCGGGCCGTTTGGCGCGCTGGCGTACGTGGTTAGCGAGTTACTGCGCGGCCGTCGCTTCGGGGAACTCCCCGCCGCCGAACCGGTCAGGCGCGACGTTAGGATCGACGAGCTTGAGGCGCTGCTCATCTCGAACCCTGCACCTGGGCTTTTCGTTGAACTGGGTGACTTGCATGTACATCGAGGAGATCACCGATCAGCGGCCGACGCATATGGTCGATCGCTCGAGACCGACCCGGACAGTCTGTATGCCCGCTATCACCTTGGTCTTTCGCTGGCGGCGCAAGACCGGCAAGCGGAAGCCGTCGAAGAGTTGAGTAAGGTGCATACCGCTGACATGAAGTACGATTACGGTGCGGCGGCAGAGGCGCTTGCCGACGCGTTATTGGCTGCTGGTCGGGACCGCGAGGCGCTAGAGCAATATGCGGCTGTGGCTGGTTCGTCGACTCGGGCGCGGCCAAAGTTCCACTGGGGGTTGCTGCTCGACAAGATGGGCCAACAGGCCGAGGCGGCGCGCGTCATGCAAGAGATCGTTGATCAAGAGGATAGCGTCCCAGCCTACTTGCGACCCGGAGAATCACCGTGGATCGAGCGCGCGCGGCGCTATCTCGACGGGTGGCCATCCGAGACGCTACTCGGCGCACACTCTGAGCGAGGTCCGGGCACGCAGGGCCACGCTACTTGAACGAGACACCGATGCTGAACACCATCAGTTTCAGGCGAGGCAGGGCACCAGCTTGACCTCCACTCGCCAGCGCCGGTAGCTTGTCCGTTCCCCCTTGCGGGCTGATGGCGTAGAAGCGGAGGTCTACCGAAAATGCTAGGTGATCTTTCGCGAACCATTTGCCGCCACCGCCGTAGTTGAGAGTCGAAAACCGCCGATCATCCAGGTCGGTCTCGGCGGACCCGACGTTGAACGTAGACGTGCCGAGGCCGGTGCTGATGTAGCTCCATCCACTCGTGCCACCGAAATTGAGGGAAAACTGCGGTGCAATCGTATTAAGTGTCGTGCGGATGACGGGAAGGTCGGGGTTGTTTTCGGCCTCCTCGGCGGTCGGTGACCGCGTGCCTTCAGAGATTAACGCCTGCACACCGACTCCGAATGTAACCATCTTCCACTTTACCGGGTAGACGTGCGCGCCAACGTCGAGGCCGAGTCCCCATGCCGGGAGCTGCAGTGCGGAGAGGTCGCGTTGGGCTGCCACGCGTTCGTTCTGGCCGAATCTGGGCATGGCGACGCGTAAATCGACCGCAAAGGGTCCTACTGCCATCGGGTCCTGCGCACGCGCGTCGAGGGCCACGATCGAGAACGCGAGTGTGAGAAGGATGTATGTGGCAACGCGACGACAGCCGTCGACCATACCCCAGTATACAAGTCGAGCCGGTGGCACTGGTGTCGAGTAGAGGGAGTGGCTATCCGCTAGTCGCCGTAGGCGGCAACCATCCAGCGCTGGTTGGCCGGCAGTGCGGCACGCAGTGTGGGGACGGAGGGACGAATTTTGACGCGCATCCGACGTGGTCGCTCTCGGGTCGTGCTATGGGGCTTGGGGTCCCCGGCGTCAGCCGGTCGGCGGGAGAGGTTTGCCGTGCGTTTCGAGATTGGCATTTTTGAGCTTCGTGCTCCCGGTTAACCTTCGTATCGACCGGCGCCGGACGGACTTTAGAGCGGCTATACTGACTCGTACGGGGCGAGAGCGACCCACGGTCGCACAGACACGATGAACTTGGTGAGTCTTGCGGAGATTGCCGCCGCTGCCGATCGCATTCGAGGTGTGGCACGTCGGACGCCGATGGTGGAGGTGGCGCCACCCACCGGGGAGTTGCCGATCTGGCTCAAGTGCGAAAATCTCCAGGCAGCGGGTGCGTTCAAAATCCGCGGAGCCTACAACACGCTCGCGCAGCTCGATGCCAAGGCGCGTGACCAAGGTGTGATCACTTACTCGTCTGGAAACCATGCCCAAGCAGTCGCGCTAGCGGCGCGCGTGCTCGGCGTGCCGGCGACCGTCGTGATGCCGACAACGGCACCTCGGATCAAAATAGAGGGCGCGCGCGAGTTCGGTGCGGAAGTGCTTTTTGAAGGCACGACCTCGCATGAGCGCGGGCGCCGAGCGGAAGCTGAGGCGGTGGCCCGCCAGCTGACTTTAGTACAGCCTTTCGATCACGAGTGGATCGTTGCCGGCCAGGGCACGGTTGGACGGGAGCTCTTGGAGCAGTGTCCGACGGTTGCGACGGTCGTCGTACCTGTGGGTGGTGGGGGGCTGGCGGCCGGCTTGTCTGCGGCGATCAAGTTAGCAAAACCAGAGGTTCGCGTCGTGGGTGTCGAGCCGGTCGGTGCTGCGACGATGACGGCCTCGCTCGAGGCTGGGCAGCCTGTCACACTCGAGAAGGTGTCGAGCCTTGCTGACGGCCTGCTGCCAGTGCGTCCTGGCGATCTCACGTTCGCCCACATGCAGCGGTTCGTTGACGAGATTGTGACGGTTGACGATCGGTCGATCGCCGAAGCTGTGGTCTGGCTCTATCGGCGCGCGAAGCTCGTTGTGGAGCCGAGTGGAGCCGCCTCAGTCGCTGCTGTCAGGCAAATGGGTGCCGGCGTGGCCAGGCCGGTGGTGGCCATCCTGAGCGGCGGAAACATGGCCCCGGAGACGCTTGCCACCTGCGTCGAGCTGGCCAGTTAACCGTCCGGATGTTGCGCACGATGCTGCGCCTCGGCTAGATCGATCGCCCCCTCCACCGTCGTGATCCGTCCGTCCAGTTGCTGTTCGTAGATGGCGCGAAGAATCTCCCCTAATGCTGGGCCTGGTGACCACCCGCGAGCGATAAGGTGTCGACCTTTGAGCAATGGGTCCGGCGGAGCATGCTCCACTCCAAGGGCCCGTGCTCGCTCGATAAACCATTCCATCGCTGAACAGTCGAACTTTCCGGTTCGTCCAAGACAATCCGCTGCGCTCAGTCGCGCGAGCAGCTCAAGATCGACCTTACGTGCCAGCCGCCGGAACGCACCGTCCCCGACGCCGTCGCGTGAGCGATGCCACATCCCAGGTGTGAGATGGTGGGCCACCATGCCGAGTATCTGGTGGCGTACGTCGAATCCGTCGATCGTATGGATGTTCAGCCGATCGAGAAATGCGGTTGCTGGTGAGACACCAGCTGCCTCGTGGTTGAGTGATCGGATGCGCCCGTCGCTGATGCGGGTCGTGGCCGGTTTACCGAAATCGTGACACACGGCGCCGAGCATCACCGCAATTTGCTTCGAACGCGCTAGGTCATCGATGCGTGCGCGCGCCTCGTCGATAACTAGTAGCGTGTGCGTCCAGACATCTCCCTCCGGGTGCCATTCGGGTTCCTGTGGGCAATCGATGAGAGGAACCATTTCAGGAAAGAGCCGCTCGACGACGCCGAGTGATCGTGCCACTGTGAACCCCAGAGCCGGTCGGTTAGCGAGTCGCAACAGTTTGTCTAGCTCTGCCCAGATGCGTTCGGCCGGAAGGTCGTCGAGCGGTAGGTCCGCGCAGAGGCGTGCCGTGTCCGGGTCGAGGCTGAACTCGAACCGCGCAGCAAACTGCACCGCGCGCAAGACCCGCAGGCTATCGTCTTTGAACGTGTCCGGGTCGACGGCTCGGAGCAAGCCTCGCGCCAGGTCAGCTCGCCCGGAGTAAGGGTCGACATACTCTTCGGTCAGTGGGTCCCAGCCGATTGCGTTGATGGTGAAGTCCCGGCGTCGGAAGGCCTGATCGTAGGGAAGGTCAGGATCGCCGGTGACCATGAAGCCGCGGTGGCCGCGACCACTCTTGGACTCACGTCGCGGAAGAGCAACGTCGATTGAGCCAACCTTGTAGACTGAGAAGTTTTTACCGACGGCATTGACCGAGCCGAAATCCGCCAGCAAGATGTGGAGCCGGTCGGCGGGTACGCCGTAGACCTCGAGGTCAACGTTCTCTGCTATGTGGCCACGTAGCCGATCACGCACCCAGCCGCCGACGAACAAGGCGTGCCCACCGGCCCCACGGACCGCCCGGGCGATCGACAGGGCTAAAGCGGCAGCTGGCCTCATGGTGAACGAGGTGTTGACCGCGCCAATCGGAAGCCGAAATCCGTGTAGCGATAGGTCGGGTCTAATTTACTCCGCGAGGCCACCGGGCTGACGGTTATGGCGTGCCGCCACGCCCCGCCTCGAGATGCCCGGCGAACACCGGAAACCGGGCCGCTCGGGTTCAACGCCGGGGACCGTTCGTAGAAGTCTACGGCATGCCAATTGGTGCACCATTCGTGGATGTTTGCGGCGATGCCGAAGAGGCCGAAGTCATTGGGCTCTCCGAGTGTCACAGGCCACGGGCCGTCGAGTGGCCCCCGTCCGCCATTGGGCACCCAGTCGGGAATTGTGTCGCCCCACGGGTAGCGGCGGCCGTGTCGGCGTCCGCGCGCCGCGCGCTCCCATTGCGCTTCGGTTGGGAGCTGCGCCGGTCGTCCGTTAGCCGACCTCCAGTTGCAATACGCTACGGCATCGTGCCAACTCACGCCGACCACCGGCTGTTCGGGATGGGAGAGTGCAGGTGCTCCCCAGCCGCGCGGATGCGGATGGCCGGTGGCAACGAGGAACGCACCGTAGGCTTCGTGGGTGACTGGAAAGACGGCCATTTCAAAAGCATCGATCCAGACATGGTGCAGAGGCTGCTCGTCAGCCTGTCCGTTCGCGCTGCCTATGACGATCCAGCCAGACGGTATCGGTGCGAATCCGCCTGGTGTTAAGTTGCAATCCGTAGGCGCAGTGGACGAATTATGGCTCGGGCGATGATGCCGAGGTGAATTCGCGACCATGGAGAGTCAGTGCGTCGATTGTTCGGAGCGCGGGGAGAGCAGGTGCTGAATCGAGCGGGCGTAGTAGCGCAGGACCATCCGATCGCGTACGCGACATTTCGTGCCGTCGATAACGAGGATACCGCGTTCGGTCATCGGTTCAATCGCTTCCTCCACAGCTTGCTGGCCGGTTGAGACTGCTAGATTCGCGCCACTGACTCGCAGCACTTCGAGAAGCCCGTCTATCCGATCCGTCAGGTCTGTGAGTTCAATCGAGGGCCGCATAGCTGCCGAGACTAGCGCGGTCGGTAGCACCTTATGTAGTTTGCCGATCAGGTCGCCGATGTGGCTGGCCAGGTTCATTACCTCGCGGCGCGACTCGACGTCGTAGCCGCTTAGTGGGACCGGTGTGCCGAACGTGACGAAGGCCCTAGACTGATAGCCCACCCCGTAGCGCACCATCTCGGCAAGCTCCAGGGCAAATGGACGCTGACGCCGCTTGACGCCCTGATGAGCCAGTGCCTGATCCTCGAGGACGAGGTCGTAAGCCACAGCCATTGGCAGGATCGTCAGGTCGTCTTGGCCAGCCTGTAGCGCTGCATGCAGGAGTCCGGTCTTCGGTGACTTCATGGCGCCGTTGTAGGAGCGCCCACCCTCGAGATAGACGAGAATGTCGTGGCGTTTTAGTAGTTCGGCAACGTAAGCCTTGAGCGTTACCAGATAGGCCGGGTCTTTCGTGTTCCGTCGGATCGGGATGGCGCCTGTCACGTGTCTGTGCAGCAGTCCCAGCGCGCCGCCGAACAAGTTGATACCCGCCGCGATGACCGGCGGCCGGATACCGTGGTCGTCGAGGATGAGCGGCTCGATGAGGTAGTCGGTGTGGCTCTTATGATTCGACGCATAGATCACCCGACCCCACCGAGTTGCGGACTCGGCGATCTCAACACTTTCGGGCATCCTCGTGATCTTGCGAAGGATGGGGTAGAGCGGATGCTTGAGCGCCCGGTAGAACGGATAGCGTTGGGTCGTTCGAAGTTCTTCGATATAGGCGTGAATCCGTTCGCGAGCTTCGAGGTTGCTTTCGCCGCGTCCGCCCCGAAGGTAGCGGGCAACGTCGTCATGGGCCAGAACTGCTTGGGTGATGTCGTCAAGCATCACGCTGGCACTATACCATGTGTTTTCAGATAGATACCGCGAGTGGTCGCGGCGGCGGGATCAAGCTCCGCGCCGAGCTTCCCAGTAGATCAGGACCAGCGCGCCGGCGACGTTCACGAGCATCAGCGCGGTCGATAAGGCGTGCAGGCGTCCGAACTGGCTCCGGCGCGGGTCATCCGTGGGTAGAGCTGCGACCGGCCCACCGATCTCCTTCTGCATCCGTTCGATCGTCGGCGAGACGCTCTTTCCAGAGTAAAGGCTGACCAGTAGCATAGCCACGATGATGGCGAAGCGGGTTTCGAAGCCGGCCGGCTTCGAGCCGAGGGCTGCCATGCCGAGCAGGCTGGCCAGCAGGAGTGCAGCAACGACGTAGGATGCAACGTGAAATCGTTTCAACGTTTCCCCGAAGACTTGACCCGCGAGTGTGCGGCCGGTGTCAGGATGTTCCTGCTGCAACACTGCGAAGGTTGCCGGTGCGGCGAGCCCGCCCAGTGCCACCATGCCGCCTAACCACAACGCGAGCAGCACCACGTAGACGTACCGAAGCGCGATCATTAACCGTCATTATAGTGGACCGGTAGGCATGCTTCCTCCCTGGCGCGTCACGGTCGTCGGACGACGCTATGGTAGACTCTGAGATTTAGAGGCGGGTGTTGGCGGTCGATAGATCATCCCTCGTGTCCGCGTTGCGTAGCGTCGCTACGCGTCTTCGTATTGATTCGATCCGGGCGACATCTGCAGCTGGAAGCGGCCATCCAACAAGTTGTTGCTCGGCCGCCGACGTCGTTGCGGCGCTATTCTTCTCGGAGATGCGTTTCGACCCCGAGAACCCCCAGTATCCTCACAGCGATCGATTTGTATTGTCAAAGGGACATGCGGCGCCACTTCTATACGCGGCGTGGGCACAGGCGGGCGCTGTCGAGGACGTCACCGCCCTCCGCCAGATCGAATCCGACCTCGAAGGCCATCCGACCCCGCGTCTTCCATTCGTGGACGTGGCGACCGGCTCTTTAGGGCAGGGGATCTGTGCGGCCGTCGGCATTGCCCTAAATGCTCGCCGGCTGCAGTCGTCGTATCGCACCTACGTCCTGCTCGGTGACGGTGAGTCGGCGGAAGGGTCGGTTTGGGAAGCCGCGCAGGTGGCCGAGCATCACAAGCTGGACAACCTTTGTGCGATCACCGATGTGAACGCACTCGGTCAGAGCCGTGCGACGCAGTGGGGGCATTCGCTCGAGCAGTTCGAGCGGCGCTGGAAAGCGTTTGGGTGGCATGCGATGGTGGTGGACGGGCACGACCTGGACGCGATTCTGGCGGCGTTCGATGATGCTCGTAGCACGAAGGGTCGTCCAACGATGATTTTGGCCCGTACCCTCAAAGGGAAAGGGGTGTCCCTGTTCGAAGGCCAGGAGGGGTGGCATGGGAAGGCCCTCAAGCCTGGCGACGACCTGAACGCGGCGATTGCTGAGCTCGAGGTGCAGTTGGTCGAAGGCGCTGTTTCTCCCCCGATCGCTGCACCGCTGGACGGTCCCGTTGAATCGATGAGCCCGCCCGACGTGAGCGGGATGCCTGCTCCTGCCTATGAATTGGGTGCGCAGGTCGCGACCCGGACAGCGTACGGCCACGCCCTCGCGGCCCTAGGGGCGCTCGATCAGCGCGTCGTGGCTCTGGATGCTGACGTCAAGAATTCGACGTTTAGCGAGACGTTTGAGAAGGCGCACAGCGACCGGTTCTACCAGACCTACATCGCTGAGCAGGTCATGGTCGGTGCGGCTATGGGTCTGGCTAGCCGTGGCGCCATTCCGTTTCCGTCCACGTTCGCCTGTTTTCTGTCCCGTGCCTACGACTTTATCCGCATGGCCGGCATCAGCAACCTGAACCTCAAGCTCGCAGGGTCGCACGCCGGTGTGTCGATTGGCGAGGATGGCCCGTCGCAGATGGCGCTCGAAGACCTCGCAATGATGCGGGCGGTGCCCAATTGCGCCGTGCTGTATCCGTGCGATGGGGTCAGTGCTGAGCGCCTCGTGGCGGCGGCGGCCGCGCACCAGGGGATGGTCTACATCCGGACGTCACGCCCAAAAACCTCGGTTATCTATCCACCATCGGAACAATTCGAAATTGGTGGGTCAAAGACGTTGCGCGAGAGTTCGAGCGACGTGGCGACTGTCGTCGCCGCAGGCGTGACGGTCTTTGAGGCCTTAAAGGCGGCTGACCTGCTCGCTAAGGACAATGTTGCAGTTGGGGTCATAGATGCCTATTCACTCGCGCCGATCGATGCGGCGACCTTAATTGCAGCTGGCAAGCGCTGCGGCAATGCGCTGATCACCGTTGAGGATCATTATGCTAGCGGTGGGCTCGGTGATGCTGTCAGTGCGGCCGTTGGCACTAATGGCATCGACGTGCATCGACTCGCGGTGTCCGAGATACCACGAAGTGGCAAGCCTGACGAACTACTGGAGAAGTACGGGATTTCCGCCGCCCGGATCGTTGCGGCCGTGCGACGCGTCGTCGCAACGACGTGAACCAGCGTCGTTAGTCAGGCGTTCACGCCCCGGACATCATCGTCCAACTGAACGGTCGGAACACGATCAGGCTGTTGCGAGAGGCGGCCTCGGGGGTAACACTCGTTTGTGTCCGCTCGAGTGCGTCAGCCGTTCGATACGCTGGGCCAGCTTGGGAGACACGGCCTCTGGGCCGTCGCGGAGATACGATGCGAGTTCCGTGTAGGAGAAACCCATTTCAGTTTCGTCCTTTTGCCCCACCCAGAGACCAGCGCTCGGCGGTTTGTCGATGATAGGCGTCGGAACACCGAGCTCTCGTGCCAGGTCCTGCACCTCGTCTTTGAGCAGGTTCCCGATGGGTAGCAGATCGACACCGCCGTCGCCGTATTTTGTGTAGTAGCCGATCGCCAACTCACTCCGGTTTCCGGTACCGGCCACAAGGTAGTTCATCGCATTCGCCACAAAGTAGAGGGAGGTCATGCGTAGCCGGGGCTTCACGTTCGCCAAGGGGAGGCGCGACTCGAGGTCCTCGGGCGCTTGGGACAGTTTGCCCAGTGAGGCGCGCAGCTCGGCGCTCAGCGTGTCATACACCGCATCGAGATTCATGGTGACTGTAGGCAAATCGAAGTGATCCGCCACGAGCCTCGCGTCGGTGGCGTCCTGCGGGTCGCTATGGCAGGGCAGGAGCACGCCAACGACGGCGTCGGGCATGGCGAGTTGGCAGAGGCGTAACACCGTTGCTGAATCGACACCGCCGCTCAAGCCGACGACCAGCCCGTCCGCACTTGTCCCGCCGACGTGCCGACGGACCCAGCTTGTCAGAGGCTCGGCAAGCGATGTCATCAACCCCTGACTATATGCCGTCGGTCGGCGGCCCCGCAACGACTTCAGTAATCGGCGAGTCGGGCGGGCTGACACTCGCGCCAGCCGTGTAGCCAGGAAAGGCGAGTTCGTCTTGGAAGAACGCGGTCTGTGTGGACAAGAAGAGTAGTGGAACCCAGCCCAACACAACAACGAAGCCCAAGGCGACAAGCAGCAGCAGCACCAGCAACCAGGGCAAACCTACAGGAACTGGGTAGTAGTATCCCAATGCGAAGCTTCCAAACCCGATGAAGCCTATCGTCGCGTTGAGCAGATAGAGTCGGACGACCGCGCCCGGTCGCCGCACGACGAATCGGAACCCAGCAGCGATGGCGAAGACCATGCTGCGCCGGTCTTCCACCACCGTCCGGACCTTGGCGTAGTCAAGCACGACGTCACAGAAGATGTAGCCGAGGCCGAAAAGCGATCCGAAGCCTAGCATGACGCCAAGATTTATTTGGTGGAACATCATCCATTCGGCTACGTAGAGGCTGCTACCCAGGATGAGAGCGGACAGCAAGTGGAGGCGCAGAAGCCGAAAAAAGAACGTGCCGCAGGCTCTGTGGAATGCGCCATCTCGCATCGGACGGTTCTGAGCGTATCGATGGAGAATCCCGCCGGTCCACCACGCCCGGATGATCGAGTAGGCAACCAAGAGTGCGGACCAGAAAGAATATTGGCCATTAAATCCAAGAACCGCTCCGGTCGTCCACGCCATGAATGAGACAACTGCGAGCAGAACCATCAGCGTGGGAGAGGACAACACGCGCTGGAGGCCCTCGCGAAATGCGGGTGTAATGCTCATCGGATCAGCAGACGTCCGGTCGGTTTCACCGAACGTGGGTCAATGTTGACTGTGCATGGTGCAGCAGTGAAGCATACCAACGTCGGCCCGAGCGTCTCGAGCCATGTGGTTCCAGCGTTAGGAGACAAATCGTATCACCGTTCATTAGGGCACCGTGTCCCCGCGAGTGCCTGCCAACGACCCGAGTATAATTGTGGATTGGTTGTGCGGCGGTGAGAGAAGCAAGCGCTCGCGTCTACGAAGGAGACGGCATGGCAATTCGGGTAATGCATTTTGGTCTTGGGCCGATCGGGACCGCGGTGGCACGCCAGGTGGCGGCGCGGCGAGGATTCAAGGTGGTGGGTGCAGTTGACATCGATCCTGAGAAGGTGGGCCGTGATGTCGGTATCGTCGCAGGGTTGAAGCGTCGACTCGGTGCAACGGTCTCGTCGGATGCGTCGGCCGCTCTACGGCGCAGTAAGCCCGATGTGGTCGTGCTGTGCACCAGTTCCTCGCTTCGCGTGGTGACCGCACAGATCGAGACGATTCTCCGCGCACGGGTCCCGATTGTGTCGACCACCGAGGAACTGTCTTACCCGGTGTCATCGAATGCGCGGTGGGCGCGGAAAATCGATCGTCTCGCCAAGCGAGCTAGAGCCGCGGTACTCGGGACCGGCGTGAACCCAGGTTTCACAATGGACACCTTGCCAATTACATTGACCGGCGTGTGCGAGCGCGTTGATCGGGTGGAGGTGGACCGGGTCCAGGACGCGCGTACTCGACGCCTGCCGTTTCAACAGAAAATTGGGTCCGGCCTCACCCGAGCACAGTTTCGCATCAAGGTGAAGGAAGGTGCCGTTCGTCACGTCGGGCTTGCCGAATCCGTTTCGATGATTGCCGACGCGCTAGGCTGGAAACTCGATCGCATCACCGACCGCATCAAACCCAAAATTGCGACTAAGCGAGTGGCGAGTCGGTTCCTGGCGGTGGCGGCTGGTGCCGTGTGTGGCATCGTACAGGACGGCATTGGATATCGGGCTGGAAAGGCCGTGATTAAGCTGCACATGGAGGCATATCTGGGTGCGCCAGAGTCGTATGACGCAGTTCGCATCGCCGGAGTGCCTCCACTGGCGATGAAGCTAGCGGGCGGCGTGCACGGTGACATTGCCACCGCGTCGATTGTAGTGAATTCAATTCCGAAGGTGCTGGCCGCGTCGCCTGGGTTGCAGACGATGCGGGATCTGCCGATTCCTTCGTGTGCGTCGAGCTAACGTCACGCGGTGGCCTCTCGAGGTACGGGGTTCCGTTCGGTGAGGGTTTTATGACACTTCAAGGTGTGCTTGCTCCCATCCCGACACCATTTCAGGACGAGGTGCTGGACCTCGAGGCCCTAGCTCGAAACGTCACGCATTGGATGGGAACTGAGCTAGCTGGCATCGTCGTGCTCGGCACCAACGGTGAAGCGGCGCACGTTGATGACGCTGAGGCGGATCGTCTTATAGCCAAGACCCGGGAGATCACGCCCGCTGAGCGCACGCTCATCGCCGGCACGGCGCGAGAATCCACGCGGGCCACGATTGCGGCGACGCGGCGAGCCGGGGAGTTGGGTGTTGACGCCGTGCTCGTTCGAACCCCGTCGTTTTTTAAGTCACTGATGACGTCAGACGCGCTCATCGACCATTTCCAGGCCGTTGCGGATGCGTCTTCGGTGCCGGTTCTGCTTTACAACATTCCGCAGGTCACAGGGGTCAATCTGTCCGCCGCGACTGTCGCGAGGCTGGCTGAACACCCGAACATCACCGGCATCAAGGACTCAAGTGGCAATGTCTTACAGATCAGTCAACTCGTGGATGCGACAGGCTCCGAGTTTCAAATTGCTGTTGGATCGGCCCAGACCTTTTACGCGAGTCTATGCGTAGGTGCTGTTGGCGGGGTGCTCGCCCTAGCCTGCCTACAGCCGGCGCTCTGTGTCCGGTTGCGCCAGCTCGTTCTTGAGAGTGATCTCGACAACGCTTTGGCGCTACAACAACGACTGATCCCGCTTGCTGAGATGGTTACGAGTCGATTCGGTGTCCCAGGGCTCAAGGCGGCTCTGGATCTACTTGGATTGGCAGGTGGTGACCCAAGGTTCCCACTGAAGACGTGCTCGACCGACGTCGTTGAAGAAATCCGGTCCGCGTTGAGCGCACTTGAAGCGTAGTCAGGAGTCGATCACTTGGTACGATCGTAAACGCCATCGGCGCCTACTAACAACCGAAGGTCCGTGATGTGCTTTGCGCCGATGAATCGTTCGCAACGGTAGTTAC
Source organism: Acidobacteria bacterium UBA823 (assembly GCA_002296225.1). Classification (GTDB taxonomy): domain Bacteria; phylum Acidobacteriota; class Vicinamibacteria; order Vicinamibacterales; family UBA823; genus UBA823. Next base: position 83,382 of record DBHR01000015.1, on the reverse strand, counting down.
TGTCTGGGGCACCAACTCCAGTCTCTAGCCTTGAACCACCACGCTTGATACCCCTAAACATATGAATGACAGCATGTTACGCTTGATGTGTGCCTTGACACCTTCGCGTGCCGCAAGGCAGAATTAGATTGTCATGGAGCAAACGCTCCTTTTGAACGCGACGTTCGAGCCGCTCAAGGTAGTCCAGTGGCAGAAGGCGATTACGCTCTTGTGTCAGGGCAAGGTTGAGGTCATCTCGGAGTATGATCGGGATATTCGTGCGGTTTCGATCAGTTTTAAGCTGCCGTCGGTTATTCGTCTACTTCGTTACATCCGAATCAAGCGGCGGTTCGATACCGTGCCGTTTTCCCGGGCGAATATCTACGCGCGGGACGACCATACCTGTCAGTACTGCGGGGAGGCTCCTGGCACGACGGACCTGACGTTCGATCATGTTGTGCCGGTCGCCCAGGGCGGCCGAAAGGACTGGCGAAACATCGTCACCTGCTGTATTGCGTGCAACCGCAAGAAGGGCGGCCGCACGCCGGCCGAGGCGCGCATGCGGTTGATTCGCGTGCCGCGGCGACCCAAACGGGCGCCATCGGTTCGTATCATGGTCGGGCTGCGTGAGGCGCCGGACAGCTGGCGGGATTACCTCTATTGGAACGTCGAGCTCGATGAGTCGTGAGAGGTTGTACATTACGATCGGCCGCGGCTTGAAGCTTCCAGCCTGACGCCCTCATGCCCGGCAAATCGTCCTACCCACACGTGTCCGCGGTCCATCCCGCTTGGGCGGTTGCTGGCGGCCGCATTACTGTAGAGGGTCGTGGGTTCGATCTCGATGCGGTGCCCGAGGTACGGGTCGGCGGCCTCCTTGGGCGCGTAGTCTTTGCTTCGCCTCGCGAACTGTCCGTTTTGGTGCCAGAAGGTGTCGAGGCTGGCCGGGCACTGGTTCAGGTTGGAGCATCGGAGCAGGAGGCGGCGTTCGTCGAACTCGGTGGGCCCATCGCCACGGGGCTGCATCAGGTGGATAGCCCCGTCTTCGATGGGGCCGGGAACATCTATGTCACCTACAGTGGTACAAGGGAAGAGCGGGCACCAATTGGGATTTTTCGCGTCAGGCCCGACGGGAGTCGCGAGCCGTTCACCTCTCGGGTACCAAACCCGACGTCGATGGCCTTCGCACCGTCCGGGTATCTGCATGTTAGCAGTCGGTTTGAAGGGAGGGTCTACAAGATCTCCCCTGAGGGGCAAGTCGATGTCGTAGTCTCCGGACTAGGGATCGCTAGCGGGATTGCCTTCAATGAATCGGGCACGCTGTTTGTTGGCGATCGGTCTGGCAAGATCTTTCGCGTTGAGGCGTCTGGGCACACGAGCGTCCACGCTTCACTACCGCCGAGCGTTGCCGCCTTCCATCTGGCGTTCAGTCCTGACGGTATGTTGTACGTGACCGCGCCAACGCTGGCGCCGTCGGATTCGCTGTACCGTATTGACGCCAGTGGCATGGTTGACGTGGTACAGACGGGCTTTGGACGACCTCAGGGGCTCGCGTTCGACGCACACGGTACACTCTACGTCGTGGAAGCCTTGGCCGGCGCCGCGGGTCTGTACACGGTTTCTTACGAAGAGCCTGCTAAGCGCGTCCTCGCCGCTGCCGCGCTGGTCGGGGTGGCGTTCGGCGGTAACGGTGACGTTGTGGTGGTGTCGAACGACACGGCCTATCTCCTGCATGCTCCCGGCAATTGAGGACCTCTGTACCAGTCGTGATAGCATGGCGGGTTTAGGGTTCCGAGAAGAATCCCTACTGTACGCATGACACAGAACCAGATCGCGGTGCGCGGTGCGCGTGTTCACAATCTGCAGAACATCGAGGTCGACATTCCCAGAAATCGACTGGTGGTCATCACGGGTCTGTCTGGTTCGGGCAAGTCGTCGCTCGCGTTCGATACTGTCTATGCAGAGGGCCAGCGTCGCTACGTCGAGTCCTTATCGGCGTATGCGCGTCAATTTCTCGAGCAGATGGAGAAACCCGATGTCGACTTAATCGACGGTCTTTCTCCCTCAATTTCGATCGAACAAAAGACGACCGGTGCGAATCCTCGCTCCACGGTGGGCACCGTCACAGAGATTTATGACTACCTGAGATTGCTCTTTGCAAACATCGGCGTCCCACACTGCGCAGAATGCGGGCGGGAGATCACGTCGCAGTCCGTCGAGCGAATTGTCGATTTGGTGATGCTCGACCCGTCTGGCGAACGGGTGAACGTGCTTGCCCCGATTGTGCGAGGCCGGAAGGGTGAGTTCAAAAAGGAACTGGCGGGGCTGCAGTCGAAAGGATTCGTGCGGGTCCGCGTCGACGGCGAGTTGTATACCCTGGACGGTGAAATCAAGATTGACCGACGCCGGAACCACACGATCGAAGTGGTCGTCGATCGACTGATCGTAAAGCCTAACGGAGAGACCGAACGCCGGCTAGGAAACTCGATCGAAAAGGCACTTGAACTCGCTGACGACACCGTCATCATCAACACCCACGGAGGCGGAGATCGCCTGTTTTCGAGCCGACTGGCCTGCCCGCACTGTGGGATCAGTATGCCGGAAATCACACCGCGCACATTTTCTTTCAATTCATCTCATGGCGCCTGCCGCAACTGCAAGGGTCTCGGTCTTGTCCACGACTTCGACCCGGCCAGGATCGTGCCCGATCCCTCGCGGACGCTTAGCGAGGGCGCGATCGCTCCATGGACGCGAGGCGACAAGAAACTCGTTAAGGCGGCACTGACCGATTTGAATTGCAGATACGAGATTCCGCTGGACGTGCCATTCGGCAAGTTGCCGCGAAGATTGCGCGACATCGTGCTGTTCGGCGCGAATGGGTCGGCGAGCAAGGGTGCCCGTGCTAAGAATCGTGCGAGGACCCGCAAGACGACTCGGACGAAGGCCAGCTTCGAGGGCGTGGTACCGAACCTGCGCCGTCGCTACGAGGAGGCAAAGTGGGTCGACCAGGAGGTAATGGAACCATATCGTGCGCTTCAGCCGTGCTCTTCGTGTGCGGGGGAGCGATTAAGGCCCCAGAGTCGTGCCGTTACGGTCAAGGGCAAGACAATTACCGAGTATGTCGAGCTGCCGGTCGGCGACGCTCTCTTGCGGTTCGAGGTGATGGAACTCACTGAACGGGAAGCTCAGATCGCGGGTCGCGTCGTGCGGGAGATCCGTGACCGGCTGCGCTTCCTGAACGACGTTGGGGTCGGGTATCTGACCCTAGGTCGCAGTGCTACAACGCTATCAGGCGGGGAAGGCCAACGGATCCGATTGGCCACGCAGATCGGCTCCAACCTCACCGGAGTTCTTTATGTGCTCGACGAACCGTCGGTCGGCCTTCACCAGCGGGACAACCGGCTGCTTTTGACCACGCTCGGGCGCCTGCGCGATCTAGGAAACACGGTCATAGTGGTCGAACATGACGAGGAGACGATTAGGGCTGCGGATTATGTGATCGACTTGGGTCCGGGGGCTGGGGAGCATGGCGGCCTGGTCATCTTCCAAGGCCCAGTTTCCGATCTCCTGACCCACGGAGCCGCCGGTTCGCTCACCGGGATGTACCTTCGGGGTGAGCGCGTGATTCCGACGCCTCACACACGCCGCGCTTGGCAACGTGGGATGCTCACGATCCGTGGTGCGCGGGCCAATAACCTAAAGAAGATAGACGCGACGATTCCGCTTGGCGTATTTACTGCGATCACGGGTGTCAGTGGTTCCGGTAAGTCGACCCTGGTCAACAAGATTCTCTATCGCGCCCTGGCGAAGGCGTTGTATCGGGCCTCGGACGAGCCGGGTGAGCACGATCGTATCGACAACGCCGAGTTGGTGGACAAAGTCATCCAGATTGACCAGTCACCGATCGGCCGCACGCCGCGTTCAAACCCGGCAACCTATACGGGACTCTTCACCTTCATTCGGGAACTGTTTTCGATGCTGCCAGAGGCCAGGGCGCGAGGATTTCGTCCTGGCCGTTTCTCATTCAATGTCAAGGGTGGCCGCTGCGAAGCGTGCCAGGGTGATGGCGTGATCGCCATCGAGATGCACTTTTTGCCGAACGTCTACGTGACGTGTGAGGATTGTAAAGGCCGGCGGTACAATCGCGAGACACTGGAGATCAGGTATCGTGGGAAGTCCATTGCAGAAGCCTTGGATTTAACCGTTGACCAGGCAGCGTTGCTGTTCGAGAACTTCCCGCTGATCGCGACCAAACTGCAGACCCTCCGAGACGTCGGCCTCGGCTATATCAAGCTAGGTCAGTCGGCTACGACGCTGAGTGGGGGCGAAGCGCAGCGGGTGAAGCTGGCTAAAGAGCTTTCGCGACGAGGAACAGGCCGCACGCTATACATCTTGGACGAGCCGACGACAGGGTTGCACTTCGAGGATACCCGCAAGTTATTGGATGTGTTGAATAAGCTCGTCGATCAGGGGAACACTGTGGTCCTGATTGAGCACAACCTCGATGTCATTAAGTCGGCCGATCACATTATCGATCTGGGGCCAGAAGGGGGCGAGGCGGGCGGCCGGATCGTCGCAGAGGGCACTCCCGAAGACGTAGCCGCTCAGGGCAAGTCTTTCACAGCCGGTTTCTTGAGCCGGATTTTCAATGGGCAGAGCGCTGAAACGGAAAGAGTGGGTAGCTTGGTAGAGCCTTAGGGCACGCACATCGCTCGACGCTGCTACACTTCGAGCCTCCTGCGACAATCCTCGACAGAGGACGACCCATCTCATATCCGGCGTCTGCTTTGAATGGTGATGGCCTGCAAGTCGTTGAAAATCTCGTGTAGAGTAGCTGCAATTCGACGGACTCTTAGGTCTAGATCGGAAGTCAATTTTTTGCTGTTCAGTTCGCAAGCCCCTTATATAATGTGCGTGGTCGGGGCGCGCTTCAATAATGGCGAGCACGCTCAATCGTCTTGCTGGGAGTCGAATCGGCTATGCTCGCTGCTAGCGAAAATCAGGTGCACGTTCAGAAGACTTTGCGTCGCACTGTCACCTGTGCTGGGATTGGACTTCATTCTAGCAAAAAGGTGTCTCTCTCTTTAAAGCCAGCGCCGCCCGATTCGGGTATCCAATTCCGTCGCGCTGATCTCGGTGGACGAGAGATTCCGGCGAACGTCGCCAATTTGTCTGACGTCCAGTATGCGACCAGGCTGGAAGCAGATGCGGCATCAGTGGAGACGGTTGAGCACTTACTTGCGGCGCTGGTTGGTATAGGTGTGGACAATGTCGTGATCGAGCTCAACCACTCAGAAGTGCCTATCATGGACGGGAGCGCGGCACCGTTTGTCTATCTCGTGCAGGAGGCCGGAATCAAGCACCAGACGATTCCACGGCGCTTCTTGAAGGTTACGCGCCCAATCTCTTTGTCGCTTGGCCACAAGCATATTGCACTGTATCCCTCGGATCACTTCAAGGTTACCTACAGCATCAGCTTCGACCATCCGATGCTCCGGCATCAGTCGCGGACGATCCATCTGACTAAGGAGAACTTTGTCGATGAGATCGCACCTGCGCGTACGTTCGGGTTTCTGAAGGAAATTGAAAGGCTGCGACGACAGGGGCTGGCGCTCGGGGGATCGCTTGACAACGCGATCGTGCTTAGTGAGACGGGCGTGCTGAATGATTCGCTGCGTTTTGAAGACGAGTTCGTGCGCCATAAGATCCTTGATGCGATCGGTGACCTCGCGTTAATCGGATACCCGCTGATCGGACACCTCGTGGTACACCGCGGCGGCCATGAACTTCACACCGCATTCGCGGCACAGGTCGTCAAGGAGGTGAACACGTGGGAAATCGTGGAGTTTCCGGCTGACACAGCCGACACGGTTGCTGGTGTGCCGACAAGTGTGCCAGTCAGATCCGTCGCCAACTGACGGCGCACGATTTTCCCAGATTTTCCATCTACGCGACGAGCAACGGCTCTAGTACCGGCAGCGAGTCGTGCGCCTTGAGCCAATCGTTTTCCTCCCCCTCTACGCGGCAAAGAGCACGTGTCCGACATGGGATTTCACGATTCGCCGAATGGTATCGCGTGTGATGCCGTACCGCTGGCGCGATTAGCCGAGGCGGAGGGCACACCGTTGCACGTCTATGCCGCTGGCATCGTCCGCCACCGGTTCCGGGCGTTCGACGCCGCGTTCAAGACGAACCCCCACGCTGTGCACTATGCGCTCAAGGCAAATTCGACTTTGGGTGTGTTGCGGCTGCTGCACTCGCTTGGTTCTGCCGTGGACGCGAACTCGGGAGGGGAAATCGACGTGGCTCTTCGCGCCGGGTTTACGCCGTCGCAAATTATCTTCACGGGCGTTGGAAAGCGGGCCGAAGAATTGACCAAGGCTGTTTCTCTGGGTCTTAGAGCGATTAATGCGGAGTCGGCGGGGGAGCTTGACCGGATCGATGCCATTGCAGCTGCGCATGGCAGAACGGCTGCCGTCGCTCTACGCGTCAATCCCGACATTGATGTGATGAGTCACCCGCACATCTCCACGGGCACCCGCCGCAACAAATTTGGTGTTGCGTTGAGTGAAGCACCTGCGATTTGCCGTGAAGCGGCGGCGCGACGCGGGCTTCGACTTGTCGGCATCCACGTGCATATCGGTTCTCAAATTGTTAAGGTCGATCCTCTCCGTCGAGCCGCTGCGACGGCAGTCGAGTTGGCACGGATGCTGACGTCCCAGGGTATTCCGATCGAACACGTGGATGTGGGGGGCGGTGTTGGCATCTCTTACGATGGCACGGCAGGTCTCGATCTCGCCGAGTACGCAGCGGCACTGCTTGGGGAATTGAAGGGGTCCGGCTTAGCACTTGTGCTCGAGCCAGGCCGGTTTATCGTCGGACCGGCTGGCGTCCTCGTGTCGCGCGTCGTTGACGTGAAGTCGTATCCCGACGGCCGGACCTTCGTCGTGCTGGATGCGGGAATGACAGAGTGCCTGCGGCCGGCGCTCTATGGCGCCAGACACCGCGTGAGTCCTGTGGCAACCCATGTGGGCACGCCAAGTGCCGTTGACGTGGTCGGTCCTGTCTGCGAGAGCAGTGACTCGTTTGGGGCAGACCACCGGCTGCCGCCGTTAAAGGTCGATGATCTCGTGGCAATTCTCGACACGGGAGCCTATGGCGCCAGTATGGCTTCGAATTACAATCGGCGGCCGATTGCGGCTGAGGTTTTAGTCGAAGATGGAACGTGGACCCTCATTCGACGACGGCAAACTGTGGAGGCGATGCTGGCGCAGGAGGTGTAGGTGCCTATCCAGGTGACCGGCAGCGGCAGAGCAGATGGCAGGACTCCTCATAGCATTCGAAGGGTTAGATCAAAGCGGGAAGGAAACTCAAGCGCTACATCTTCGCGATCATTTACGACAGCGGGGACGCAAGGTGCGCGTCGCATCCTTTCCGGATTACGGCACTTCGATCGGTGAAGAGATTGCACGCGCGTTACAGGGCGAGCGGGATTATACGCCCGAAGTAATGCAGTTATTGTATGTCGCGAACCGATTCGAGCGCCGAGCGGATCTCGAGCGCTGGTTGGCCGGTGGCCTGATCGTGCTGTGCGACCGCTACTTGGCGTCGAGCATCGCCTACGGTGAGGGTCAGGATCTGGATCCCGTGTGGCTGACGGACATGCAGCGGTTTTTGCCGCAGCCTGACTTTACGGTGCTGCTCGACATCTCGGCCGAGACGGCTGCCCGTCGGAAGGTCTCAGACCGCGATCGATATGAGCGAGATCTGCCGCTGCTCGGGCGGGTACGAGACAGCTACCTTCAGCTTGCGGCTGAAGAGCGTTGGGTCACGATTGACGGCCAGCGGTCGGAGGCCGAAGTTACCGAGGCGGTCATAACGGCTGTCTCGGCACGATTGTAGCTACGGCAACCGCCCACACTCGTTGCTCGCCTTCCACTGCTGCCTTTCGTAGGGCTTCAACGCACCATCACTCTGGTTCCGCGTCGTTCACATCGAGCCGCTCGGCTTTTCCCCAGAGTCGCTCCAAGCTGTAGAACTCTCTGGCCTCAGGCGTGAACACGTGCACGACGAAGTCGAAGAAATCAAGCAGAATCCATTCCGCCCGCCCAGTGCCTTCAACGACGGCTGGCTTTAAACCATTCTGTCGAAGTCGCGTTTCGATGTTCTCGGCAATGGTTTTGGCTTGCAGGGAGTGTTGGCCAGAGCAAATAACGAAGAAGTCGGTGAATGCAGTTGCAGTCCTTAGGTCTAGGATGACGACGTCAGCGGCCTTCTTGTCTTGCGCCGCGAGCACGCTCGCTCGGATGGCCTCTGGTAGCGTCGACAGTCTGCCCTGTCGCTCTTGCACGTTACTCATGCAAGTCGTCTACTGGGTGGCGGGTGCATACAGATGGTGTGCACGAATGTAGTGTGCGACGGCGCTTGGTACGAGGTCGTCTATTGAAGTGCCAACGGACAGATGTTGGCGAATGGCGCTCGACGTAATGTCTGGTGTGTCGGCCTCGATGGTAAAGATCGCGGTCCGTCCGTCATCAGGTGGGCAGCCCATGGCCCCAGCGCGAACTTCTTGGAAACGGTGTGCCATTCCTGGGAGGCCGCGACGCAGCACGCTCAGGTCGTGGCCCGGTCTTGGCACGACGACGAAATGGGATTGGTCAAGCAACGTCGGGTAGCCTTGCCAAGTGGAAATTTCGGCAAAAGCATCCGCGCCGATAATAAAGAATAATTGCGACGTCGCCTGTCCAGCGTCGGTCAGTCGCTGCAGTGTTTCCGTCGTATAAGCAGGTGCAGGGTCGTGCAGTTCTAAATCGGAAGCAATTAGACTTGGGTGGCCGCTGACCGCCAGTTCCAGCATCGCGAACCGGTCAGACGGCGATGCCACCGGTGCCACTTGCCGATGAGGTGGGACTCGGGCGGGGACGAGGAGCACGCGATCCATGTTGAATACCTGCTGGGCGGCCTCGGCGACGGCCACGTGTCCATGATGCGTCGGGTCGAACGTTCCGCCGAGCAGTCCGGTTCGCGGGAGCGAACTCATTGGTTTATCGCCGGCAAGCTCGATCTAGTAGCGGGCGAGACAGCTTGCCACAGTGCTTCAAGTAGCGGACGTATCCCCTGTCCAGTTACGGCAGAAATCGGGTAAACGGGGATTTCCCGCGCAGATAGCGTCTCGCTCAAACGCTCGAGCCTCGCTGGTTCGTCGAGCGCGTCAATCTTGTTTGCGGCGACCAATTGCGGTCGGCGGTCGAGCGGTCCCGCGGCATCATCTGCGCCGATGGGATAGAGGGCGAGTTCTCGGCGGATCGTATCGTAGTCGTCGAGGGGGTCACGGCCTGACGCCGATGATACATCAACGATGTGGACCAGAACCTTGGTACGCTCGAGGTGGCTCAGAAACCGGTGACCCAGGCCGTGTCCGGCATGGGCGCCTTCGATGAGGCCTGGCACGTCGGCGACGACGAAGCTACGGTCGTCCGACAGGCTGACGACGCCAAGGTTAGGTGACAGAGTTGTGAACGGGTAGTCAGCGATTTTAGGTCTTGCGGCCGAGATGTGTGCGATGAGGGTGGATTTTCCAACGTTTGGAAACCCGACGAGTCCCACGTCGGCTAGTAGCTTCAACTTCAGCCGTAATTGACGAACTTCGCCTTCGAGACCAGGCTCCGTCCGGCGCGGTGCTTGGTTGGTCGAAGTTGCGAATCTAGCGTTACCGCGGCCGCCGAGACCGCCTTTCGCCACGAGTACCCGCTGACCGGCTTCGGTGAGGTCAGCTAGCTCAACAGGGTAATCATCAGTCAACTCGTAAATGCTCGTGCCCGCGGGCACTTCGAGCTCGAGGTCCTTGCCCTTCCGTCCGCTGCGGTTGGCACCCTCGCCGTGCGCGCCGCGCCGAGCGCGAAACTCAGGATGAAATCGATAGTGGATGAGCGTGTTGAAGTGGGAGCTGGCGACCATGTAGATGGAGCCACCGTCACCACCGTCACCACCGTCAGGGCCCCCTCGCGGGACAAACTTCTCGCGACGAAAACTGAGGCAGCCTCGGCCGCCGCGGCCAGCGGTAACGTGAATGTCGATTTCGTCGACGAACATGGAAGCGTTCGCACGCGCCTGAAGCGGTCTGCGTGCGTGTCACGAGTGCCTGAGGCTCAGTTCTAGAGGGGAACCACGCTGATGACACGGCCGCGCGCGCCGTGGTCTTCGAACCGTACCAGACCGGCGGTTTTTGCAAAGAGCGTGTCGTCTTTGCCTAATCCGACGTTGAGGCCTGGCCTGAACCGCCGCCCGCGCTGCCGGATCAGAATGGTCCCACCGGTGACTCGGTTGCCGTCATACCGCTTGACGCCCAGGCGCTGGGCATTGCTGTCCCGCCCGTTTCGTGAACTGCCTTGGCCCTTCTTATGTGCCATCGAGTCTTGCCTACCGGGATGTTGTTCCCCTTACGCGCGAATGTCTTTTACTCGGACACGCGTCAGTACGCTCCGGTGCCCCTGAGTGCGTCGCATACCCTTACGACGCTTCTTTCGGAAGACTCGAATCTTCGGTCCTCGGACGACGCCGTCGATGACGCCGGTCACCGACGCGTCGGGCACGTAGGGCGAGCCAGCTAAAACTTGACCGCCGTCCTTACCGACTAGCAACACGCGGTCGAAGCTTACTTCGTGCCCGGCTTCCTCAGGGATGCGGTCGACCGTCACGACTGCGCCTGGCGTGACACGAACCTGCCGCCCGCCGTTCTGAATGATTGCGTACACCGCAGGACGCTCCTCACCTGTTCTATGGTGGCCCAGGTAGCCCGATGTTGCTGCTGTATGCCCAGATGGTTCCCACGGGACCCCCGTCTGAACCCACTCGCGCCCTAATAGGATAACACTCCGGAACCCATTTCCGCAAAACGGGGGTTCATTGAGCGAGCTTAGTGAAGCGATCCCGCTATCTCAACAAGAGTCGCGTGCCACGGATGGTCTGCGTGCTCAGAGCGCTGAGGAAGGTCGGTAGCAGCCGGTCCATTAGTTCGAAATACGAGGAGAGCGCAGGTGTGTTTTGTTGGGCGTCGTACAGGATCTCTTCCCGGTGCGATTCGCTGTAGAGAGTGTTGCCCGTCCGTCCATCGATGAAGATAAACTTGTGGCTGAGTACGTACCCTGTCCGTTCCCGATACGCGCGAACTGGCACGACGCGCCGTCGACCCAAAGAGTCGTAGGACTCCTGTTCCTGCGTGACGAATCCGGTACGTGAGTGCGGGACGAAAAGTACCGTACCGGTCACGATCAGCGGATCCATGTGTTCTTCGCCGAGCCGCTGCCAATAACTGACGTCCGCGAAAGCGCGCTCGTAGGCTTCTAGTTGTTGCTCTTCGGTAATCGCGCTCGGATCCACCAGCGGGACCGCATCACCGAAACTCCCGCCGATTTTTTCGTCGCCGACTAAGTCGGCTAGCGACAGGACGTTGCTCTCAATGACCTGCAAGTCCGATCGATTCCTGAGTTGGCTGCGTAGCAGGCGTGCTGTCTCGAGGTTGGCGTCAACCTCGTCGCTACCAGCAGCGACAAAGCCCGCGACAAGGATACGACTGAACGGCGAGATGTCGAGTTTTGCTTGGAGTGGCGTTTCGATAACAATTTCGCGCGGCGCCGACCCAGCGCAGGCCGTGAGGACAGCCAGGGCCGCCGCGATACTAGTTACTCGTCCGGTCATTTAGTTCTTTGAATAAATCAAAATTCTGCTCGATGGTCGCGTTATTCGGCTCGAGTTCGCTCGCACGTTCGTACGCCCGGCGAGCCTCGTCGAATTTGCCAGAGTGCTCGTAGGCGATGGCCAAGTTGTTCCAGGCGGCGGCGTAGGTGGGATCAATCTCCACGGCGCGCTGCCATCGATAAGCAGCTTCACGCCACAAGCCGCGCTCGGCGACCCTAATGCCGAATTCGACCTGTCGCCTCGCATCGGACCGCTCGTCAGCCGCGACGGCAGCCGGCATCGCTGCTAGGGTTAGCAGGAGAGCCGCGTACAAGGCCACGTTCCGCATCAAGACACCCAGAATCCTTAAAACTATAGCTGATGTAGCAAAGGTTGTGGGGCGCGCGGACGATACCTCGGGGGAGATGGGTATCTCGGGTCAAAATACGCGTAAATGCGCCGCGGAATCGCCCTTTCTCTACCGCAGAGCCTGCGACTTGGATGGTCTCGGCGGGCGATCGAGGCCTCACAACGCCCTTTTTTGACCTGGCTGCTCGACCTCTCGCTTCGGGGCTTCGTCGAGGTATCGAAGGTTGTTGGTTTTCGTGCGTGCTAAGAAAATGCTAACGTAAATTACGGGGGTGCGTATTGGCGCGTTGGACGCCGGCACGGGCCCACCTAAAGAGAATCAGGATTACAGCTATGCCCAAGTCACTCGTGGTGGTCGAGTCACCTGCAAAGGCGAAGACCATTAACAAATATCTCGGCAAGGACTTCAAGGTGATGGCCTCGATGGGACACATCCGCGACTTGCCGAAAAGCAAACTGGGTGTGGATGTCGACGGTGAGTTCACGCCCGCCTACGAGCTGATTCCTGGTCGTAAGAAAGTCATCAAGGAACTGCGCGCGGCGGCAAAGGATGCTACGGATATCTACGTTGCTACCGACCCTGACCGTGAGGGCGAAGCGATCGGTTGGCACTTGGCTAAGGTGCTGCGTGGAAGTAAGCGGAAGATTCACCGGCTCACGTTCAACGAAATCACCAAAAAAGCAATTCTTGAGGCGCTCAAGCATACTGGCAACATCGATCAGCGGATGGTCGACGCGCAGCAGGCGCGACGGGTCCTCGACCGCCTCGTGGGCTATAAGCTCAGCCCGCTTCTGTGGGACAAGGTTCGCCGCGGCTTAAGCGCAGGCCGCGTGCAGTCGGTGACATTACGGTTGGTCTGCGATCGCGAGAAGGAGATCGAGCGGTTCAAGCCTGAAGAGTACTGGCACATTTTCGCGCGGCTTATGGCCGACCAGCCTCCCGAGTTCGAAGCGAAACTAATTAAGCAGGACGGCAAAACGATCAAAGTTGCCAATGAAGTCGAATCGAAGGTCGTCCTCGACGCCGTTGCTGGCAAGCCGTTTATCGTGAGCGACGTGGCGACAAAAGAGGGCAAGAAGAGCGCGCCGCCGCCATTCATTACGAGCAAGCTCCAACAAGCATCAAAGATGCCTGTGAAGCGGACGATGATGATTGCACAGCAGCTCTACGAGGGGATCGAACTGCCCGGCGATGGGGCTGTGGGGCTTATCACCTACATGCGGACCGATTCGACCCGTGTCTCAGCTCAGGCGGTCGACGACGTTCGCGCGCATATAGGTCAAGCCTTTGGTGACGAGTTCGTGCCGAAGAAGCCGAATAGGTTCCCCACCAAAGCCGGCGCTCAGGATGCCCATGAGGCGATTCGGCCCACCTCAGTCCAGCACGACCCCGAGACGGTCAAGCCGCATATGACGCACGAGCAGTACACGCTATACCGGATGATCTGGAACCGGTTCGTCGCGTCACAGATGCCGCCCGCGCGCTTCGACAACACCACGGTCGACATCGGTGCCGGCCCCTATACATTCCGGGTAAAGGGATCGGTGCTGAAGTTCAAGGGCTGGATGGCAGCTCACGGGCTCACTGTCGAGGAGAAGGTGGGTGAGGTCGAGGGCCCAACGGCTGGCGCTAATGGGGACGCCGCCGCTGTGTCCGATGCCCTGCCGGTTATGCAGCCGGGGGACCGGATGGAGGTCAAGGAGCTTCGTCCCGCACAGAAATTCACGCAGCCGCCGCCTCGGTTCAGCGAGGCGACGCTTGTTAAGGAACTCGAGGAGAACGGAATTGGTCGGCCCAGTACATATGCGTCGATCATCGGGGTTTTGCAGGCTCGGGAGTATGCCGAGAAAATCGAAGGACGGTTCAAGCCGACTCGACTCGGCGTGCTGGTGACAGACCTACTGGCCAAGAGTTTCGACGATATCCTCGACGTTGAGTACACCAAGGAGCTCGAGAACTCGCTGGACAAGATTGAAGGCGGCGAGGCCAGTTACCACGGTACCATCGAGAGTTTCTACGCAAAATTCAGCATCGATTTGACCGAGGCGGCCAAATCGATGCCAAACATCAAGGCTGAAGGCCTGCCGAGTGAAGAGGTCTGCGACAAGTGTGACTCGCCGATGATCGTCAAGGTCGGCCGCTTCGGTCTTTTCCTCGCGTGCAGTAGCTCTCCAGATTTCCAACTGACGCCGATAGCGAGAACGTATTTGGCGGAACGGGCCCGGAGCGGCTCTTCGAAGAAACTTGGCCGTATTGGGCCTCGCCAGTTGCTTGCACTGGAAACGTTGGCCGAAGCCAAGGAGGGGTTGGCCCAATCGGTGCTTCTCGAACACGCCATAGCGGGGGCGACGTTGCGGCGTTTGGTTGTTCGGGGCTTGCTGCAGGTCGAAGGTCAGTGCCAGAACACCCGTGAACTCGAGAATGCCGATGCCGGGCAGGATGAGGCGACTGAGACGTGCGAGAACTGTGGCAAGCCGATGGTCGTTAAGCGCGGTCGTTTCGGACAGTTCCTTGCTTGTTCGGGATACCCAGATTGCAAAACAACACGGAAGCTTATTTCGACGAAACAGGGTTTGACTGCGGCCAAGCCTGATCAAATGCTCGACGAGAAATGTCCGCGCTGCGATTCGAATCTTGTCATTAAGCAGGGACGGTTTGGCGAGTTCACGGCCTGCAGCGGCTACCCGAAGTGCCGCTACGTGAAGCTGAAGAGCACCGGCGTCGCGTGCCCGGAGGATGGTGGTGACATCGTTGAGCGGCAAACTCGCCGGGGTCGGGCCTTCTACGGGTGCGGCAATTATCCGGAATGTGACTTCACGCTCTGGAACAAGCCGCTACTCGAGCCCTGTCCGACGTGCCAGACGCCGTTTCTCGTAGAAAAAGTCACCAAGCGGCACGGTCGTCAGCTACTCTGCCATAAGGAGGAGTGTGACTACGTTCGCTCTGAAGAGCTTGCAGCAGTGTAGTGTAATGCCGTCGGTGCGAGTTGGTTCATCGGCGACCACGCTTTCCTTGATCGTTGATGCCTTATACGCGCAACGTTTGAACCTCGGCATCGCGTCAGTCAACGCGTAATCCTGGCACGGTTCATGGTTCACGTCATCGGCGGCGGTTTGGCCGGCAGCGAGGCGGCTTGGCAGGCGGCCTCGATGGGTGTCCGGGTGACGCTGTGCGAAATGCGACCGAACCGTCCCACTGCCGTTCATCAGACCGACCGCCTTGCCGAGCTCGTGTGCAGCAATTCTTTTCGGGGTGACAAACTGGAAAATGCCGTTGGGCTTCTTAAGGAAGAGATGCGGCGGATGGGCTCACTTGTGATGGAGGTGGGGGACCGGACCCGCGTGCCGGCTGGCACGGCTCTGGCGGTCGACCGCGAGCGCTTCGCCGAAGAGGTTACCACGGCGGTTCAGGCACACCCGCTGATCACGGTCAAACGGATCGAGATTGAGGCAATTCCCGCGGGGCACACGCCGGTGGAGCCGGCGATCATCGCGACCGGCCCGTTGACATCTGAGTGTCTGTCTGCCGATATTGCCGCGTTTGTTGGTACCGATCACCTGTACTTCTACGACGCTATCAGCCCAATCGTGCTCGCTGAAACGATCGATTGGACGCGCGCGTTCCGTGCCTCTCGGTGGGGCGGCGTTTCCCCTGAGCCTGCGTCTGACGCGTCACCGGGCCAGGAGTCGGGCGACTATGTAAACTGCCCACTGACGGCCGATGAGTACGATCGTTTCTACAATGCTGTGACAACCGCCGAATCAGCCACTGTCCACGATTTCGACCAAACAAAGTTTTTCGAGGGCTGTCTGCCTATTGAGGTAATGGCTAGTCGTGGCCGTGACACCCTGCGGTTCGGGCCGATGAAGCCGGTGGGTCTCATTGACCCGCGTGTCGCGCGTCAGCCCTACGCCGTCGTGCAGCTCCGGCAGGACAACCTGGCGGGCGAGCATTTCAGTCTTGTCGGCTTCCAGACACAACTGAAGTGGGGCGAACAGGACCGCGTACTTCGGCTGATCCCTGGTCTGGAGCGGGCGGAGTTCGTGCGGTATGGCATGATCCATCGGAACACCTATATCAACGCGCCCACGGTGCTCCGCGAGACTTGGCAAACTCGTCAGCGCGCCGACCTGTTCGTTGCCGGTCAGCTGTCCGGCGTCGAGGGCTACGTCGAGAGTGCGGCTTCGGGATTGATGGCCGGATTGAACGCCGCGGCTCTTGTGCACAGCCGTGAGCCGCTTGTGGCACCGCGCACCACAGCGCTAGGGGCACTTGCCTACTACGTGTCGCATGCCGATGCGCACAATTACCAACCGACCAACATTACCTTCGGTATTATGCCGCCGCTTCCTCAGGCACCGAAGCGGCGAGCGGCACGCCGTTTGGCAACCGCCGAGCGAGCGCTTCACGACTTGGCTGTGTGGCGGGCCGACGTTGGACTTAAACACGATGCTCAGTCAACTCCGATTGTTTCTTGAACACCTGCAGTATCGTGCTCTGTCGGCGCACACCGTGCGCGCCTACAAGAGCGACCTGACTCAGTTCATCACCTTCACGGCTAGGCTGCTCGAGCAGGAGCGAGACAAGAAGAGAAAAGTAAAGCAGGAAACTGCGAAGAAAAAGGGCGGTAAGAACCGTGTGACGCTAAAGGATTTCAATCAAGAGAATGTTCGCGGGTTTATGGACGAACTGCGGCGAACTGCACGAGACGGCCGCAAATCGACAGCCTCGCCTAAACGCAAGCTAGCGGCTCTTCGGGCTTTTGGGCACTACCTTCAACGAGAGGCACTGATCGAAGACGACCCGTGCGAGTACATTAAGCCGCCCAAGCTTGTGCAGAAGCTTCCGGTTCATCTCGAGCAGAAGCAGATCACGGAACTAATGGACACCCCAGACATCGACACGCCGCTCGGCCGTCGTGACCGGGCGATCCTCGAACTGTTCTACGCGTCGGGCTTGCGGTTAAGTGAATTGGTTGCGCTTGACCTTCCAGACATCGACCTGAACGTCCGCTTGGTCCGCGTGCACGGCAAGGGCGGTAAAGAGCGGGAAATACCGTTCAACCAGAGCGCGAGGACCGCGCTCAAGCGGTATTTACCCGACCGTAAGGTATTAATCGAGAAAGTGCGGCCGACGCAACTGTCAATCCGATTGGTGCAGCGCAGGCGCGATGGTGCGAAGCCATTGTTCGTCAACTACCGCGGCGGCAGGTTGTCGACGCGTAGTGTCGACCGCCTTGTCCGCCGATATGAGGCGGCGTGCTCGAAGAAGCTCGAGATCAGTCCGCACGCACTGCGCCACTCGATTGCCACGCACCTGCTGGAGTGCGGTGCTGACCTGCGGTTTATCCAGGAACTGCTAGGACATGCGAGCTTAGATACGACGCAGCGTTATACCCACGTGGACCTCGCCCAGTTGTCGAAGGATTACAAGAAATTACACCCACGGTCGAAACAAGGGACTAAGGATCAAAGATCGCCAGAAATCAGCTCGTCACGCGTGTGAGGGCAGGCATCGGCGAGGCGGCGTTCTTCTACGCCGAGTCCGTTGGAGCCCTCCGGCATCCTGCGAAACTCAGTGGAGCCTCTCCTGCGCGGCTGTCTGCAACCCTTCCCACTGGTGCATTAAATTGCCGATTTCCCACATCAAAGCCTGGTGCTGTGCAATCAGGGCGTTAGCCACTTCACGATCGCTGTAGAAATCTGGCTGGCTCATCGTCGCTTCAATTTCCTTAAGGGCAGCTTCACGGTCGCTAATCACTTGCTCCAGCGCGGTTACGCGGTGGCGCTGAGCATTGATCGCACGCTGGCGTTTGCGTGCTTCCGCCGCAGCGCGTTTGCGTTCTGCGGCCGCGGCCACCCGTGTACTTCGTCGTGGGTCGCGCTTGGCCAGTTGCTTTGGCAGCGTCTCGGGCGCCTCCGCCCGTTGGCTCCGGCTCCAGCGAAACTCCTTGTAGGTGCCTGGATAGACGACCGCCTCCCCCCGGCCGATTTCGATGATTTGCGTCGCCAACCTGTCTACGAAGTAGCGGTCGTGCGATACGAAGATCAGTGTGCCGCTGAAAGCCACGAGCGCGTTGAGGAGCACGTCCGTCGAATCGATATCTAGATGATTCGTCGGCTCGTCGAGCAGCAGCGTGTTAGCTGGGCGCAGCAGCATACGCGCCACCGCTAGCCGGGTCCGTTCGCCGCCTGACAGCACGCCGACCTTCTTATCGATGTCGTCGCCCGAGAAGAGAAATCCACCAAGGACGTTGCGAATGGCAGGTACCGTGTCGAACGTGGCACCCCCGACCAGCGTGTCGTGCACAGTCAGCATCGGGTCAAGACGTGCCGCCTCGTCCTGTGCGAAGTACTGCATAGTGACTTGGTGCCCCTGGGTGCGGGTGCCTGTGTCAGGCGCTTCGGTGCCCGCGAGGAGCCGCATCAACGTCGACTTACCCGAGCCGTTCGGTCCGACGAGCGCGATCCGACTGCCGTGTTCAATCATCAGGTCGAGCGGACGGAAGATGTCGTTCGTGCCGTAGGCTTTGCTTGCACCGGTTAGTGCGATCACACTTCGGCCACTCTTGCGACACTTCGGGAAGCGGAAATGCATCTTCTTGTGTACAGGCGGCACTTCGATCGGCACGATCTTGTTAAGCATCTTCAGGCGACTTTGTACCTGTGCAGCCTTGGTCGCTTGATACCGAAATCGATCTACGAACTGCCGGATCCTGGCGACCTCCTCGTCCTGTCGGCGCTTAGCTTCCCGAAGCCGTGCGAGCCGCGCATCCCGCTCAACGACGTAGGTGGTGTAATTGCCGGGATAGTCGGTTAGGGTCTTTAGGCCGATCTCAGTAATGCGGGTGACGACAGCGTCGAGAAAGAAGCGATCATGCGAGACTAGCATTACGGCATGCGGATATCCGGCGAGGTAGGTCTCAAGCCAGTTGCGCGCCTCCAGATCGAGGTGATTCGTCGGCTCGTCGAGCAGAAGCAACCCGGGTCGCCCGAGCAATAGTTTGGCCAGGGCGATGCGCATCTGCCACCCACCCGAAAACGTCTCGGATTGGCACTCTGCATCGCTTTTGGCGAATCCTAGTCCGCGAAGGATCGTTGCGACGCGTTGCTCGATCACGTAGCCGTCTTGGCGCTGGAAGGTTTCTTGCACCTCACTGTAGCGTTCCAGTAACCGTGGGTGCTCGGCTCCCGGGACCGACGTGTCACCCAGTTGGTGCTCGAGGGTGTGCATCTCTGCCTTCAAATCCAATAGTGGTTGCAGACCGCGACTGACTTCGTCGAAGACCGTCCGGCCGGAGTGGACGAGACCGTCTTGGGGGAGATACCCGACCGTTAACCCGTTCGGCCTGACGACCTGTCCAACGTCTGGCTCTTCGGAGCCGGCCATCATTTTGAGCAATGTGGTCTTGCCGGCGCCGTTCGGTCCGCAGAGCCCAACCCGCTCGCCAGGACCTAGCTGCCACGTGATGTCCTGGAGCAGCGTGCGGGTCCCGAAGTGTTTCGAGATGGCGGAGAGATGAATCATTTTTAGTGGTGCCAGTGGGTCCAAGGCGCATGGACGAAGAGGTCCGCCACTTGCCAGCAGAATATGTTACCAGAATCGATAACTATATGAGAAAAGAGGGTTTATATTAAATGGCATGCATTTGGTGGCTAATGCTAGCTGATTTTTCAGCTAGCTGCCGACTGCTGAGGCCGATGCGCCGTCTAATATGGAGAGGGAGCTGTGTGTGTGGTCGAGTGCCCAGTGGCCTGCGGCCGCGCATTGAGTCAGTGGTAATGTCCAGCGCGTTGATGGTGAGGACCGACGAGGAACTGGTGGCCCGCTCAGTCCGTGGGGACCACGACAGCTTTAACCAGCTCGTGGTGCGTTGGGAGCGCCAGATTTACGCCTTGGCCTACCGCGTACTCGGACATCAGGACGAAGCGCGCGACGTGTGTCAGGAAACATTCCTCCGGGCGTTCCGTAGCATCAAGGGTTTCAGGGGTCAAGCGAAGTTCTCGTCATGGCTATACCAGATTACGGTCAATCTCTGCCGTGACTGGAGCCGCCGGGAACGGCGGTCACCGCTGGTTCCGGTGCCAGAGGGCGTTGACGTCCCAGACCTAGCGGCGGTCGAAATCCCTAGTGATTCGGTGGAGGATCTGGTCGGGTGGCGGGAACTGGGGGATGAGGTCTCCCTAGCGATGGCGGCGATTCCCCGCGAGCAGCGCACGGCGATCGTCTTGAAGGAGTATCACGGGTTTACCTTTCAGGAGATCGCTGATTCCCAGGGGTGTCCATTGAGCACGGTCAAGACGCGGCTCTACAAAGGATTAACCCATCTCCGGCAAGAACTCGAACGGCGGGGAATTGACCGCGCAGCAGTTTTTCCATCCAGAGGGTTGCCCACGGCGACGCAACAGGAAAGCAGGAAAGCGACGTGACAAACAACCAAAGCGATGACGCCTGCAATGACAAGTCGTTGCTGGTGAGCTATCTCTATGACGAATGCGATGCAAGCGCGCGCGAACGGGCCGAGGCCCACTTTGCGTTGTGCGTGTCATGCCGTGACGAGTTTGAGGCGTTGACCGGTGTGCGAGGCCGTCTCGCGGAGTGGATGCCGCCTAAGCCGGCGCCGGAGTTCCCCATCGTGCCGGCCGATGCGGTGGCTGGTCGGCCAGGCCAGCCATGGACCTTGTGGCAGTCGGCGCCCGTCTGGTCGTTGGCCGCAGCTGTGGTCTTCCTAATTGTTGCCTCGGTTGCGAACCTCGAAATCCGGTATGGAGATGACGGCGTGGTGGTGCAAACCGGGTGGTCAAATCCTACTTTTCCGACCGAAGCGGTCGAAACCGCAGGTGACGTTGCATGGTACGCCGATCTCGTTGCGCTCAAAGCAGAGCTGCGGCGCGAGTTCGGAGCGTCCAGTGCCGATGTCTCGCCCGAGGTGGCGACGGCCGTTGAGCCCGGGTTGGACGCACAGCCGGTGCCGACACACTTCCAGCGGCTCATTACGGAGAGTGAGCGTCGGCAGCAGCGCGACCTAGCATTGCGGTTCGCGCACCTGACGCGAGAGGCTGAGGCGCAACGCCAGGCTGACTTACTCAGAATAGAGGAGCGGGTAGGACAGATCCAGGGACTGACTGAGGCCGAGGTAGTTCAAACTAACGAGATTATGGATTATCTCGAGGCCGCACGTCGCGTTAGTCGGCGTGGAGTTGCCGACCGGGTCGATTTGCTCACCGACGGCTCGCTTCGCCTCCTTGGCTACAAGCGAGTTACTGGTCGATGACGGCGGAATATTGATCTACAATTTTCTCATGCGCCCTCCTAGTGGAACTGCCCACGGCCTGCGGGCGGTCGTGCTGAGTCTTGCGCTCATCGCGGCGAGCCTAGTCGCAGGATGCGGAGAGTCGCTCGACGTTGCCAATGAGCTACTCGTTACCGATGTGGCGACCGGCTGGTTCGACAATGGCATTCTCCCAGACGGGAGGAACAAGCTCGTCCCACAGGTCTCGTTTAAGCTGAAGAATAGTGCACAGAACCGGATCTCGGTCGTGACTGTTATGGGAGTCTTTCGGGTCCTGGAGGATGTGGAGGAGTTGGGTAGCTCTACCGTGAAGGCGATTAGCATCGAGGGACTACCGGTGGGCGATTCGACCCAGCCGATCGTAATGCGTGCGGGGCTCGGTTACGCCGGCATGGAACCCCGACTCGACATGCTGGAAAACCGGGCGTTCGTGGACGTGGAGGTCAAGCTCTTCGCCAAGCATCGCAGTTCGCCGTGGCTCCCAATTGGAGAGGGAGAATACCCCATTGACCGGCAACTGTTGGTAGAGATAGAGCAATAGATTGAAACGATCGGTGCTCTCCAAAAGTCATGACTGTGACGTCCCACGGTTCCACTTTAGCTTCACCGCCTCCTAAGTACACATCCCACCCGTCGACGCTGGAGCTTGCTCCGATCGACCGGGGCTCGGTCGTTGTCTCCAACGTGTTCGGTAGCGGCATCTACCTCGTGTCCACCATCCTCGCGAACAGGATGCCCACACCGTAGGTAGGTCCCGAGTGTGCGTGTGGTTGGTTCGCGGCATTGACACTGTTTTCATCCATTCGATAAACTCGCGACGTTGGTGCTTCGACGCCATCCAACCACGGACTTACGTTTACGATTACTTTTCGATTCGCCGAATGCATCACAGCACGACCGTTCTCGCGGTGCGACATGGAGGCCGAACCATCATGGCCGGCGACGGGCAGGTGACCTTCGGCCAGACGGTGGTAAAGCAGGGCGCCAGGAAGATTCGCCGCCTTTTCGATGACCGCGTTCTTGCCGGTTTCGCCGGTTCAGCCGCCGACTCATTCGCGCTATTTGAGAGATTCGAGACCAAGCTCGAACAGTACCGCGGCAACCTCGAACGTTCTGCCGTTGAACTTGCCAAAGACTGGCGCTCGGATCGCGTGCTGCGCCGACTTGAGGCGATGCTGGTCGTTACGGACAAGGATTCGACGTTCCTCCTTTCGGGCACCGGCGATCTGATTGAGCCGGATGACGGTATTGTTGCCATCGGCTCAGGCGGGCCCTACGCGCTCTCGGCGGCTAAGGCGCTGGCTAACCACACGAGCCTTGACGCTTACCAGATCGCTGAAGCGGCGATGCGGATCGCCGCTGGGATCTGTGTGTACACGAACGACTTCATTTCAATCGAGGAATTGTAGTGGCGTCTCGTGGCGAGTTGTCCCGTGCATCTTGAATTTCGCTGATGCCAATCTATCTTCCCGGGACCACCAAATCCACAGCCGATTCGCTTACCCCGCGCCAGATTGTCGCTGAGCTCGATAAGTTCGTCGTTGGGCAGACGCAGGCGAAGCGCGCCGTAGCGGTGGCACTCCGGAACCGGATGCGCCGGCAGAAGCTCTCCCCGGAACTTGCCGAGGAGGTGGCGCCGAAAAACATCCTGATGATTGGTCCAACGGGTGTTGGGAAAACCGAGATCGCCAGACGTCTGGCGCGATTGGCGCAATCACCGTTCATCAAGGTCGAAGCGTCAAAATTTACCGAGGTGGGCTATGTGGGCCGCGACGTCGAATCCATGGTGCGTGATCTCACCGAACTGGCCGTCGACATGGTTCGTGACGAGCGGCTGGTCGAGGTCAGAGAGCGGGCCAAGCGCAACGCTGAGGAACGGGTGCTCGATCTGCTACTACCGCCGATTAAGCCTGCGGGTAACAGCGACGAGGTAAACGCGGCACGCGAACGTGTGCAGCGGACGCGTGAGAAATTTCGGGAGCAGCTCATGGCCGGCCAGCTTGACAGCCGACGGGTCGAGGTCGATGTTCGTGGGAAGTCGTTTCCATCGTTCGAGATCGTGGCGGGCTCGTCGGTCGAGGAGATTGACATCAACATGAAGGACATGCTACCGAGCCTGTTTCAGGGCCACACCAGAAAGCGCAGCATGCCCATACCCGAGGCGCTCAAATACCTCGTACAGGAAGAAGAGCAGAAGCTCGTCGATATGGAATCGGTCGGACGCGCGGCCGTCGAGCGAGTCGAGCAGGCCGGTATCATCTTCATCGACGAGATCGATAAGATCGCGAGACACGAGAGCACGCACGGGCCCGACGTGAGCCGCGAGGGTGTCCAGCGCGACATCCTGCCGATCGTGGAAGGTACCCCGGTCAATACGAAGCACGGTATCGTACGCACCGACCACATCTTGTTTATCGCGGCTGGCGCGTTTTCCGTCTCGAAGCCGGCAGATCTCATTCCCGAACTGCAGGGTCGGTTTCCGATTCGCGTCGAGCTTCAGGCACTCGGTACGGAGGAGTTCGTGCGGATTCTCACCGAGCCCCGCGGTGCGCTCGTCAAGCAGTACACTGCGCTACTGGCGACTGAAGGGGTTGAGTTGAGCTTCAACACTGGTGCGATCGATCGCGTTGCCGAGCTGGCCACCCTGGTCAATGAGAGCGCAGAAAACATCGGTGCACGTCGGTTACACACGGTAATGGAGAAAATCCTCGAGGAAATCTCGTTCGAAGCGCCGGACATGACTGAGAAGTCGATCGCGATCGACGCGGCCTACGTCGACCGGATGCTGGCGGACATTATCAAGAACGAAGACCGGACCCGATACATCCTGTGAACCTACTCCGGCGTTGCTGCACGGCGGCTATCCTCTTGATGGCCCTCCTCCCGGTGGTGGGCTGTGGCAAGAAAGGGCCGCCGCGGGCGCCGATCCGGATTGTGCCGACCGAACCCGCTGAGTTCACCGCGCGTCGGCTCGGTGCCGAGGTGCACCTCCAATTCGATGTACCGACCCTTAACACCGACGGTAGCTCACCGGCCGATCTGTCCACTGTCGAAGTTTACGCGATCACGGTTGGTCCGCTGCAGGCAGGGGTCAACCCGTTGACCGATGAAGAGTTCGTTGAGGTGGCAACACTGCTGGCGACGATCGACATCAGGCCGCCGGCCAACCCGGCGGGGGCTGAGCCGAGTGTGCCACCTTTGCCGGACGATCCACTGTTGGTGCTTCCGGTGCTAGGTGAGACGGTGACAGTGCGCGAGGTCTTGACACAAGAGCTGCTGACGCCGGCCGACCTGTCGGACGTTGATCGTCGTTTCGTGGTAGACGAGGACGATGAGGATGATGCCAAAGCACCGACTGTGACCGGGTTGCGCTGGGTAGAACCACCGCTGGCCTTACCGTTCTTCGAGGCACCGGCGCGTCGCACCTACGTGGCGATCGGCCGGACGGCCGACGGTGATTTTGGCAACATGTCGTCTCGATTGGACGTGCGGCTGGATGACGCGCCGAAACCACCGGGACTGCCTGAGGTGACTTACGTTATCGACGCCGTGACAATTACCTGGCTGGCCGCGCCAGGCGCGACACACACTGTGCAAGGGCCTGCCATCGCGCAGACGCTAGGGACCCCGGCCCCCTTGGAGTCGACGCCCGCAATTGTCTCCGCTGAGCCCACGGCCTATAACGTCTACAGCTACACACCACGTATTGCGGAGCCGATTGACAGCGACGTGGTCATACCCATGCTCGTAAACCCATTGCCGCTTGATGTGTTGGAGTGGACTGACACGAGCGTAGAGTTTGGTGTGGAACGGTGCTATGTCGTTCGGGCGATCGCGACGATGGATGGTGAGCCGATTGAAAGCGAGCCGTCTCCGCCGGCCTGTGTCGAATTCCACGACACGTTTCCACCGGCCCCGCCGAGGAATTTAGTGGCGGTTGGGAGCGTTGGCGCGGTTAGCCTCATCTGGCAGCCAAGTCCAGACTCTGACTTGGCAGGCTATCTAGTCTTGCGCGGCGAGTCACCTGGTGACACACTCCAGCCTTTGATGACTGAGCTGCTGCCGGAAACGACTTATCAGGATACGACCGGCACGGCAGGTGTCGTCTATGTTTATGCGGTGGTTGCTGTGGACGCGGCGGTTTCGCCTAATGTCAGCGAACCTTCGAACCGGGTGACCGAATCGCCGCAGTAACTGGGTCTGACGGCTTGCGAGTGAGCACTCGCGTCAGGAAGGAGTTGCTGATGAAACTGTTCGTCGATTCCGGAAACGTTAACGACATTGCCAGTCTCGTCCCGCTCGGGATTATCGACGGGGTTACGACGAATCCATCGCTTCTCGCTAAAGCCGGTGGCGAACCTCGGGTTGTGCTCAAGGAGATTTGTCAGACAGTCAAGGGTCCGGTCAGCGCTGAAGTCGTCGCGACGGACGTAACGGGCATGGTCCGGGAAGGTCGCGAGTTGGCGGGCATCGACGAGCACATCGTCGTGAAAGTGCCTTTCGGCAAGCCAGGTGTGCAGGCCTGCGGTACGCTGGCGAATGAGGGCATTCGAGTAAATGTGACGCTGGTCTTCTCGGCGACGCAAGCGCTGCTAGCTGCAAAGGCTGGCGCGACCTTTGTCAGCCCATTTGTTGGCAGACTGGATGACATTGCGACCTCAGGCATGGAGCTGATCAGCCAGATCGTCGACATTTACGAGAACTACGAGTTTGGCACAGAGGTGCTTGTCGCTAGTGTCCGCGGCCCGATTCATATTGTGCAGGCCGGTCGCCTCGGCGCCGATGTTTGCACATGTCCACCTGCGGTGATCGAGGCGTTATTCAAGCATCCGCTGACTGACATCGGGCTCGAGAAGTTCCTTGCTGACTGGGAGAAGGCGCAGGCCGCCAAGGGCTGACTGGTGTGGGCTGTTGGCATCATGAATACACCGGACAAGACCTTGGCTGATCTTGAGCGGCGCGCTGATGAGTCGGGCGGCGAGGCTCGTCTTACCCGGCAGCACGCAGCCGGCAAGCTTACAGCCCGCGAACGGATCGATTACTTTTTCGATCCTGGGACCTTCCAAGAAATCGATCGTTTCGTGACGCACCGATGCCGCGATTTCGGCTTAGCTGAACAGGTCGTGCCAGGCGATGGTGTCGTCGCCGGATTTGGTCGTGTCGATGGCCGTACGGTTTACGCGTTTGCCCAGGACTTCACGGTCATCGGCGGGTCCTTGTCAGAGACTAACGCTGCCAAGATCGTCAAGCTGATGGATCAGGCGCTCAAGATGGGGGCACCGATCGTTGGCCTCAACGACTCTGGTGGCGCGAGAATTCAGGAGGGCGTGTTGTCCCTTGGCGGTTATGCCGACATCTTCCTCCGTAACACTCTGGCGTCAGGCGTCGTGCCCCAACTCTCGGCCATCATGGGGCCTTGCGCGGGCGGTGCGGTGTATTCGCCCGCTATCACTGATTTCACAGTCATGGTGGACCGTACGAGTTATATGTTCGTGACCGGCCCGGACGTCATTCGGACGGTCACGCACGAGTCGGTGACGATGGAATCGTTGGGCGGTGCGACGACGCACAACGCCACGAGCGGCGTTGCCCATTTCGCTGTGGCGGACGATCGCGGATGCCTATCCCTGCTCCGCGAGCTACTGGGGTTTCTACCGAGCAACAACCTCGATGATCCGCCAATCGTTGTGTCTAACGATCCAGTGGATCGTGAGGACGAGGCGCTCGATCAGCTCATACCAGAGTCGCCGACACAGCCCTACGACATTATTGAGCTCATCCATACTGTCGCCGACGATGGTGCTTTCCTCGAAGTGCACCGCCAGTTTGCCAAGAATCTGGTCGTTGGTTTTGTGCGTCTCGACGGGCGCAGTGTCGGCGTCGTCGCCAACCAGCCGGCGCATCTGGCCGGAACGCTTGACATCGACGCGTCAGTTAAGGGGGCTCGCTTCGTGCGGTTCTGCGACGCTTTCAACATCCCACTGTTAACTTTTGAGGACGTGCCAGGTTTCTTACCCGGCACCCAGCAAGAGCATGGCGGCATTATCCGCCATGGTGCGAAACTCTTATACGCCTTCGCGGAGGCGACTGTTCCCAAGGTCACGGTTATTACCCGGAAGGCGTACGGCGGTGCCTACTGTGTGATGGCGAGCAAACACCTTCGCACCGACCTCAATTACGCGTGGCCGACAGCCGAGATTTCCGTCATGGGGCCGGAAGGTGCCGTCAACGTACTGTACAAAAAGGAGCTTGAAGCCGCCGCGGATCCTGATGCCCTGCGTGCTGAAAAGATCCTTGAGTTCCGTGAGAAGTTCGCCAATCCTTACACCGCCGCGGCGCGGGGTTATCTTGATGCGGTGATCCAGCCTCGGCGAACCCGTCGGACGCTGGTTGCCGCCTTTGCTAGCCTCACTAACAAGCGGGACAAAAATCCACCTAAAAAGCACGGCAACATCCCGCTCTAAAGCTGGTTGCTGCTCCTTAAGTGCTAGAATAAAAGGCAGATCTCGCGCCTTGTGCGCCCTTCTGCTCGTTGTTTCGGTGCTGCGTGGGCGGTAAGCACAACATGAGGGTCTTGGTCGCCAATCGTGGCGAAATCGCCATTCGAATCATGCGAGCCTGTCGCGAAATGGGCTTCAGCAGCGTGGCGGTGTACTCCGAGTGCGACCGTACTGCGGCCCACGTCACCTATGCCGATGAGGCGTACGCTATTGGTGCAAGTGAGCCGCGTGATAGCTACTTACGCATTGACAAACTGGTCGAGGTCGCCGAACGCGCCGACGTGTGGGCGGTCCATCCTGGATACGGCTTCTTAGCGGAGAATGCTGAGTTCGCCGCCGCGGTCCGCGCGGTCGGTCGGGTGTTCGTCGGTCCGTCGGCTGACGTGATCACGCTAATGGGCGGGAAGGTGGCGGCGCGCGAGGCGGCGGTTTCCGCCGGCGTTCCCGTCGTGCCCGGCACGGACGCGCCAATCGACCCGGAGCTTCCTGACGATGAGTTGGTCACCCTCGCTGCCGGGATCGGCTATCCGCTGTTCATCAAGCCGGTAGCTGGTGGGGGCGGCAAAGGAATGCGGCTTGTCACTGAGCCGTCTGGGCTTGTTGCGGCCCTCGCCGGAGCGCGATCGGAATCGGAATCGGCGTTTGGCGATAGCGCTGTTTATCTCGAACGTCAGCTGCAGTGTCCACGCCATGTCGAAGTCCAGGTGCTCGCCGACGAGTACGGTACGGTCGTACCATTCGTTGAACGGGAATGCTCGATTCAACGCCGGCATCAGAAAGTGGTCGAGGAATCGCCGGCCTTTGGTATGCCGCTTGACCGCAGGGCGGCTATGGCCGACGCGGCCGTGTCGATTGCCCGAGCGGTCGGCTACACAAACGCCGGCACCGTCGAATTTTTGGTCGATGCGTCGGGCGCGTTTTATTTTCTTGAGATGAACACGCGATTGCAGGTTGAGCACGGTGTGACCGAGGCGGTCACGGGGGTCGACTTGGTCCGGTGGCAATTTCGCATCGCTCTGGGTGAGGCGCTCGATATCGCAGTCGACCGAGCGCTTACGCCGACCGGGCACGCAATCGAATGCCGGGTGTATACCGAGGACCCCGATGCGTTGTTCTTGCCCTCACCAGGGCGGCTTCGCGGTCTCCGGGCACCTTCGGGGCCCGGCATTCGCGAGGACAGTTGCGCCGTTGTGGGTGGTGAGGTGCCGCTTTTTTACGATCCATTGATTTCGAAGGTGGTGGCTTGGGGAGCGGATCGCCCGCACGCCATCGCTAGGATGCGCAGGGCGATGGACGAATACGAAATCCAGGGCATTAAGACAACGGTGCCGTTCTTTCGCTGGTTGTTGCGCTCCGACGCGTTCGCCGCGGGACCCTTGGACACGACGTTTATTGATACAACCCTGGCCGAACGCGGTGGCCGCCCATTCGTGGAGCCGTCATCCGAGGCGGAGGAACTCGCTGTAATTGGCGCGGCGGTGCACGTATTCATGGAGGCAGGCAGCCAAGATGCGACGGTGAACGTGGATGGAGGCTCCACGTGGCGTCGTGTCGCTCGGGCGGACGCACTTCGCGCCTGACCCGCTTGACGTATGCGTGTGGAGATTGAGGTCAACGGGCTGGTACGAACAGTGACGGTCGAGCGGTCGCCGTCGCAGGAACATCGTTTACGGGTGAACGTGGGCGGCCGACGCCACATGATTGATGCCCGCCGGCTCGGTGGTGGCAGGCTATCGATCATTCGTCTCGATGGCGCTCCGACGAGCCACGAAATGACGGTGACTGCTGCTGGCCTCCGAGGGCACCTTGATGTCCAACTTTGTGAGGGGGTGTTTCGCGCGGTCGTCGGTGGTGGGCGCGTAGGCCGTCTGTCTGAGGGACCGGGTGCGGCTGGCCGTAGGGAAGTGGTCGCTCCCATGCCCGGCCGCGTTGTAAGGGTGATGGTTTCGGTTGGCGACGAAGTGGTCGAGCAACAGGAGCTCATAGTCGTTGAGGCGATGAAAATGGAGAACGCCCTAGTGGCGCCACGGGGTGGGCGCGTAGGGGAAATTGCCGCTCACAAAGGGATGGTGGTTGAAGCCGGGCAACTGTTGGCTACGGTTGAGTGATTGGTTGAACGAGTGGGTTACGGATGACGGAATCGAGGCAAGAACCAAAGGTTGACGCGACGATGTCCGTGCCCGCTGCTGAGCGGGTGAGGTGGTGGAAGGCCCGGCTACCCCGCGGCCTGAGCCTGGTTGGTCTGGTCGTGGCGGTCTTTGTGGTGACGAGTGTCACTGTAGATTTGGGCCCAGCGCTCCGCGCGCAAGCCGAGGAGGCTGTATTTCAGCAGGTCCGTCGGCCAGCACGGATCGGCAAGCTGTCGATCTATCTCTTCCTCGGTCGTTTCCTAGTCGAGGACCTGATCATTGAAGGGCCGACACCTGCCGATCGCCCGTTCTTGCGAGCGGACCGCATTGTCGTATCGATGCCTTGGTCGTCGCTGGCCCGTCGCGAGATCCTCTTCGATTCCATCGAAATGACCGATTGGGAGATGGTCGTCGAGAGCTTCCCCGACGGGCGGCACACGTTTCCGGATCTCGCGGGCGATGCGGACGGGGAAGATGGTCGTAACGGCGGCAACTGGTTCGTCACGACGCTCAGTTCCGTGCGCGCTCATCGTGGGACGCTTACCTACGATGACTACGGGTCAGACTGGAGCGCCGTAGCACGCAACCTCGATGTCACGGGCACTAAGCTTCTGGATTACCAGGGAACCGCCGCGTTCTCGGACGGGACGGTGCAGATCGGGTCATTCGAGCCGATGACGGCGTCGATGCAGGCGGACTTCAAGATCGAAGACGCCAACTTGGTCTTTGATCGTATTGACTTACAGACAGACGGCGCCGACTCTCATCTGACGGGTGTGGTGGAGACGATGAACTGGCCCGAGCAGACCTACACGGTACGATCTGATGCTGAACTTTCGGTTCTTCGGGACATCTTTTTCGCCGACGATCCGTTCACTGCTGGTGGGATGGGGAGGTTCGACGGAACCTACCATTTCTTTAAAGGTGGATACGACCTCCGCGGGGATTTCGGAAGCGACCTCGCGACGATAAACAACCATTCGTTTCCAGAACTGTCTGGGTCGCTTCACTGGCGCGGTGATGACTTCGACGTGTTCGATGCCTCCTCGGTGTATCACGATGGCCTGCTGCAGTTCGAATACGCCCTGACGTCACCCGGTCTTCCCGATGGCAACACTGCCCGTTTCGATGTGAGTTATCGGGATATCGACCTGACGTCGCTCACCGACGAACTTGCGCTCGACGGCGCCCGTCTGGCGGGGCGGGCTTCGGGGTGGAACCGGATGTCGTGGCCGCGTGGCCGGTTCAGCGAACACGAGGGCGAAGGGCACCTTGAAGCGGCCCCGCCAGAGGGCGTCCCGCTTCAAGATGGGCCGGTCGTTCAGTCGAACAGAGCGCGCGGCCCGCGCGAGGCAGCGCCGTCTGCACCGTTCAGGCGTTTTTCGGTCGGTGGGTTAGCGAACTACCGGCTGGGACCGGAGTGGGTCGACTTTGAGCGTGGGAACTGGGTCGCTACGCCGCGGACACGTATTCTGTTCGAGGGACGGACCGCGTATGGCGGCAATTCTGAGATCCCGTTTCATGTGACTAGCATCGACTGGCAGGAGAGCGACCAAGTACTCGCTGGCCTGTTGACCGCCTTCGGACGGCCGACAAGTGAGGTCGAAGTTGCCGGGAGGGGCACGTTCGACGGCGTCATGCAGGGGTCGTTTTCAAGCCCGCGGATCGAGGGGGCGTTTGTCGCTGACGGATTGCGTCTCTGGGACGTGTTGTGGGGCCGATGGACGGGTGACGTGATCGTCGAGGACGGATACGTCGACGTCGCGCATGGAAACGTGATCGACGGCGGCTCGGAGATCCAGCTCGACGGACGGTTTGCTTTTAGCTATCCGCGGATGGACGGCGGCGAGGAAATTAATGCAACGTTTCAGATCGCCGATCGCCCCGCGACGGACTTTCTCACGGCGTTTGGTCAGGGGGCGTATCGCGTCAAAGGTCCGCTATCTGGCGAGTTTCATCTCTACGGCCCATACGCGTCGCCGTTGGGGTTCGGCCGGATGTCCATCCGCGATGCGACGGCGTACGGCGAGCCAATCGAGTCTGGGACCGCTGGGCTCAGGTTTGAAGGCGCGGGCGTACGGCTCGATGGTGTCGAGATGGCCAAAGGCGCAGGCGTCATCACCGGCGCCGCGTTCGTCGACTGGAGAGGTACCTACACGTTCAACGCGGACGGTCGCGGGATTCCAATGGTGGAGATGGTGACGGTGCGGAATGAACACTTGCCACTGTCAGGAACGCTTCAGTTTACCGCGTCCGGCGTCGGGGCGTTCGAAACTCCGGAGTACGATATTCGCGGTCGCGTGGACGATCTTTTCGTCAGTGATGAGGAGGTGGGGCAGGTGACCGGGCGCATTGGCGTAAGGAACGAGGAAGCGACGATCGAGATCGAAGCGGCCTCATCCAGACTGGCGGTGTCAGCGTTAGGCCGCGTCGCGTTGACGGCGGAGGTCGACACCGAACTGACGATTCGATTTACCGACACGTCGCTTGGGCCCTACGTGCGGCTCTTCGAGCCGCGGCTTCCGCTGTATACCACACTCCTCGCGAGTGGCTCGACGCGGGTCGTGGGTGAACTTGGCAATCTCGAGCATCTCTTGGTGGACGCGACTATTGACCAGCTGCAGCTGGTGCTCTTCGACTACGAGATTCGCAACGAAAGTCCGATCTTGGTTGCCCTTGACCAGGAGGTCGTTCGCATTGAGCGGATGCAGTTGGAAGGGGAGGGCACCGCTCTCGAACTCACCGGCGAGATTCGTCTGCGAGCCGATGAGGTCGCCATTCGTGCCATGGGCGACGCGAACTTGGGTATCCTTCAAGGCTTTATCGGCGATATCCGTAGCTCGGGCAACGCGGAGCTGGTGGCCGAAATCCGTGGCCCGATCGACACGCCGGTGCTAACCGGGTTCGCGGCCGTGACCGACGGGCGCCTTCGGCTCTTCTCCCTACCGCACTCAGTGGAAGCGGCAAATGGACGCGTCGTCTTCGATGCCGATGGCATCCATCTGGATGATCTGTCGGCCACGCTCGGCGGCGGTCCGGTGCAGTTCGGTGGGCGGATTGGTCTCGATGGTTATCTACCTGGCGAGGTGAACATGACGCTTGCTGGCAAGGCGATGCAGCTGCGCTACCCTGAGGGGATCCGCTCGGTCATCGACGCTAACCTCTTGCTGCAGGGGCCGTTCGAAAATCCGGTCCTGTCCGGCACTGTAGAGGTAACCGACGCGACCTGGGTCCAGCAATTTGAGGCTAACACGGAGTTTCTGAATTTCGGTAGCTGGACCCACACGAATGATTCGGAAAGCGATACCGCATCAGTGTTTCCGATGCGATACGACGTGCAGATCAATGCCCCTGGGACGCTCCGGCTTGAGGACAAGAACGCCCGCGTTACCGCCAGTGCTGAGCTCATGGTGCAGGGGACGGCCCAGCAGCCGCAGGTATTGGGCTACATGGAGATCGATCGTGGCGAAGTGTTCTTTGAGGGTAACCGGTACTTTGTAACTAGCGGGAGCATTGATTTCAGCGATCCGATAAAGATTGATCCGTTCTTCGACGTAGAGGCCGAAACGAGCGTGCGGGTGCCTGGGCAAATCTATCGGGTGATCTTCCACGCTGCCGGTACGGCCGAACGGTTCGTCCCCGGGCTCACTTCTGATCCACCCTTGCCGCCGGCCGACATCCTTGCCCTGCTGTTCGGTGGCGTCCACGATCCAGCTGAGGGCGAGCTTAGGGCGATTCGCGCGGGGACCGAGACCGAGCAACAATTGCTCCAGGCGCGGGCGGCACAGCTGCTTACAAGTCCGATTTCCTCCGGCGTCGGTCAGGTGTTCGAGGAGTCCTTCGGTGTAGACAGCTTCCAGATTACGCCGTCGTTGAGCGACGCGACCTCGCGACAGACTGCCCAGCTAACGCCGACGGCGCGGCTGACCATTGGCAAACGTGTCTCAGGCCGTGCGTACTTGACCCTATCGCGCGCCCTCACGGGCGGCGAGCGCGATTTGCTCATCCTGCTAGAGTACGACCAGAGCGATCGCCTTTCGTGGGTCCTGTCTCAAAACGAAGACCGCACCTACGCGGTCGACTTCCGCGTGCGGCACGCCTTCTAGCATGGTGCTAGTCGATCGCTCGCCGGGACCCACAGGCCGTCGGCCGTGGGCTGCAAGGTGCCTGCCTATCCTTGTACTCGGGGGCTGGCTCAGCTATGCCCCGGGGGCGGTGGCCGATGTCCGTGACTACCTGGGACTCCCGATCGTTGAGGTGAATCTTGATTTTGACGGCACCGAGCCACCCCCTGGAAGTGATGAGCTGGTTGTAACGCGCGTCGGTACGCCACTGTCGATGGCCGACGTCCGCGAAAGCATTTGGCATCTTTTTAGCTTGGCTCGGTTCAGCGATATCCGCGTGGATGCGAGCCCGCGTGGAGGCGGCGTCGCACTTCAATACGAGTTAACGCCCGTCCGGATCGTCGATCGACTCGCATTCCGGGGCGACCTTAAACTGGCTCGACGTCGCCTGCGCGAGGCGATCGCCGAACGCTATGGTGCCCGCCCGCGATTCGATCAGATGGCCGACGTTGCTGAGGTCCTGCGCGGGGTCTATAGCGACGAGGGTTACCTGAAGGCGCGTATTGCGACCTCTCCGATTGACCGAGGCGGCGGCCTGACGACACTGGACCTCGAGGTGTCTGCCGGTGAGCGCGCTCGCCTTGCGACTCTCACCATCGACGGCCCGGTCCTCCAGCCGGAGCCCGTGATCTTCCGCCGGCTCAATCTCCGAATCGGGGAGTATTACGCGCGGGAAGCGCTTGAGCGGCGGTTGGCCGACTACGCTGACAATTTGAGGGATAGGGGATACTTCGAGGTGGTTGTCGGCCATGCCATCGCAGGCCGGTCCGATGGACGCCAGATCGACTTGACCTTGACGATAGACCCGGGACCACGGGTATCGGTCGAGTTCGAGGGTGACCCGCTGCCATCGGAGATTCGAGAGACCCTCGTGCCGGTAGCCCAGGAGAGTTCGGTCGATGAGGATTTACTCGAGGATTCCAGCCGTCGGCTCTTGGACTATCTGTGGCGACTCGGCTTCCCCCGGGCAGTGGTCAACTACAGACGAACCGCCGCCGACCTAGAACTCCGAATCGTCTTTCACGTCGACCAGGGACCCCTTGTGCGGGTTGGTCGCATTGAGATCGAGGGCTACGAAACGTTCCCGCGCTCGGTGCTCGAGGATCGGCTTGGGGTTGCTAGTGGTGACCCGTTCGTGGAGGCGAGTTTCGCCGTCGGTGTTGCCGCGATGGCCGAAGCCTACCGGGAAGCTGGCTATTCGGACGCGCGCGTGGAGATGCAAGTCGTCGAGGAGCCAGGTCCTTCCGGCTCTGGGCCCATCGCGCATTTTCGTATCACTGTGACCGAGGGGCCCCGCCAGCGCGTCCGCTCCATTTCGATCGAGGGTGCGCCCAAGTCGGTATCCACGCGGCTCGAAGGGGCGATTACGGCAGGCGCCGGAGAGGCCTACGAACGCTCCATCGCCTTGGCCGACCGCGATGCGATCCTGCAGGAATTGCTTAGTTTAGGCTACGAGTCGGCGAGCGTCCGCGTCGACGCTTCTTTCGATCCTGACACCCACCAGGTCGATCTCATTTACGTGATCGAAGCCGGTGCACAGATTCTCGTTGAGCACGTGCTGATTGCCGGGCAGTTCCGTGTCAGTGCCGCCACGATCCGCCGTGAGCTGACGCTGGTACCAGGTCAACCGCTCAGCCAGGACCGGCTTGCTGAGAGTCGGCGGCGTTTGAGTGCGCTTGGACTGTTTCGGCGGATCAGAATCACAGACATCAGCCACGGTAGCGACACACGGCGTGATGTCCTTGTCGCGGTGGAGGAGGCGCCAGCGACCACACTTGGCTACGGCGGGGGATTTGAAGTTGGGACCAGGCTACGTCAAGGGCGCGCAGCAGGTGGATTTGCAGTCGAGCGGATC
Source organism: Acidobacteria bacterium UBA823 (assembly GCA_002296225.1). Classification (GTDB taxonomy): domain Bacteria; phylum Acidobacteriota; class Vicinamibacteria; order Vicinamibacterales; family UBA823; genus UBA823. Next base: position 47,460 of record DBHR01000015.1, on the reverse strand, counting down.
GAGTTTGCACCGCGTGGTTTCTTTGAAATCGGACGCCGGAATCTGTGGGGTAAAAATCGGTCGGTCGATCTATTCGTCCGCGCGAGTCTCCGGTCGCGGAACGAACGTGAGGTCGACGATGGTTCTGGCGAGTTCGGACTCAACGAGTATCGGGTACTCGGCACGTTTCGCGAGCCGCGCGCCTTCGGCTCGGCTGCCGAGCTTCTAGTTTCGACCTTCTTGGAGCAATCGATTCGATCGAGCTTTAGCCTTCGGCAGCGCGGCGTGCGCGTCGAGTGGCGGCGCCCTCTCGGCTCCACCGCGAGCCTTAGTGGCGGCTATACGTTCAACAAGGATCGGTTGTTCGACGAGCAGTTCAATGCCGAGGAAGAGCGCCTCATCGACCGACTGTTTCCCGGGATCGCGCTGTCGACGTTTTCGGGGACGTTCATCCGGGATCGCCGTGATGATCCCTTCGAGCCAACGCGAGGCGAACTTCTGAGTGTTGACACCGGGTTGGCCGGCCGGACGATCGGCTCTGAGGTCGGTTTTGCAAAGATGCTGATGCACGCGTTTCTATACCGGCGCTTAGGCGGGTCGTCGTCGGTCGTCTACGCGACGGGACTCCGGGTGGGGTTGGCCGCCGGTTTCCCCCGGACCGCCAAGGTTACCGATGACGCCGGGAATTTTGTTCTCGCTTCCAACGGCCAGCCACTCGAGACTGTGGTTCAGGACCTCCCTGCGAGCGAGAGGTTTTTTGCTGGGGGCTCCACGACAGTGCGGGGCTTTGCGCTCGACCGGTTGGGCGATGAATCGACGATCGACCAAAACGGATTCCCCCAGGGCGGCAACGGCCTGATTATCATTAATAACGAGCTACGCTTTCCGGTTTGGGGCAATGTTGGGGCCGTCGCGTTCCTGGATGTAGGAAACGTGTTCGAGACCGTCAGCACGATGGAACTTGGCCGGCTGCGAGGCGGCGCTGGCTTTGGGTTGCGCTACCGATCGCCCATCGGGCCAATTCGGATTGACCTTGGGTTCAAGCTTGACCGGCGTGATTTTGGCAGTGGCACCAGAGAGGGTCTGACGGCTCTGCACGTGAGCATCGGACAGGCGTTTTGAATATGGGTTGCGACGGGTTTCGGCGAATTCGTGCGTGGCATCGGCTGACCGCGTTCACGGTGGCCTCCTGTCTCCTTGCGCTGCCGGCGCGAGGCGACATCATTGACCGTGTGCTCGCGCTGGCTGGGGGCGACCTCATTCTGTTGTCCGACGTTCAGACCGTCACGATATTCGGTTTACTGCCAGATGCCCCTGACGAGACCGACGCGCTCACATGGCTGATCGATCGGACCCTAACTCTCGCCGAGGTCAACCGATTTATTGTGGCCGAGCCGGAAGCCGGCGTCATCGATGCCGACCTTGCCGACGTACGCGGCCGCTTTTCGACGCCTGAGGAGTTTCAACGCGCGCTGGCAGCGGTCGGCATGACCGAAACAGAGTTGGCGCGCGTGGTGCGTGACAATCGGCGAATCGATAGCTATCTCCGACAGCGATTCGGTTCGGCCTTGCAGCCTACTGAGGCGGCGCTAGCGCGGTACTATCGCGATTACGTAGACCGCTATTCCGTGGGTGAGGTGGCGGCGTCATTCGATCGGGTTCGCGCCCAGGTCCAGCGCGACCTGCAGGAAGAGCGTCGGCAGGCGCTCATCGCCGACTGGGTTGACCGGCTGCGTCTCCGAGCGACGGTGATCCGCTTGGACGAGGACGAATAGGCGTGGGCTCATTGCTGCATGTGCAGGGCAATTTCGAGCAGATTGAAGCAAGCGTGACTCACCAGTGGCGCGATGATACTTCGGCGCATCAGAAACACGACGCCCCAGACTAGACCGAGGATCATGGTGACGATGGCCGCATCCCAACCCTGCAGGAGATGGCCAGCGCCGAACGCGACGCTGAAAACTAGAAGACCGACCGAGGCTCCGCCTAGGTGCTGTTCGAATCGGCGGAGGATGAACGCCCGTTGTATCTCCTCGCGCACCCCGCCGGCGATAATCGCGACGACACTGAAGATCAACGCATCGCGGGGCGTTTGCAAGAGAGATTCGAACGGGTTCTCTTCCACGTTGTGGAGCCATGGTACGAACTGCTGCACGAGAGCCATGGTGACGAGCACGACCAGGGCCACGCCCAGGACGAGCAGCATGCCGAAGCAGGCTTCGCGTCCGATCGGCCGCGTGCCCAGAAACGTTTCCCGTGGTGACTCGTGGTGATAGTGCAGGCACCACAGAATCAGTGCGATTAATACCACGGCATCCACGAGTGAGAGTGTTGCAACGTAGGTCAACGAGAGTCGGCCGTTGCTCATTACTTGGCGCAGGCCAATCCATGCGAGCACTTGGATCAGTGCCAACTGTGTCGGGACGTCGGAGCAGAGTACGACCTCAACGAATGCCCCGAAGCGAGCTCCCAGGCCGATGCTCGGCCGGCCCGCACGCGGGGGTGCGGAGGGCGAGAATTGGTCGACCGTCGATGGAGGAGTTGGCTCCGGCTCAACCTCGTCAAGGGTCACGAGCGGACTGTATCAGCCACGGACCGAACGTGAAAGATTCGCACCAGCGCTTGTGCAGGTCCACTACGAGGGTGCAGGATTAGGAGCATTTTATCAACATCTTGCGTTTACCCTAAAAAGCATCCCTATATATTGTAGTTTCACGCTTGACAAACCGATACCCAGGACGGATAGTTGTTCGGCTTAGGGCCGAATGAGAACCTCGCCGAGAGCGTCTCCCGCGTTCTTGACTCGGCTTCGGTAACGGCGCATCTTACAGAGGCTACGGCGACGCACCTTCCGCATGATCATGAAACTTAGGCCTTGGGCTTTGGGGCGGGGTCTCGGGCTCGGTTGTTTCCGGAGAGGGAAGTATGGACAGAGGCACAGCCCAGCAGCAACAGACAACCAGTGTTAGTCCTCAGGAGCTGACTGAGCGTTCAGAGTTGGCGGCTTCCGGTCTGCGATTTCAGCGCGTGTTCACTCGGGATGGCACCGACCCGTTCGACGAAATCGAATGGGAATTGCGTTCTGCCGTCATCGGCAACGAGCGTGGCGAAATCATTTTCGAACAGTGCGACGTCGAGTTCCCAAAGGCATGGTCACAGCAAGCAACTAACATCGTAGTCTCGAAGTATTTTCGCGGCCAACTTGGTTCACCCGAGCGCGAGAGCAGCGTCAAACAGCTGATTGGCCGCGTCGTCGACACGCTCACGCGGTGGGCACGCGACAAGAAGTATTTCGCGACTGAAGACGACCTGCAGGCCTTCAGCGACGATTTGAAGTATTTGCTTGTGCACCAGCGCGCGGCGTTCAACAGCCCGGTTTGGTTCAACTGTGGTTTTGAGAAGGCGCCACAGTGTTCAGCCTGCTTCATCAATTCAGTGCAGGACACGATGGACTCCATCCTGACCCTGGCCAAGACCGAAGGGATGTTGTTTAAGTTCGGGTCTGGCACCGGCTCGAATCTTTCGGCCATTCGGTCGTCCCGCGAAGCGCTGGCGGGCGGCGGCACGGCGTCGGGGCCAGTATCGTTCATGAAGGGCTATGATGCGTTCGCTGGTGTCATTAAGTCAGGCGGCAAGACTCGCCGAGCTGCGAAGATGGTGATTTTGAATGCCGACCATCCAGACATCGAAACGTTCATCACCTGTAAGGTTGAAGAAGAGCGCAAGGCTTGGGCGCTCATTGACGCAGGCTACGATGGATCATTCACTGGGCCGGCCTACGCGTCGGTATTCTTCCAGAATTCGAATAACAGTGTCCGCGTGACCGACGAGTTCATGCGCGCGGCACTAGACGACGGCGAGTGGCAGACCCGCGCGGTGTGCGATGGTGAGGTTATGGACACCTACAAGGCGGGTGATCTGCTGAGCCAAATCGCCGATGCAACGCACGTCTGCGGCGATCCGGGCATGCAGTTCGACACGACGATCAACGACTGGCACACGTGTCCAAATACCGCGTCGATCAATGCGTCAAACCCTTGCTCGGAGTACATGTTCATCGACGATTCAGCTTGCAACCTGGCGTCGCTGAACCTGATGACCTTTGTGAACGAGGCACGCGACTTCGATTGCACCGAGTTCGTGGCGGCGGTCCGGACCCTCCTCACGGCGCAAGAAATCATTGTTGACTGCGCGAGTTATCCGACGAAGGCCATTGAGCGGAACAGCCGAGACTACCGTCCGCTCGGTTTGGGTTACGCTAACTTGGGCGCATTACTGATGTCGCGTGGTTTGTCTTACGACAGCGAAGCAGGCCGAGACTATGCGGCTGCGATAACGGCCTTGATGACTGGCGAAGCCTACGCACAATCAGCCCGGGTCGCCAGAGACCACGGCGGTCCGTTCGCCGGCTACGAGAAGAACGAGGAGCCATTTTTGCGGGTGATGCGAAAGCATCGCACCGCACTTAAGGATGTCGACCGGACCAACGTGCCGAGTGACCTCTATGCTGCAGCTAAGCAGGCGTGGAACGATGCGGTCGAATTGGGAGAGGAGCACGGCTACCGCAATGCGCAGGCCACGGTGCTCGCGCCGACGGGCACGATAGGGTTCATGATGGACTGCGACACCACCGGCGTTGAGCCCGATATCGCGCTGGTCAAGTACAAGAAACTCGTCGGCGGCGGCATGATGAAGATCGTGAACCAGACGGTACCGATGGCGTTGGGACGTCTTGGTTACGAGTCGTCGCAGATTGACGAGATCGTTGCTTATATCGACCAGCACGAGACGATCGAAGGCGCGCCGCACCTAAAGAATAAAGACCTGCCGGTCTTCGACTGTGCGTTTAAAGCAGCGCGGGGCGAGCGGTCGATTCACTATATGGGTCACGTCCGGATGATCGGTGCGACCCAGCCTTTCATCTCTGGTGCCATCTCGAAGACCGTCAATGTGCCGAAGGAGGCGACGGTCGATGAGATTAAGCAGGCCTACGTCGACTCGTGGCGGCTTGGCACTAAGGCGGTGTCGATCTACCGCGATGGCAGTAAACGAACACAGCCCCTCAACACGTCGCGTGATACGAAAGGTGGCATGGTCGGAGCGGTTGAAGGGCTCATCGGACAGCCTGTTCGCCGCCGACTACCCGACGAACGCCAGGCGATCACGCACAAATTTGAGATTGGCGGACACGAGGGCTACGTCACCATAGGACTGTTCGAAGATGGCTCGCCGGGAGAGATCTTTCTGGTTATGGCGAAGGAAGGGTCGACGATCTCCGGGTTTGCCGATGCGTTCGCGCAGGCGGTGTCTTACGCGCTTCAGTACGGCGTACCGCTGCAGGTGTTGGTTGATAAGTTCAGCCACGTTCGGTTCGAGCCGTCGGGTATGACTAAGAACCCGGAGGTGCGGATCGCGAAGTCAATCGTCGACTACATCTTCCGGTGGATGGCGACGAAGTTTCTTTCGAGCGAAGCGCAGTTTGCAGTGGGCGTCAATCGCCCAGGCTCGCCGGAAGAGCCACCAGCCGAGGAGCCGAAGTTGCCGCTCGACGGGATGGCGGACAACGGCAACGGCTCGGGTGAATCGGTCGTCGCGGCGTTTGCCGCCATCCAAAACCAGGAAGACGCGCCACCGTGCTCGACGTGCGGCCAGATCATGGTGCGCAGCGGCAGTTGTTATAAGTGTAACAACTGCGGTACGACAAGCGGCTGCGCGTAGGCCCGGCGGGTGTCAATATGTTGCGGGTCGTCGCCAACGGGTGACGGCCCGTTTCCTTAGTAGGGCTGTCTGTGTCCCTAAGTTTCTAGGTTTAAGCAGGATAGGAGTGGCATGGACCTTAAATTGAACGACAAGATTGCCATTGTCACTGGCTCAAGTAAGGGATTGGGGTTCGCAAGTGCGAAGGCACTCGTAGGGGAAGGTTGCCGGGTAACGATCTGTGCCCGAAATGCCGCTCAGTTATCCGAAGCCGAAACCGAGCTCAAGGCCGATGCGGGTCGTGCCGGTGCCGTTCTCACGGTGCAGGCGGATGTTGCAAAACCCGATGGCATTGCTTCAGTCGTCGCCAGAACCGTCCAAGAATTCGGTGGACTCGACATCCTCGTCAACAATGTTGGCAAGGCCGGCGGCGGGGGCATCACCGCGGCGACTGATGACGACTGGCGCGCGGCGTTCGATCGCACGCTCTATCCGGCAATCCGCGCGTCGCGCGCGGCGGTGCCGTACCTGCGTCGGAGCGAGGCTGGCGTCATCATCATAATTGCCTCGATTTGGGGACGAGAATCTGGCGGTCTAATGACCTACAACGCCGTCAAGGCCGCTGAGATCAGCTTGGGTAAGTCGATGGCGCAGCAGCTGGCACCGGAAGGAATCCGCGTCGTGACCGTGGCGCCTGGTTCGATCTTATTTTCCGGTGGTTCTTGGCACAGGCGACAGCAAGAGGATCCTGAAGGGATAGCGAAGTTCGTCGAGAGCGAGCTGCCATTTGGCCGGTTCGGCCGGGCTGAAGAGGTCGGGGCAGTCGTGGCCTTCCTGTGCTCGCCTCGGGCCAGTTGGGTGAGCGGAGCCTGTATCCCGGTTGACGGCTGCCAGTCGCGTTCTTTGATCTAATGTTCTAGCGATTATCACCTCCTGTGTTAACTCTTAGGGTGTTCCCGACCCGCGGAGGTGCCTCTTGGCAATGCCCACTCACTTCAGTGCGCCGCCTCGAGGGTACGGCGCTGCTGCTGAGTGCGTAAATGGATGGAGAACGGTCTAACCCGCCAGGAGGCGCCGGCGGGCGATTGACGGACTAGTTCGACGCGGGAACCGGTTCAGCCGACTTGCGACCTTTGGGCTTAGCTTTTCGCTGCTTGAGCTGTTCTTTCCTCGCTGCCACGGTCTGGGCACCGAACTTCTTGGTGAACCGCTCGACACGTCCCTCGGGGTCAATCAGCTTTTGTTTGCCCGTGAAGAACGGGTGGCAATTCGAACAGATTTCAAGGTGCAGTTCTCTCTTGGTCGACCGGGTTTTCCAGGTGGCGCCGCAGGCGCACCGAGCCTCGACTTCGAAGTATTCAGGGTGAATTCCTTCTTTCACGCGATGCTCCTTCCAGCCGTCCGCAGCGACGCAGTATATCACGGCCCTGGGTGGGTCGACCGAGCTCTGGCTGTTTGGCCAGAGTCCCTTAACCTCTGATCCAAAACCTTCAGAATCATTTTCCAGAGGTCTTGTAATCCGTCCCCATTCTTGGCCGACACCAGCACAACCTGCCCATCGGTGCGGTCTCCAATCATCCGCGCTACGCGTTTCCATTTGGCTCGTGGCAACACATCGGCTTTTGTGCCGACCGTTAACACCCGCAGACCATGGTTAGCCAGCCAGGTGTGGGCGATTCGGTCGGCGTCGAGTTCGGGGTGTCGAGAATCCACGAGATGAAGTACCGGTGGGTCGCCTTGGAGACTCTTGTCGGCGCGACCTGCCGTGGCCAGTGCAGTGAAATAGGCTTCGGCCAATTCGGCGAACGCTTCGGCTCGCCGCACCCCACCGCGGGCGTAGCCATACCCAGGCAGATCGACCAAGTCGACTGTTTCAACATGGCTCTTAGTGATGGCAACTCGCACCCGGTAGACGTTGACGAGCCCTGTCTTACCCGGAGCCCGACTTGTACGGGCCAGCTTCCTGCGAATGAGCGCGTTAATCAGGCTGGATTTGCCGACATTGGAGCGGCCGATCAGTGCGATCTGGAACCCGATGAAACTCTTCAGGCCAGCGGCGCTGCCAGCGCTCGAGATGAGGTCGGCCTCAAGGATTTTCACGAGTGACTGCCCCGGAGGGGCCGGGGGTTCGATTACCGAGTTTGTGGTGCAGGTCTCCGACTCAGTGCGTGATCGCGTCGTCCGACGCGGCCTGTGCCGGCTCAGCCGACAGATTCGCAGGTAGCGGCCGGCTTAAGGCGATTCTTAGGACCTCACCCATCGTTTCCACCATGTAGAGGTTGAGTACGTCCGTGACGTTTTTTGGGATGTCCGCCAAATCCTTCTCGTTGTCCTTAGGCAGGATGATGTCCTTGAGCCCAGCCCGGTGCGCGGCTAGTACTTTTTCCTTCACGCCACCGATCGGTAGCACCTTGCCGCGCAGCGTAATTTCTCCGGTCATCGCAACTTCGCGTTTCGTTTCCACGTTGACAAGAGCCGACACGATTGCTGTAGCTAGCGTGATGCCGGCCGACGGGCCATCCTTTGGGATGGCCCCTTCCGGAACGTGTACGTGCACGTCAAGCTTCCGGTAAAAATTGCTTGAGATTCCCATTTGCTCGGCGTTTGCACGGACGTAACTCATTGCAGCCTGCGCCGATTCCTGCATGACCTCACCGAGCTTACCGGTGAGCGTGAGCCGTCCGCGGCCCGGCATGAGCGTGGCTTCAGTGACCAGTAGCTCACCACCTGCCTCGGTCCAAGCCAGGCCAGTTGCTACGCCGACTTCATTCTTCTCTTCGGCCATCGATGGCCGGAAGCGGGGCACCCCAAGGTACTCCGTGATCTTTTCCGAACTAAACTCCTCGGAAAAATTCTTACCCTCCAGGACGACCTTGCGCGCGATCTTTCGGCAAACTGAGGTGATCTCCCGTTCAAGATTTCGAACCCCGGCCTCCCGCGTATAGCGTTGGATTATTGTCTGGAACGCCTCGTCGGTGAAGACGACTTGCTTGTTGGTGAGGCCGGTAGCCTTCACCGCCTTCGGCGCGAGGAATTGTTTGGCAATTTCAATCTTTTCCTGCTCGGTATAACCCGCGAGCTGCAGAACCTCCATTCGGTCACGGAGCGCCTGAGGTACTGTGTACAGGACGTTCGCTGTGCAGATGAATATCACGTGCGACAGGTCATACTCAGCGTCGAGATAATGGTCAAGGAACGTGTTGTTCTGCTCTGGGTCGAGCACCTCCAGTAGCGCCGCCGATGGGTCCCCGCGGAAGTCCATCGACATTTTGTCGACCTCGTCCAGAAGAAAGACCGGATTCAGCGTGCCGGCTTTCTTCATCATCTGGATAATCTGTCCAGGGAACGCGCCGATGTAGGTGCGACGGTGCCCGCGGACCTCTGCTTCGTCTCGGACACCGCCGAGTGACAGGCGGACAAACTTCCGGTTCGTGGCCCTAGCGATCGATTTGGCGAGTGAGGTCTTACCGACGCCTGGCGGTCCGGTAAAGGTTAGGATTGTGCCTTTCGGCTTCTTGACCAGTGTCCGCACAGCGAGGAACTCAAGGATGCGATCTTTGACCTTTTCCAATCCGTGATGGTCCTCATTTAGAATCTGCTCGGCGCGCTTCAGGTCGCGGCTCTCGCGCGATTTCTTGTGCCAGGGCACTGCGATCAACCACTCGATGTAGTTGCGCGACACGGTCGCCTCAGCCGACATTGGGGGCATCGCTTCGAGGCGCTTGAGCTCCTGAAGGGCTTTCTCCTCGACCTCCGTGGGCATCTTTGCCTCTTCGATGCTCTTCTTCAGCTCGTCGATTTCGCTCCCTTTGTCTTCCTTGCGACCTAGTTCCTTCTGAATTGCCCTCATCTTCTCGCTCAGGTAGTACTCCTTCTGTGCTTTCTCCATCTGCTTCTTGACGCGAGATTGGATGCGGCGATCCACCTGAAGCTTATCGACCTCAGCCTCGAGTAGGCCTGTGATGCGGTTCAGCCGTTCGATTGGCGAAATAATCTCAAGCAGGTTCTGTTTCTCGTCGATGCCGACGAGCAGGTGAGCGGCGACGGTGTCTGCCAGCTTGCTCGGGTCGTCCACTCGGACAGCGGCGACCATGGCGTCGTAGTGAAGGCTGTTCGACAGTTTGACGTACTGCTCGAAGAACGAGATCACCTTACTCATCGCGTTCTCGACGTCCGGGCCGGTCTCTTGCTGCTTTTCAACGACCTTGACGACGACGCGGTAGAAGCCCTTGTCTTCCTTCCACTCCACCGCGCGAGCGCGGTCCACTCCTTCGACGAGGACCTTGACGTTGCTGTCGGGCAGTTTCAGGCTCTGCACGATATTGGCTATACAACCCATCGTGTAGATATCATCCGATGCTGGGTCGTCGTTCGCGGCGTCGTGCTGCGCTGCCAGGAAGATTCGCTTGTCCTTTAGGAGCGCGTGCTCGAGCGCGCGCGTGGAAGATGGCCGACCAATGACGAACGGCATCATCATGTGGGGGAAGACCACTACGTCACGGAGGGGAACGACCGGTATGGTTTCGTAGGTGTCCATAGACAGTGCTGTCTCCAGATAGCGTTTCGCGACCTAATTCTTGTTATCCAGCCTTCTCGAATAGGGCAGTCGGTTTGTCTTTAGCCAGGACCACATCGCGCGTGATCACACACTCGCGAATTTTCTTCTGGCCAGGCAGCGTGTACATGATGTCGAGCATGAGTTCCTCAATGATCATTCGTAACCCGCGCGCGCCGATCTTCCGTTCGAGCGTTAATTCGACGATCGCCTCAAGGGCGTCATCGGTAAAGCGAAGTTTGACGTTCTCGTATTCGAGTAGTTTCTGGTACTGACGCGTGATCGCGTTCCGGGGTTGTGTCAAGATTTGGATCAAGGCTGGCTTATCGTGCTCGTGCAGCGCACCGATGACCGGTAAACGACCAACGAACTCGGGAATCAGCCCATAGCGAATGAGATCACCCGGCTGTACCATTTCGAGCGTCGAACCAATGTCGCGATTTCGCATCGACGTGACTTCAGCCCGAAACCCAAGTCCCTGCTTGCCGACGCGCTGGTGGATGATCTTGTCGAGCCCGATGAATGCGCCACCACAGATGAACAGGATATTGGTCGTGTCCACCTGGAAGAATTCCTGGTGGGGATGCTTTCGCCCTCCCTGGGGTGGGACGTTGGCAACCGTGCCCTCCAGAATTTTCAACAAGGCCTGCTGGACACCTTCGCCAGAGACGTCGCGCGTGATCGAGGCGTTTTCGTCTTTCCGGCAAATCTTGTCGACTTCATCGACGTAGATGATGCCCTGCTGACACTTTTCGATGTCACCGCCGGCGGCCTGGTGCAGTTTGAGGATGATGTTTTCGACATCCTCGCCGACATAGCCAGCCTCGGTGAGCGTTGTGGCGTCGACGATAGTGAATGGTACCGACAGGAGCTTAGCCAGCGTCTGCGCGAGCAGCGTCTTGCCAGTGCCGGTCGGCCCGATGAGCAAGATGTTCGATTTAGTCAGCTCGATGTCGTTACGGTTCGGTGCCTTCCGCTGAATTTCGATCCGCTTGTAGTGGTTGTAGACAGCGACTGCGAGCTTCTTCTTTGTTTGCTCCTGTCCAATGACATACTCGTCCAAAGATTTCTTGATTTCGTGCGGTACCGGAAGAGAAGAACGGATGCCTGGGCGTTTCTCTAAGCGGCTGTCATCGGCGATGATGTCATTGCAGACCTCAACACACTCGTCGCAGATGAATACGGTCGGACCCGCGATGAGCTTCCCCACATCATTCTGATCCTTGTTGCAGAACGAGCAGTGGAGAATTTCTGAGTCACTCTGTTTCTTGGGCATGCTGCACAACCGTACGTCGGTCCACCTTCTCAGGCCTAGGTTCAGGCACGCTGGCGGATTACGTCGTCAATAATACCGTATTCTCGGCTTTGCTCGGCTGACATGATGTAGTCTCGCTCGGTGTCTTCCTGAATCCGCTCGGTCGTCTGGCCGGTGTGGGTTACCAGAATTTCATTCAAACGCTCACGAGTTCTGATGATCTCACGTGCTGCGATATCGATGTCGGTCGCCTGGCCGCCCAGTCCCGACATGAGAGGTTGGTGGATTACGATTCTAGAGTTCGGAAGGGAAAAACGCTTACCTTTAGTGCCGGCGGCCAGCAGCACAGCACCCATAGATGCGGCTTGACCCATGCAGTAGGTCTGCACGTCCGGCTTGATGAACTGCATAGTGTCGTAGATGGCCAGTCCGGCCGTGATCGAGCCGCCCGGGCTATTGATGTAAAGCAGGATGTCGCGGTCGGGGTCCTCGGCTTCCAGGAAGAGCATCTGGGCGATAACGAGGTTGGCAATCGCGTCGTCAAGCGGCGAACCGATGAAGATGATGCTATCCTTGAGCAGTCGCGAGAAAATATCGTAGGCGCGCTCCCCACGGCTCGTTTGCTCGACGACCATCGGAATCAACTGGGCTCGCTCGTTAGTCATGGTCGATCCTCGACACATTCCTGCACACATTTGCGAGTATGTGCCAAGTATGTCCGCACTCTGCTGTGTGACGTGTTGCCCCGACGCTTCACTACAGACGATATCGGCAATTTGGTGGGATTCCGCACTTAACGACGTCGCTATTCACACAGTCACGATCTTAGCACGCGACATGAGGAGAGCGACGGCTTTCTCCCGCCGGAGGCCGATCTCAACCCGCGCGATACCACCTTCCTGCTCCAGCTTCGCACGTACGGCTGCAGCCGGCCGCCCAGCCCGCTCGGCGTAGCGCGCGACTTCGTGCTCGATGTCTTTTTCGGCCGGGGCGAGTGACTCACGGCGCGCGATCTCATCAAGGACGAGGGCGCTACGGACTGCCTCCTGGGCGTGCTCGCGTTGCTGTTCCCGGAATTCTTCCCAGTTGATGTCGGTCTTCTTAGGGTCGACTTGTTGTTCGAGAAGGCGCCGCACGAATTCGTCAACGCGTCGGTCTATTTCGCGGTTGATGAGGGCTTCCGGCACGTCGAACGTCACGCGACCCGCGAGTTGCTTCGTTAGGTCAGCCCGCACCTGCCGGTCGGCGTCCTGTTCGGCTTCTTTCTGCAGATCTTGGGCCACGCGGGTCCGCAACGCGCTGAGATTCTCGAAATCGCCGATGTCCTTCGCGAACTCATCGTCGAGCTCGGGCACGACCCGACGCTTGATCGCCTTAACCGTCACGTTGTAACGCACCTTCGTGCCAGCCAGTTCAGAGACTGAATAATCGGCCGAATATGACAACGTAAACTCCTTCGTATTGCCGACATCGAGACCTGTCACCTCGTCGTCGAACCCTGGTGGGTTCGACGAACCGCCGATTTCGATCGTGACGCCCTGGTGGGCGTCCGGCTTCAACTGTTCGGCCGGCACCCCGTCTGAGTCCGGTCCGCCGACGACTTGGCGCGTTAAGTCGAGCACAATCGAATCTCCATGCTCGGCCGGTCGGCCGTCCACGGGATCGAAGCGCGCAGATCGTTCCCGTAACCCATTCAGGGCCTGGTCGATCGCGTCCTTCTCGACCGCGACGGGTGGTCGTCTGAGCGTAAGGATCGCATAGTCGCCTGGGTCGATCGGGGGCACAGTTTCAAAATCGGCAACGAACGTCAGCGGACGGCCCTCGTCGATGACTACGTCGCGAATTTTCGGCAGGTCGACTGGCTCGAGGCCGCATTCACGGAGCGCTTCGTCAACGGCTTTCGGGATCAAACCCTGGGCCACGTCGTGCAGGATTCGGTCGCGGAACCGCTGACGTAACAGCTTGGCGGGTACCCTGCCTGGCCTGAAGCCGGGGATGCGCGCGGTACGTCCATAGTCGCGAGCGACGCGGTCGATCTCGGCGTCGACGACCTCACTCGCTATCTCTACGGCGACGTTCTTCTGCGTGTCACTGATGTCGGTGAACTCGGTCTTCATGCTTCGTCGCTTGGATGCTAGGAATTGGTGCGAAAGGGGGGATTTGAACCCCCACAGCCTTGCGGCCACCGGATCCTAAATCCGGCGCGTCTGCCAGTTCCGCCACTTTCGCACGCACTGGACGATGCCGTTCCGATGTGGCAAGGCACACGGGAAACGCCGACGAGCGGACCGCTGCCGCCGCCGAGCATAGAACGCTAGTATAGCCCGGTGCCCACGCCTCAGGCGAGCGGGCGCACACGTCGCGCCTCCGTTCTGTGCCCGAGATTCAGTCATTTCAGCATCATCTGGTACCATACGGTGATCACGCGTCGAGTTTTCGAAGTCGACTGATGCTTGTGTCTGGGAGGTGAAGCGAACCGCATGATTGCCGAAGACCGCCGCGGGCCCGATCGGAGTGCTCGCTTCCTCATCCTTGCTGCTAGCCTCGTGGTCGTCCTCGCCGGGTTACGTGCTGCAGGGCAGCTGCTGCTCCCGTTCCTCGTCTCCGTGTTGCTCGCCATCATCAGTCTGCCGTTTATGGCTTGGCTGCGTCGGAAGGGTGCGCCGACCGTACTGGCCGTCTTGGTGACGGTGCTAACGGCCGTGGCCGTGCTGGCCGGCGTTGTGATCGTCGTCGGGCGATCCCTTAACGAATTCACTGCGGCGGCGCCAGACTATCAAGCACGCTTCCAGCAGCTCATGGGCTGGGCCCTGGAATGGTTTGAGGCGCGTGGCGTCGAGACTGCGGGCTGGGGTGCGCCCGCGATTCTTAATCCCGGCGCGCTGATGGATTTGGTGGGTGGCACGCTACGCGCTGTGGCGGCCATCGCTCAAAACACGTTTCTCGTCATCCTCACGATGGTGTTTATCCTGGCCGAGGCGGCTGGCTTTTCTGGAAAACTCAAGGCGGCATTCGGCGATCGCTCAGACCACTTCGAACGGTTTGGCAAAATGACTCGCCAGATCCAGCGCTATTTGGCGATCAAGACGCTAATCAGCTTGGCAACCGGAATTTTGGTCGGGCTGTGGGTTTCGGTGCTGGGACTCGGATTTCCGCTCCTGTGGGGACTGGTCGCGTTCATCTTTAACTACATTCCAAACCTTGGGTCCATTCTGGCAGCCATCCCGCCCGTGCTGTTGGCGTTGGTTCAGTTTGGGCCCGCCCGCGCGGCCGTCGTGGCAGTCGGATACCTCGTTATTAACATTGGGCTGGCCAACTTCTTGGAGCCCTATTTAATGGGTCGACGGCTCGGCCTGTCGACGTTGGTCGTCTTTTTGTCCTTGGTCTTCTGGGGATGGGTCTGGGGGCCGGTCGGTATGCTGTTATCAGTGCCGCTAACCGTTATTGTGAAAATCGCGCTCGAGAATACCAAGGACTTCCGCTGGGTGGCCATAATGCTCGGCGCTAATCCGACGCGATCGACGCCGCGCTTTGTTCGGCACTGAGAACAGGGGACTGGGCGACCATGTCGCTACTGACATTTCTGGGTTTGGGTCAAACCGAGCCCGATGACACCGAGCGTGACACCGAGACCGTGCGCCGGATCGTGACCAAGCTCGAACGGCTTGACCGCGACCGGGCACGCTACTTGGCCGCGTTCGCCTACGTTCTCGCCCGCGTGGCACACGCCGACCAGCGCTTCAGCGACAAAGAGATCGCATTGATGACTAAGTTCGTCGTCGAACTGGGCCACATCCCGGAAGCGCAGGCTGTGCTCGTCGTCCAGATCGGCCGCAGCCAGACCGAGCTGTTCGGTGGCACCGAAGACTTTCTGGTAACCCGGCAGTTCAAGGAGATGTCGACTGAGGTGCAGCGCCGCGAGTTGCTCGACTGCCTGTTTGCCGTGTCGGCTGCCGACGATGCAATCTCGTCGGCCGAGGAGCGCCGGATTCGTCAGATTGCGAGCGAGCTTGGTATTGACCGCGCCGGGTTCGTTGAGGCTCGCGCCGCGTACTCTAACCAGCGCGAAATTATCCAAGCGTTCCGCAAGAGTGTGAGCTAGGCGGGCGGAGGGGCGTCGTGTTGCGGCGGGACCGTCACCGTCCCCGGGTTCTCTTCCGCGTAGTCTCGGATGAAAGTATCGACCTCGCCGAGGACAACACTAGTAATTCCCACCCGCAGTTCCGTGGCTGGCACCGCAGCGACCACTCCAGTCTGCCATGTGACAGCTTCGGGCACTGCCTGATCCGGCGCGCGTACGAGTCGCGTGGCCTGTCGCAGTTGTAGTTCGGCGCAATAAATGTAGATACCGCTTCCGACCGTCATGTTGACGTTGACGTACAGATAGGCGCCGCCGCCGGTGCTGTCGGCGGCGAGCACGAACCCAGCCAGTCGGAGTCTGTTCTCCACGGCCTCAAGCAGGTGGTCCTTGGTCAGGCCGTCGAGCTGCGCTTCGGGGATCAAATCTTCTACGACGATTTCGAAATCCGTAAGACCGCGCATGCTGGCACGGTCGGTGCGGACGACCTGTGCCGATACGGGGGAGACCAAGAGCGGAAGGGCGACGAGCGTTGCCAAGATGACGGCACCAGTACGTGTCATGGCTGGGCACCTCAAATCGTTGTATCCGGCACGGCGGACAGGATAGCGGCGGTTGCTTGGAAAACGAGGGGAGTATACCAAGGCTGGTTTACAATCAGCGCACCCTGATATCTTCAGGGCCGGTGCAAGGAGGCCGCGATGAGACCGAAGCGTAGCACCTGGTTGGCTATCGCCATGCTTTTCGGCTTGACGATGGACCTCGCCGGCCATCGGGCATCCGCGCAGCAAACGGATTCGCTTGAGGTCGTGAAGGCGGAGTTCGTTGGCAATTACGAGCTCATGCAATACGTGACTTTTCAGCCCGGCGGCGAAGTGATCCCGAGGGATTACGTTGCGCGCATCATGTATGACCCTCTCGGAAACATGTCGGCCATCGGTATGCCGAGTGATTTACCGCACAGAGTCGAAGCGACTGGCGACGAGCGAACAATCGGCGGTTTCGCCTACTTCGGTAGGGCCGACATTGACGTGGCTGCAGGCACGGTCACTCACCATGTCATCGGCGCACCGATGCGTCCTGAACTGGTAGGCCAAGGTAGAGTACGGTATTACGCGTTTGACGGTGATCTTCTCACCCTGTCCATCAAGGACGAAAGCGGTCGCATGAGCGGGCAGCTGACGTGGAGAAGGATGTGGGCCGGAAAGTGACAGGCCAAAGATGTAAACGCCGTCTTTGCGGTAACGCTGCGTGGGACGGAGAAGGGTGATCGAGACCATGGGCACTCGAGACAGCGGCGCGGTTCTTGTCCTTGCGACGGCCGCCATTGCTGGACTACTGGCAACCGCCGAAGCGGCTGTGGGTCAGGAGCAGAGCTACGAGCCCCCGCGCACCGCTGACGGCCGGCCCGTTCTGAATGGCATCTGGCAGGCCCTTGGGTCAGCACACTGGGACATCGAGGGGCATGCCGCGCGTCCAGGACCGATCGTTTCGCTAGGCGCAATCGGTGCGATACCCGGGGGCCTAGGGGTCGTTAACGGTGGACCTATTCCCTATCAGCCCTGGGCTGCGGCCCAGAAGCTGCAGAATTTCGAGAATTGGGTAACGGCCGATCCCGTTGTCAAGTGCTACATGCCGGGTGTACCACGTGCCACCTATATGCCGTTTCCGTTCCAAATCGTGCAGACCCCAGACCATGTGTTGATCGCGTACGAATTTGCTAGCTCTAGCCGGGTCATCTATATGAGCCAGCCTGATTTCGAAAGCCCATTCGACACGTGGATGGGACATTCACGCGGCCACTGGGAAGGGGACACGCTGGTTGTTGACGTCACCGCCCAGGTCGGCGACACGTGGTTCGACAGCGCAGGGAATTTTCACACTGAGGCGCTGCGGGTTACCGAGCGCTACACACCGATTAGCCCCAACGCGCTCCGCTACGAGGTGGCCATGGAGGACCCGAACGTGTTCACGCGTCCGTGGACCATGAGCATGCCGCTTTACCGGCGCCTGGATGAGAACGTCCAGTTGCTGGAATTTAAGTGTGTGGAGTTCGTCGAAGAGTTAATCTACGGGCACCTTCGCAAGGACCCGACGCGTTAAGGAGCGTGCCGATGGACCATCGATATTCGGGTTTGGCGTTAGTCTTTGTAGCAACGGCCATCGCTTCGTTGGTTATGGTCTTGCCAGCTGCAGGGCAGGCTTTGCGAGTGGACGATGCCAACGCGACGGAACCGGCTTGGACGGGAGCTCGTACTCCGTGGGGTGTGCCGGATCTTCAAGGCATTTGGGACTTCCGGACCATCACGCCACTGCAGCGCCCTGACGATCTGGCCGACAAAAGTGTCTTCACACTCGAGGAAGCGGCTGAATACGAAGCAGCGCGTGTCGCGAGTCTCCACAAGGACCAACGCGTTGAGGATGGTCTGACACCTGAAACTGACGTGGCCAACGCCTACAACCACTTCTGGTGGGATTATGGCGATACGCTCGTCGAAGACCGGCGCACCTCACTGATTGTGGATCCCCCCGATGGGAGGATTCCACTCCTTACGTCAGACGGGCAACTGAGATTAGACCAGCGACGGGAGGCCCGCCGTCGGCCCGCACATGGCCCTGAGGATCGCAATGTGTGGGAACGATGCATTGTCGGGGGCAACGCGGGACCGCCCATCACGCCGAGTGCCTACAACAACAACGTGCAACTGTTCCAGGCTCCTGGGGTCGTGGTGATCTTCAATGAAATGATCCACGATGCCCGCATCGTGCCCATCGACGAAGGCTCACACCTTCCCGACAACATCCGCCAGTGGCGGGGTGACCCACGCGGGCGTTGGGAGGGCCAGACACTCGTTGTGGAGTCGACGAATTTTAATGGCAAAACCGCGTTTCGGGGATCTGGTGCGGATTTACATTTAGAGGAGCGGTTTACGCGGGTTAGTATTGGGCGGCTCCTCTACCAATTCACTATCGACGATCCGAAGTCGTTCACAAAGCCATGGTCGGCCGTCATTCCGATGAAGGCGACTGAGGGGCCGATCTTCGAATATGCGTGTCACGAGGGGAACTACGGCATGGTCAATCTTCTGGCCGGCGCGCGCGCCCAGGATGCGGCCGCCGCGGCTCTTACGACGAGGGATCCCCAATGAGGATTCGGCAGACGACGGCTGTGTCATACGGCAGGTGGCAAGCTGAGAATTGTGCGATGCGTCGAATACGAGTCGTAGTAGGAATTGGCGCTAGTGTGCTTCTAATGCTGAGCACGGTACCGGTTGCGGCGCACCATGCATTTGCGGCCGAATTCGATGCGAACAGGCCACTCACGTTGACGGGCACCGTGACTAAGATGGAGTGGATCAATCCCCACGCCTGGATCCACGTCGATGTCACAAGGGAAGATGGCACCGTTGAGCAGTGGATGATCGAAGGCGGGACGCCGAACACGCTGTTTCGGCGAGGGGTCACGAGGGACTCCCTGATGCCGGGAACGATCATTGCGGTTGACGGCTACCAGGCGAAGGACGGGTCGTTCAAGGCGAACGGTCGCAGTTTGACGCTAGAGAACGGCGAGCAACTGTTTCTAGGCTCGTCAGGAACCGGTGCACCGCGAGATGGGCTTGACCCCCAGGAACGGCGGCGTCCGCCCAGCTAGTCTCGGCGTTCTCTGTGGGTCCTTCGTGACATGTCCACCACCGCAGGTCTATCGATTGTCCCTGACACACGATAGGCCGACCCACGTTTCTGTCTCTTAGGTGTCGGTCCGGCGTGTCAGAGTCCGTGTCGAGCCAAGAACTTTTGAATCGTCTCGTAGATCATCAGTGTCTGTGCTCGGTTGAAGCCGCCGTGGCCACCGCCGGCTACGGTGTGAAGCTCATTTGGGACACCCGCGTCTTCTAGCGCCGCGTGTAACCGGACGGCATGCTCGTAGGGCACGGTCGGATCCGCATCCCCATGGATGGTGAGAGTCGGCGGCAACTCTGGTCGAATATGGGTCAAGGGCGAAACGAACCTGGCAATTTCCAACCGGTTCGGCAGACCACCGAACCACCGGACAGCGTAGTCTTTTGTATTCGGTCCTTCGAGCAGATCTGCGACGTCGGTAATGCCATACCAGTTGATGATTGCGGCAACATCCACTGACGGGTTCGTCGACGGTCCTGTGAAGCTTCCCGACACACACTCTCGTGCGAGGATAGTCGGGCGTGGCAGCATCCCGCTCGTCAGCGACAGGTGGCCGCCCGCCGAGTTTCCGGAGGTGATGATGCGGGACGTGTCGAAGTTATAGCGTTCCGCATTGTTCGCGATCCACTGCAACGCGCACAAGCAGTCTTCGACGGCTGCCGGTGCTCTCGAAACCTGCACAAGCCGGTATGTAACGTTCGCGACGGCCCATCCCTTTTCGAGGTAGGGCAACAACCGAAGGACCTGTGCCTCCTTCGTACCGCCAACCCAGCCTCCGCCATGGATCATCATTAGCACCGGCGTGGGGCCGGTCGGATTGGTCGGCAGATAAAGGTCGAGCCTATTTTCATGTTTGTTCGCGACGTGATACACCACATTGGGGACGACGCGATACTGGTTGGACACGTGAGCTAGAAAAGCAGTCGTGTCGCTGAGTTGCGCCTGAGGAGCGCTCGCACCCAGGAGCATCATTGCTACTGCCACCATGGGAACGAACGCAACTGGCCATTCCTTTTTAGGCATCCCGCCTCCTAACTAAGTGCATTGCCTGACCCGCTCAAGATTAGCTACCGTAGAATACCCCCTCATGAGGAAGTCTCGGGAATAAGGAGCCTGGTGCCATGAATAAACCACTGAAAGTCGCTAGTGTGTTCGTTGCGCTGCTTGTCACATTCGCGCTCGGTTGGTTCCTGGCAGCGACCGGGACCGGTCAGGCGGCAGACCCGGTCTCCTTGACTGACCTCGAGCGTAGGTTCACTGAACGGATGCAGAACGTGGCCCTCGAAGGTCACTTCACGCTCAGGGGACGTGACCGGAGCGACGGAAACCCAGAACTCTATGAGATTGCCAAGGTCACGAAACTTGACGGCGACCGATGGCGATTCGACGTGCATCTGGCCTACGGCAGCGTTGATGCCACATTGCCGGTGGTGGTCCCGATCATCTGGGCTGGCGACACCCCGATGGTCAGCATCACGGATTTCTCGATTCCGGGTCTTGGGGAAGGGTTCGGTGCGCGGGTCATTTTTTACGACGACCGGTACGCTGGCACTTGGGATCACGGTGCGCACGGTGGCCTCATGTACGGCGCGATCCGGTCGATGGACGAAGATTAGTCTCGCGGTTGATTAACCACGCTTCCGGTCAACGAGCGTTCTTGTACACCTTCCCTGCCTTCATCACGAAATCCACATTAAACAGCTCCGAGATGTTTTCCAGCGGGCTTTCGGGTACCGCGATGACGTCGGCGAGCTTGCCTGGCTCCAGGGTTCCGAGATGTTCGCTCTGGCCTAGCAAATCCGCAGCGTTCACCGTCGCTGTCACGATCGCCTCCATCTCGGACAGACCGATGTCGACATACCACTCGAGCTCCCGGGCGTTCCGGCCATGTGGCACGACACCAGCGTCGCTTCCGGACGCGATCTTCACGCCGGCGGCGAACGCTTCGGCGACCCGCCTTGGATGCTCTACGAGGGAACGTTCAAGCCGCGCCCGTGTCGCGGGGTCCCGGTTCCCGAGGCCGCGTCGAATCATGTCCTTGACCATCAGGGTCGGCACCACGTAGCCGCCCGATTCCAACAAGAGATGGTATGAGGTGTCATTGAGCCAGGAGGCGTGTTCAACCGAATCGACCCCGGCCTGCAATGCGAGATTGATGCCCGCGGTTGTGTGCGCATGGGCTGCCACCTTCAACTCCCGGGTTTTGGCGGTCTCAACGACCGCCTTCAGTTCGTCCAGCATGAAAACGGCCGGAGCCTTCTCGTGCGCACAGGGCTGCGCTCCGCTGCACGTGGCGTACACCTTGATGAAGTCTGCACCCATCGCGATCTGGCGACGTACGGCCTGACGGCACGAGTCGACGCTGTAGCAGGAACCGGAGCTGCCATCAGTTCCGATCCGGATGGTGTGCCCAGCCACGAATAAACGCGGGCCCTCCAGATCGCCAGATTGTATTCCGTCTCGCAAGGCGAAGATCGACCACCCGGCCGAGCCTGGGTTCCGCACGGTCGTGTACCCGGCGTGCAAGGTTTTGCGGGCGTTACGAATTCCGATGGTCATGCTGTACACGTCGCGTCCTGCATCAACTCCCGGCAGCGAGACGCTCCGGTCCGAGGTTAAGTGCACGTGCATATCGACCAGGCCAGGCAAAACAAAGTGATCCTGCAAGTTGATCGTCTCGGCATCGCTGAGGTCGAGCGACTCAGGGGTCGCAAAGCCGGACACGATACGGTCAACGCGGTCGTTCTTGATGACGAGGGTCTGGTGTTCCAGGGGAAGTGTGCCGGGAGAAGATAGCAGCGTTCCGGCGTGAACGACGCGCCAGCGGTCGGAGGCGTCCTGTCCCCAGGAAGCGCTCGCGACCGACAGAATGACTAAACCGAAGACGACTGATGTGTAGTGCCTCATCATGCATCCCTCTCTCTCGATAGTCCTCACCCAAGCAGAGCGAAAAAATGAGTTACTGTCCCGCCCCCGTCCGATCGATGAGAATCTTAGAGTAACCACTCAGCCTGTCGTTGAGCTGCTGAATGACCGTGTCGAGGAGGTGGTCGACTGCGCCGAGGGCCTCGTCGGCCTCGCCGGCGATTTCCTGCACGCGGGTGAGTTGGGGTGTGGTCGGTCGCGCTTCGACGGTGCCGATTGACCGCGTGAGTGAGCGGATCTCTTCGCTTACACGCGGCCGCTGGCGGTAGCCCATCCGTGGTGGCGGGCGCCGCAGGTATTCGCTGCTGACCTTCTTGACTTCCTCGATTACCTCGTCGATCGCCTTGACCAAGTCGGATTCGTCGACGGCCCCCGACGAGCTGGTCACTTCCTCGCGGATGTCGGTAAGCTGCGCGACCAGGCTCTCGGTCAGCGAGACGGCGCCGTTTACCTCAGACGCTATGTTGCGTAGCGTCATCAGTGAGTCGAACTGCGACAGGTAGTCCTCGTCGGTCATCAACACGCGCGGGTCACCGCGCACCGCGACTGTCTGCGAGTGGTCGATGCCGTTGCCCTTCAGTGCCACGGTGTAGGTGCCGGGCGCCACGCGAGGCCCGGTCGGTGGACCGAAAAAACCGGTTTGCGGCTCCTCACCCTGGACCGGCATCGGCCCGTCGTGGGTCAGATTCCAGACCGTTCGGTTTACGCCCGCCTTTGGCTCGTTCTCCTCGTCGTCTTCGGCCAGAAGGTCAACCGTCCGGATCGCCTCCCCGGACGCGTCAGAGACGACGAGCTTCAGATGGGCGTTTTCCCCTGGCGCTTCGTTGAGGAAGTAGTGAATGATCGCACCCGTGGGTGGGTTCGGCGCCGAGTAAGACCGCTGGCCTTGCGATGCGTCTTTCCGCGCTGTTTGCCAACGTGTGGCGAGGCGGATCGGAAACAGATACGCGTCCTGCCGTATCGCGGTTCCAAGCTCCTGGAGTGGCGTGATGTCGTCCAGGATAAACGCGCCGCGGCCGTGTGTGCCAATGACTAGGTCGTTGTCGCGGCGGTGAATCTTGATATCGCGCACCGACACTGCCGGTAGCCCATTTCGAATTGAGCTCCACGCATTACCGCCATCCCACGACGCGTAAATTCCCCGTTCCATGCCGACGTAGAGCAGGTTAGCCTCTCTCGGATCCTGGCGGACCACCTTCACATAGTCGTCCTGCCGGAGTCCGCCGGCTAGGTTCGTCCAGGTCTGGCCGTAGTCGGCCGTCTTGAAGACGTAGGGCGCGAAGTCGTCATACCGATGGTTATCGACCGCTACGAACGCTGTGCCTGCGTCGTGCGATGACGCGTCAATCTTGGCTATCCAGGCGAATTCGGGCAGGTCGCCGACGTTTCCGTTTACCTTGCTCCACGTCGAACCACCGTCACGCGTCACCTGAATGTTTCCGTCGTCCGTTCCGACCCAGATCACACCCGCCTGCACCGGCGATTCGGCGATCGTGATAATCGTGGTGTGGAATTCGGCCGCTGTGTTATCGACGTAGATTTGTCCGCCTGAGGACGCCTGCTTCTCCGGGTCGTCGGTCGTCAGGTCTGGGCTGATCTCCTCCCACGTGTAACCATCATCGCGGCTTCTAAAGAGGACGTTGCCGCCGAAGTAGACTGTCGCCGGATCGTGAGGTGAGATCTGGATCGGCGAATCCCAATTAAAGCGGTACCGGTGGTCGACGATGGCGTCACCCGCGGAGCCGACGATTTTCGGGTATGGATGGATACGGCGCACGCCGCCCGTGGCCGTGTCGGTCAGCATGATGTTGCCACCTTGGGAGTTCGAGTAGACAAGGTTCGGCCGGCCCGGCACCGGCACGGCGTAGAAGCCGTCGCCGCCGCTCACGGTGAACCAGTCGTCTTTCAGGATGCCGGCCGAGTGAAGCGAGTTGCTCGGGCCGCACCAGTTGCCATTATCCTGCAAGCCGCCGCAGACCCAGTACGGGTCCTGGTCGTTGACGTCGATCTGATAGAACTGCGACAGCGTCACGTTGTTGATGATGTCGAAGTTCTCACCTGCGTCGTACGATACCTGGTAGCCGCCGTCGCTTCCGCTCAGGACGTGGCTGCTGTCTTCCGGGTCGATCCAGAGGGACTGGTGGTCGCCATGGACTCCCTGTCCGATCCGCTGGAACGTCTGTCCGCCGTCGGTTGTTTTGAACAAGCCGCCCGACAGCGAGTACGCCACCTCGGAGTTATTCGGGTCGACGTGGATGTCGGAGTAGTAGAACGGTCTAAAGTTGATGTTCGGTTCGTCGTTCACCATCCGCCAGCTATCCCCAGTATCATCTGACCGCCACAGCATCCCTTCATCTTTCGCCTCGGTCATCATGTAGACGATGTCGGGGTTGCTTTGGGCGATGGCGACACCGATGCGCGCCATCGGGCCTTCGGGCATTCCTTCGGTCAGCTTCTCCCACGTCCGACCGGCGTCTCTGCTTCGGTACAGCGCCGTCTCTCCTCCGCCGTCGTCAAACCGCCACGGGCGGCGGCGGAACGTCCACATGCCGGCGTAGAGGATGCGCGGGTTCGACCAGTTCAATGCAATGTCGGAACAGCCGGTGTCTTCATTCCTGTAGAGAACTTTCTCCCAGGACTCGCCGCCGTCAGATGTCTTGAAGACGCCGCGTTCAGGGTTTGGGCCCCAGGCGCGGCCCATGGCGCAGACGTAGGCGGTGTCAGGGTCGTTTGGGTGGACCACTATCCTCTTTACACGTTCTGTGCGTTCGAGGCCGAGGTGGGTCCAGGAGTCACCCTCGTCCACCGAGCGGTACACGCCGGTCCCATAGGAGGTGCTATTGCGCGGATCGCCCTCGCCGGTGCCGAACCAGATCACACTGTGGTTAGAGGTGGCGACGGCGATGGCGCCGGCCGAGTAGACGTCTTCTTCGACGAACAGCTCGTCGAACGTGATGCCCGCGTTGCGCGTGCGAAGGATGCCCCCATCGGCTCCGCCCACGTAGAAGATCTTCGGGTCACCTGGGATGCCAGCAATGGCGCTCACGCGCCCGCCCATATTGGCCGGGCCGATCGGTCGCCATGCGAGGTTGGCAATCGCCTCGGCTTCGGCGGACTGCTCCTGCGCAGACGCGTCGATACCGGTTGTAACGCCGGCGACTACCACGGCGACGAAGAACGACAAAATTGGGCAACGAACGGGGGAAGAAGACATCGGCAAGGCTCCTTGAAATGACCGGCTGCGAGAATCACAATTCACGAACGTTCACCGGACCCAGGGACCACGGATCGTAGTTGAAGAAGTGGACACGCGACAAGTGAGGGGTTGCCGAACGAGAAATTCTATGCCGTCACGGCCCTATAGACTCGGAATGTTGACCGTCTTAACGAGACCCATCGGGAATCCGTGTCATAGACTCCTCGGATGCCATCCGAGTCAACCGGTTACGGTAAGTCGGCACGACCCACACGAGGAGCGCAGCGGACACGAGGCAGAGGCTCAGCAGAAAGAGAAACGCAGGACGGTACGAACCTGATTGGTCATAGAGCCACCCCACGACCCAGGGCCCGGCGGCGTATCCGGCGCTTGCCGTGGCCGTAAAGATGCCGATGAGCTTGCCGAGATGGACCGGGCCGAAACAATGTTTGGCGAAGATGGCTTTTTTAATGAGCATGCCACCGTGGGCCACGCCTCGGACCAGCGCGAACACAAACATGCTGACCGCCCCGGTGATCGGGAAGGCAAGCGCCACGCTGAGACCCATGAGCAGGTAGCAACCCTGGATACCGCGGATGGACGTGCGGTCATAGAGCCAGCCGAAGCCTATTTTTGCGAACACGCCTGCCACAAACGTGGCGCTGAAGGCGCGCGCGGCAAGTGCGGCGCCGAGGCCAAGGTCCCGGTCGATGAAGAGAATAAAATGTTGGTTCAGACTCTGGTCGACAAACGACGTCAAGAACGTCGCGCAGACAATCAGCCAGAACATCGGCATGGCAACCACGGACGCGAGTGAGGCTTGGGCCTTCGCGTGGCTTCGGGTCTGATTAGGCGTGAATTCCTCGAACGGGCGGCCCTCGATCTCACAGGCGAGCTCCTCCGAGGTTGGGGTTTCCCGTGCCGCTAACAGAAACACTGGCAAGCCAACTCCCCAAATACCCAGGCTCATGAAGGCAAATGCTTCGCGCCACCCGCGGGCCTCGATGAGTGGCACGGCCACGAACGGAATTAGGATGCCGGCCAGACTCGACCCCAGCATGATGCAGCCAAGGCTCAAGCCTTGGTTCCGATGGAACCATCGCGACACGAGCGTCTTGAGCGCCACGATGATGGCGGTCGAGGAGAGTCCGAGCACGATGCCAACGGCGTAGAAGCTCGGGAGGTCGTTGACCCAGAGGAACCCGCACATCCCAATTCCCGTGATGAAGCAGCAGGCGACGACCACGAATCTCACGCCCAGCCGGTCCACCAGGAATCCTGTCGCGAAGGCGCTGAAGGCAGCTGCTGCGAACTTGAACGAGGCGATTCCAGTGACTTGCGCACGCGTCCAGCCAAACTCATCGATCACGGGTCCGTAGATGAACGGCAAGAGCATCGTGGGCACGCCGAAGATGAGCATTAAGCAAACGAACGAGGCTGTTACGTTCCACCAGCCGTGATAAACACGGCCAAGCGCACTGCGGGCGAAACTCACGTATGTGCCTCCTCGACGGGAGCGACGTCAATCGCGGAGCTCACTTGAACTGCCATAGAGCACGGGCTCGCCCACTCGGATGAACTCCGGGGTAGGCGCAGCTTACATGCGTGCTGCCGCCGCCGATGTGGGCGGAGGGCTAGAGTCTATCGCTGGTTGGTGGCACGTTCAACGCGGGGGCGAGGCGTCAGGCGTGTGTCACGATGATGTGGGTGTAGGATCGCCTTCTACCGCTGACTGCACTTAGGAGCGCACCAATGGGATTGAAGGATTATTGGGTTTGGCGTAGTTGGGATCAAGCACTGCCAGAATTTCTAGAGTCTCCCAAACGCCCGAGACGCACGACAAAACTCTTGGGAATTGGATTATTGCTACTGGTTACCCTCATCGCACTTTCGGTTGGTACACCGCCAAGCGCGGCGAGCCAGGCGACGCCCGAGACATATGCGTCAGATGCCTTCGACGAGATGCGCTGGCGCATGATCGGCCCGTTCAGGGGCGGCCGCACCAAGGCGGCCGCAGGGATCCCGAGCCAGCCCAACGTCTTTTACATCGGCGTCGTTAACGGCGGTGTCTGGCGAACGACCGATTTCGGACACACGTGGGATCCACTCTTCGATGACCAGCCCACCGGGTCGATCGGCGCGATTGCGGTGGCGCCGTCGGACCCGAACATTATCTACGTGGGGAGCGGCGAGGGACTGCAGCGACCCGACCTGTCGACGGGCGACGGAATCTACAAGTCCACAGATGCCGGTCGCACGTGGACCCATCTCGGCTTACGAGATGGTCAGCAGATCCCTCAGATCATCATTGACCCGGTCGACTCTGACCGACTATTCGTCGCTGTCCTCGGGCATCCGTATGGGCCGAACGAGGAACGCGGCATTTTCCGCTCGATGGATGGGGGCCAAAGCTTTCAGAAGGTTCTATACACAGACCAGGACACCGGCGGCATCGATCTCATCTTCGATCCGACCAACGCGCAAACGGTCTATGCCGTGCTGTGGGAAGCCCGGCAGGCCCCCTGGGAGAACGGGGTGTTCAACGGGCCGGGTAGCGGTATCTTCAAGTCGACCGATGGCGGGGACACTTGGCGTCCGCTCACCGAGGGGCTCCCAACGTTTGAGGATGACGGCCTCGGACGGATCGGCATTACAGTAGCGCCAAGCGACCGCATGCGGATGTTCGCCACGGTGGAGGCGCGTCAGAATGGCGGCCTCTACCGGTCCGACGATGCGGGCGAGAGCTGGTACGTGATTAATGATGACCCGCGGATTATCCAACGCAGCTCCGACTTCGCTGAAGTCAAAGTCCATCCGCAGAACCCCGACATCGTGTTCACCGGTAGCATCGTGGTGTGGAAGTCGACCGATGGCGGTCGAACCTTCATGACGCCGCGCGGCGCCCCTGGCGGCGACGACTACCATCGTATCTGGATCAACCCTATTCACCCCGAGATCATGCTGATTGCCACGGACCAGGGTGCGATCGTCACGGTCAACGACGGCGAGACATGGAGTTCCTGGTACAACCAGCCAACGGCCCAGATGTATCACGTGACTGCCGACAACGCGTTTCCGTACCGGGTCTGTAGCGGCCAGCAGGAGAGCGGTTCGGCTTGCGTCAAGAGCCGTAGCGACTTCGGCGCGATCACCTACCGTGATTGGACCCCAGTGGGCGTAACGGAGTACGGCTATGTCGCGCCCGACCCACTCGACCCTGACATCGTATACGGCGGTCGGGTGACTCGATTCGACCGGCGCACCTGGCAGCGGCAAGACATCACCCCTAAGCCGCTCCGTGGTCAGAGTTACCGGGTCGTGCGCACCATGCCGATTCTCTTTTCTCCAGTCGACCCCCACACCTTGTACTTCGCCTCTAACACCCTCTGGAAGACGCGGAACGGCGGGCAGAGCTGGGGTCAAATCAGTCCTGATCTTTCGCGCGAGACCTGGGACGTTCCGGAGGTGGTGGGCAAGTACCGGGGAACGCCGTCGGCTGAACCATCGCGACGCGGCGTCATCTACACGATTGCGCCGTCGTACGTCGACATCAACACCATATGGGTCGGCACAGACGACGGGTTGATACACGTCACGCGTGACGGCGGCGCCGCATGGACGGACGTGACCCCACCGGGTCTCGGCCCTTGGGCTAAGGTCTCGCTGATGGATGCGTCACACACCGACGTTGATACGGCCTACGCGGCCATTAACACGCTCCGGCTCGATGACCTCCAGCCGCATATCTATCGTACCCGCGATGGGGGCAGCACCTGGGTGCACATCACGGACGGCATCCCCGACGGTGGCCCCGTCAACGTCGTTCGCGAGGATCCCCAGCGACCGGGGTTGCTCTTCGCCGGGACCGAGCAGACGGTCTACGTGAGTTTCGACGATGGCGAGCGCTGGCAGCCACTGCGTCTCAACTTACCGGCGACCTCGATTCGTGACCTCATTATCAAGGATGACGATGTCGTGATCGGCACGCATGGACGCGGGTTCTGGATTCTCGACGACATCACTCCGCTACGGCAGATCAACTCAGACATTGTTGCGAGCGACGCGCACTTGTTTGAGCCGCAGCAGGTCTGGCGATTTCGCTGGAACAAGTACACGGATACGCCTCCTCCGCCCGAAGAGCCCGCCGGCGAGAACCCGCCCGACGGTGCCATCCTTCACTACTACCTGGCCGGCGAGGCTCACGACCCGGTCACCCTCGAGATTCTCAATGCCCAAGGCGTCCTTGTGCGTCGTTACTCGAGCGACGATCAACCCGAGCCGCTGCTTGAGGGTCAGAACGTGCCCGATTATTGGCCACGTCCACCGCAGGTGCTATCCACTGACGCGGGCCTGCATCGGTTCGTCTGGGATATGCATTATCCGCGACCCGCCGTGCTGCGACTGCGCTATCCGATATCGGCCGTTGCATACAACACCCCGGTGTCTCCGGTGGGGCCATCGGTGTTGCCAGGCCGCTACACGGTTAGGCTCACTGTCGATGGCCGCTCCCAGACCCAACCGCTCGTCGTCAAGATGGACCCACGTGTCCAGACCTCCATGGCGGACCTCCAACGTCAGTTTGCTCTGTCGACCAGACTACATGGGCTGCTTGGGCAGGATTTCGATGCACTGGAGGAAGTTCGAACATTCCGTGCTGACACCAGAAATTCGGATCTCGATGCGGAGGCAGCAGCACTGGAGTCCAGCCTTCGACTTCTAAATGGGAACCTCGGTACACTTTATGGCATCGTTGAGGGAGCTGACGTTGGCCCGACCCCGCAGGTCGTAGAGGCCGCAGGTGGTGCCGAGCGGGCGTTGAGGGATACGCTCGCCCGTTGGCAGGCCCTCGAGAGACGCTGACCTACGTCGTGGCGGGTAGCCTTGAGGGCGGATGTTTCGGTGAAGAACGTCTACCGGTATCGCCGTCTTTCTAGGTATGGAAGAATGTGCCATTCAGGGACTCAGTTACGCAGAAAGAGAAGGGGTTGCATCATGCGTCAACAGGACGTCGCTCGCCTTAGCAATATCATCGGCTGCCTCGCATTCCTATTCGCGGGCCCATTCATGGCGCAGTCGACAAGCGCCCAGTCCGTGGAGGACTTCATCGATCAACTCGAGTGGAGAAATATCGGTCCTGCGAACATGGGCGGCCGGATCGATGATTTTGCTGTGGTCGAGTCGGACCCTGACATCGTCTTCCT
This sequence comes from Acidobacteria bacterium UBA823, assembly GCA_002296225.1. GTDB lineage: Bacteria > Acidobacteriota > Vicinamibacteria > Vicinamibacterales > UBA823 > UBA823. Next base: position 16,893 of record DBHR01000015.1, on the reverse strand, counting down.
TGCTATGGCCTCGGCTGGTGTCTGGCGCACCACCAACAACGGTGTGACGTGGGAACCTGTGTTCGACGATCAGCTAGTTAGCAGCATCGGGGACATTGCGGTCGCGCCCTCCGATCCGTCTATCGTGTGGGTCGGCTCAGGGGAGTCGAACAATCGTCAGAGCTCGTCTTGGGGAAACGGAGTGTACAAGTCGACTGATGGGGGCGACAGCTGGGCACACGTTGGGCTCGAGGACACGCTGCACATTGGGCGCATTGTTATTCATCCCAATGACCCCGAGGTCGTCTACGTCGCCGCCACGGGTCATCTCTGGGGTCCGAATGAGGCCCGCGGAGTGTATAAGACTACCGACGGCGGGCAAACCTGGGTGAACACGCTGTTCATCGACGAGGACACGGGCATCATTGACGTGGCGATGGACCCGGTTAGCCCGGGGACGCTATATGCGGCAGCCTACCAGCGGCGCCGAACCGCTTTCGGCTTTAACGGCGGAGGACCGGGTAGCGGCATCCACAAGACAACCAACGGCGGCGCGACCTGGGTGCGCCTGACCAACGGCCTCCCGGATGGCATCACCGGGAGGATCGGTCTCGACATCTACCGCTCTGACCCGCGCATCGTCTACGCCATTGTGCAGAATGCTGACGGTGGTGTGTTTCGGTCCGAGGACCGTGGGAAGTCGTGGACACGAATGAGCGA
>DBHR01000015.1:0-15815 GCA_002296225.1 Acidobacteria bacterium UBA823 | reverse complement strand
ATCTGGGCAGCCGGCGCACGAATGTTCTACTCACAGGATGGCGGGAAGACGTTCGTCAGTGACTGGGTCCAGACAATACACGGGGACTTTCACGCGCTCTGGATCAATCCAGTCGATTCCGATCACATGATTGCCGGCTCTGACGGTGGCGTGCATTACTCCTACGACCGTGGGCGGACCTGGGACTTCGTAAACACCATGGCGCTCGGCCAGTTTTATGAGATCGGCTACGACATGGAAACGCCCTACAACGTCTACGGCGGGTTACAGGACAACGGCAGCTGGGGTGGGCCGGTACGGACACTCTACCAGCGCGGCATCACCAACGAAGACTGGTTCCGGGTCGGTGGCGGTGACGGCTTCTACACGCAGGTAGACCCGAATGATCCGACGACGATCTACGTGGAGTCACAGAACGGGAACGTGTCGCGTCTCGACCTGGAGACGACCGAACGGAAACCGATTCGGCCCGAGCCGGAAGACGAGAGCGAACGCTATCGCTTCGACTGGAACAGCCCGATTCTGATCTCGCCGCACAACCCACAGACGATTTATTACGGTGGCAACCGGCTGTTCAAGTCGACCGATCGTGGTGATACATGGAACAGGACCGACGATTTAAGCAAGAATCAGGACCGGGACGAGATGCCTATCATGGGCGTCGAAGTGACAGACGATACGCTGTCACGCCATGACGGGATTTCCACCTTCGGCCAGATTATCTCGATCAGTGAATCGCCCCGGCATGAAGGCGTGCTCTACGTTGGGACGGACGATGGGAATCTGCAGGTGTCGCAGGATGGCGCCGCAACCTGGCAGGAAGTCGCCGGGGTGATTCCAGGCTTGCCTGAGGGAACCTACGTCAGCCGGGTGCACGCGTCCCATCACGCTGATGCCAGGGTCTACGCCACGATGGACGGTCACCGTAGTGATGACTACAGCGTGTACGTGTATGTCAGCGAGGATTACGGGGACAGCTGGCGCTCGATCGCGTCGAACCTGGCCGACGGCCACACGATGAACGTCATCCGTGAGCACCCCCGAAACGAGAACCTGCTGGTGCTTGGCGGTGAGCTCGGTGCCTACATCACAATCAATCGGGGTGAAGAGTGGCATCAGATTAAGGGGCCGGTGCCGACGGTACCAGTGGACGACATTGCGATCCATCCGCGGGAGAACGACCTCATTCTTGGCACACACGGCCGGAGCATCTGGGTGCTTGATGACATGACACCACTCGAGCAGCTAAGCGAGAGAGTACTCGCGTCGGATCTGCATTTGTTTGACGTCCGCGATGCGGTTGCCTATCGCATTTTCAACCACAAGGGCAACACCGGTCACAAGATTTTCATCGCCCCAAATCCGCCCGAGGGTGCGCTAATTCATTACTATCTGAATGATGAGTTCAACGGAGAGGATGCCGTCGAGATCACGATCCAAGGTGAGGCAGGCGAGACAATCCGCACACTGACCGGTTCAGGCTCGGCGGGTCTCAACCGTGTCAACTGGGACCTGCGACACGAGCCGCCGTTGGCGCCGACAGGTCAAGGGGGGTTTGGTGGTCCGCCGCCGGGGCCGCGTGCGTTGCCAGGCACCTATACTATTCGGGTCGCGGCGGGTGACAGCCAGGCGACCAAGACGGCGCGCGTTGCCGGCGACCCGCGGATCAACGTGCCGGCGGCTGACCGCCGAGCGCAGCGGGACGCGCTGCTCGAGCTTGGCGGCTTGGTCGCGCGCCTCGACGCGGCGCACCAGACAGCGGTGAGCCTTCAGGCAGAGCTGGGGTTGCTCGCCGAATCACTGGAGGACGTCGAGGTTCCCGAAGCGGTCTTGAGCCTGGTCGAGTCAGTGAGTGAACAGGTTGACGATTTGGAAGGGAAGCTCGCGCGCGGCGGCGGCTTCGGCAGCGTCAGACCTCGCCCGCTCTATGCTCGTATGACGAGACTCTACGGTAACCTCAACAGCTACACCGAAGGGCCCAGCGCCTTCCAGCTCGAACGGATCGATTTGCATGCCCAGGAGTTGGAGGGGTTGGTGGAAGAGTTGAATCGGGTGATTGCGGACGAGATTGCCAACTTGAACACGACGATGGAGCAAAACGGGATACAGCGGATCGCCACCCAGCAAGGTAAGGAGTGATGTTATGGCTGAGCGTCCGGTAGGAACGGTTACGCACTACTTTGGAAAGCCCCAGGTCGGCATCGTCGCGCTTTCTGGTCGCGTCGCTACAGGGGACACGTTGCGGTTTCTCGGCCACGGAGCTGACTTCCGGCAGACGGTCAAGTCGATGCAGCTTGACCATGTCGGCATTGACACCGCGTCTACTGGGACCGAAGTGGGGATTCGAGTTAATAAGCGTGTCAGAGAGGGGACCACAGTGTACAGGGTCACGGCTGGGAGCCAGGGTTGGTTCGGGAAACTGAAAGCGCTATTCCTGTCTGAGTGAGTTATTAGAAAGCACTGGTGAGCCGTCCCAGCATCAAACCGGAAATCCATATGAGGTAACAAGGTCCACGGGTGTACACACGCCTGAAGGCGGTAGGACCTGGCATATGCGCACGCTCATTGATTGGCATAAAGACTCTGTTGCCTGGTGGCAGAACCGCTTCGGAATATCAGACTATGGAGTGATGTGGTTGGCCTTTCTAGAAGGGTTGGCCATAGGAGCCTTGGGATTTTGGCTATTGATTCGATGAGAAAAACGAGCACCATTGAAAACCAGTAGGTGTAGGGACATTTGACTTAAATCGGCGCTCACCCCGTCATCACCGAGTGAAACCCGCTCGCCTGAACGAGTCGGAAACCACGTTCCGTTGGACCGCCCGCCGGCCGGCAGTAGGATGTGGTCACGCTGGACACATCCGAGTTCAATGTAAGGAGTAGCCATGACTGACCGCTACACTAAGACCATGCTCACCATCATTGTGGTTTGCCTATTAGCGCTCACCTTCATCAAGGCTGAACCGGTAATTAGAGCGCAACGGCTGATCATTTGCTCAGGTGACTTAAATGCAAATCTACATGGGGGAACTGCCCCGAGTGTTGGCGGTTACACGATTCGCGTCACATGTTCGTGAGCGGCGAAGTCATAGTTACCGTGCCATGACCGGATACCGCGCACGTCTTGTTGCTATCGCCATTGCGGTGCTGAGTGCACCGGTCAACAGTCAAGAGGAACTGACGCCCCAGCGAATCGCCGACATACGCGCACGGGCGGAGCAGGGCGAGGCCTTGGCGCAGAACGAGCTAGGTAGTCTGTACTACACAGGAAGCGGTGTCTTGCAGGACGACGCCGAGGCAACGCGGTGGATCAGGCTGGCAGCGGAGCAGGGCCACGCCCCAGCGCAGCACAACCTGGGTCTGCTGTACTTTAGGAGCCGCGGCGTGCCCGGTGACGATACTGAGGCCGCGATGTGGTACCGGCGAGCGGCTGAGCAGGGGTACGCGCCAGCTCAGGGCGGTCTTGGCTACATGTTGGCGTACGGTGCCGGAGTCGATGAGAATCACATGCTGGCATATATGTGGCTGGAGCTGGCCTGGACCGGCGCGACCAGCGATTTCACACGGAGGCTCTATACCCAGCAACGGGATGAGCTCGCGCGGAGAATGACACCGGAACAGATCGCCGATGCCCATCGCCTCGCCCATGAGTGGGAGGCCGCGCACGCGCGTGAGCCGTAAACCCCCGCGTTGAACTGCCCACCGTGGTTGTGAGGCCGGGACGCTCACTGACACGAAAGGCGACCTCGAGAAGCTGCCCTGTCTATATGAAAGGTGGAAATGCTCGCGACTCCATGAAGCGACGTTTCCGTTTGGACTAGTCCCTTACCGATAGTCCACGCCGGTCAGGCTGTTGAGGGTGGAGTGCTGCCACTCACGCAGTTGCTTCTCCAACGCCTCTACAACGGCAGGTTCGCGTTCTGCTAGGTTGCGCGTCTCCGCAGGGTCATCGCGCAGGTCAAACAGTTCCCTGGTCGATTCATCGGAGCTGCCGATGATGAGTTTGTAGTCGTTGTTTAAAATGACGCGCGGCCCGGCAAAGTCGTGCGCCTCGATCGCCGAGTAGTGGAAATTTTGAAAGTTACGGGTTGGGAGGCCATTCATCAACTTGACCAAGGGCGTTGTGCCCATCTGGAGGTCAGGGTCGATGTAGGGTTCACGTGCTCGATCGCCTAGGCCTGCGCTGTTGAAACTCCAGAAGAAAAGTGGTGTTGGCCGCGAGGTCATGACCCCAGCGATGAGCGGCTCGAGGTTGATGCCGTCCAGGGGCCGATTCGGGATCGCTTGACCCGCGAGGGCGGCAACGGTGGGCAGGATGTCACTGGTGACGGTGGGGAGTTGGCTGACGCGGGGTGTGGAAATGCGCGCCGGCCATTCGAGGAGGCCAGGCACGCGAATACCGCCCTCATACAAGGTGCTTTTTAGCCCTCGCAAGAGCGTTTCCGCAACGCCGCTTGGCGGCGTCCCATTGTCGCCGTTATACCAGAGCAGGGTGTTGTCTCGCAGGCCGTCCCGTTTGAGATAAGTTCGCAGGGTACCGATGGCGCGGTCCATCGCCGTGATTTCCGCGTAGCGCTCGCGCAGCACATCACGTAACGGTCTTTGGACGGGGCTACCAGTTTCATTCGAGGTCAGCGAGACGACCTGCTGCGCATATCGAACCGGCAGGTTGTTATATAGGGCGAGGTCTTCCGGCAATCCACTGTACGGCTCGTGCGGCGAGCCGAACCAGACGACGGCTAAGAACGGGGTGCCACGTTGGTTGGACCTGCGGATGAAGCGAATGGTTTCGTCGATGAGGATCGCCGAACTCTCGCCTTCGAAGCGCGTGGGCGGTCCGCCGTTCCGTGACAGGATCGGATTGAGTTCAAAAAAATTGTCGTGCGACAGCCACTCATCAAATCCCATGGCACCGGGATTGGTTGGAGAGGTGGCCTTCACGGGCCCGACGTGCCACTTGCCAAAATGGCCCGTGGCGTAGCCGGCTTCACGCAGTAGATGCGCGACGGTAATTTCCTCCGGACGGATCGACCAGTTCGGGGCAAACGTGCCGAAGCGATTTGGATGACGTCCCGTCAACACACTCCCGCGCGTGGGGGAGCAGTTCGGGTGCGCGGCGTAGAACCGATCAAGCCGCAGCCCGGTGGCAGCCATCTCGTCAAGGACCGGCGTCCGCAAATAGGCGTGTCCGTTGTAGCCCGTTTCCTCCCAGCCATGGTCGTCACCCATGAGGAGAATAAAGTTCGGGCGGTCGATAGCTTGGGCCGGTAGTAGCAGGGCAAGCAGGGCGGTGAGACATGAGAGGACGAGCCGCCTGTTAATTCCGTCGTTGTTCATCGTGCGTGAGCCGTCAGCCAAAAGTCGCATCGTCCTAGGTTACGACAGAACTGAGAAGGTGTGAGGTGTCCTGATGAAAGGCTATTCTTGGTTCTCTCTTCCAGAGTATGGCCATCATTCGAGTTGTGCACGGTATCGTGAGATTCCCTCGGCGCTTGATGGTTATCCCGTTAGAATCGGCGTTTCGAACATTTGTAGCACGTTCTCAGGTCTATATCGCATACCCGCTGCTGATTACCGATGGGGAGTGACGGAATTGCTGGAGCTGGCGACCGGAATCGAACTGGGAATTCTCATATTCAAAGTCGTGGGGAAACCTTTTGATCGTCCTCGGCGTCTAAAAAATCATGATATTGTGGCGGGCCAGGTTGCTTGTCCTAACCGTATCCCTGCGTTGAACCCACCCCCGGCCGGCGGTAGACTCTAGTTATCTATGCGCATCGTCGTCGACGTTGGAGGCATGCTATGAACAGTCGGTACGCAGGTCTTGCTGTTGCACTAGTCCTATGTGTTTCCTGTGGGGGAGGCGGTGGGTCGTCCAGCCCGATAGCGCCGACACCGACGCCAACTATTACGAGCATCGTAATAGGCGCCGGGAGGACCACGTTGCAGGTTGGAGAGACCACGGGCATTTATCTATTCGGTAACTACAGCAACAACACCGTTTTGCCTATATCCACGACGGAGTGGGATTGTACGCCAACCAATGGGTCCGTCATAAGCATCATCGCGGATTGCACGGTGACTGCGCTGGCTCTAGGGACATCCACATACACTCAAATCTTCCAGAACCTTACTGCCTCTCTCGTCATCACGGTGGCCGATTTGGTTGTGAATCTAGTTTTTCATGAGGCCGCGGGCGGTCCGGATGAAGAACCTGAGCCGTACTGGTGGCACCTTAGCTTTTTGGGTGACCCTGCGTACTTTAATGAAGAGTCCTATGCTTATTTCGGAGGCTATGAAGGTCACGGAAAAAACACAGGGGACGGGTGCGCTAGAAACGTCACGTGGACGTTTACGGCGGTTGACACTAATGACGCTTTGTTAGAGCTCGATTCGGGTAGCCTTCTGTGGACCCAAATTATTCAACCCGGAGAAGTGTTTGAATTTGAAGGGTGCTGTCTGGAAGCTATGGCTCAGCGAATTCTTAATGGGGTCTCGATCTTGACCGACCTTTCAGGCGAAGTAGAGTTTAGTTCGACGGAAGTCACCTGCCCCTAAGCCCCCGCGAATGGGAGACCCTGCACCCGCGTTGAACTCGCCCCGGGGCCAGCGGTAGAATCTAACCCTCCACATTATTTTGTCGTGAGTCCTAGACTCTAAAGGGTGGAAAGAATGGTTAGCGCAAAAGGTTTAGGCGGTGGACTGTTGCCAGTCGCGGTGTTCACGGCCTTACTTGTCGCATGTGGAACGACCGATGCGGCGGCCCAGAACGGAAAGACTCGCGTTGCTGTTGTTGATTTTGAAAACAACAGCACCTGGACTTGGTGGGGACGTGACCTGGGCCGGGCAGCGGCGGATGAGTTGACAACGCAACTGTTTCAAGGCGACCTGTTCAGCATCGTCGAACGCGATGAGCTTGACGCAATCCTGACCGAGCAGAACCTGGGTGCGGGTGGCCGCATCAGCGAGTCTACGGCGGCGCAGATCGGCCAACTCCTCGGAGCTCAACTCATTCTTACAGGTTCGATTTCTCAGTTTTCTATCGAACGCGTGTCGGGAGGCTTTCGGAGGTTAGGTTTGTCGGTGTCACAGGCTGAGACGAGATTAGGCGTGCGGGTGCTCGATACCAATACCGGAGAGGTTGTGTTTGCAGCAGAGGGTGACGGTCGTAAACGCTTTGGAAGCGCCTTTTTCCAAGGTGTCAATATCGAACGTGAATTCGATGCTGGTTTCGCTGGTGAAGCGTTGCGTCCAGCAATCGAGAAGGTCGTCGAAAAAATTAACGGCCAGCGCGACAGATTTAGTTCTCTGCAATCCGCTGCGCCAGCAGGACGAGTCGTCGGTTCAGGTGAGGGCGGGATCTTTATCGACCGGGGAGACAATTACGGCTTACAAATTGGTCAACGGTTCGAGGTACACCGCGTGGTCGACGAGATTAGGGACAGCGCCGGTCGTTTGCTCGATCAGGTCACAGAGCGGGTAGGTGTGCTTGAAGTAACGCGCGTTCTTTCGCAGTCGGCCATTTGTCAACTCCTTGAGGGCGAGGCGAGGGACGGTGACACGGTCCGAGGTTTCTAGAAGCGCGCTAGAAACATGCGTAGCTTATTGATTCGTTTTGTCTATCTTGTCGTCCGTGGTGCTGTTTAAGGAATTGGATAGCAGGATTTCAAGAGTTAACCGGTCACGCTGGTCTCTCGCTAATGCCAAATGCCTCGTCACTGAGTGGTACGCCGCGTACCCGCGTGAGCCATCAGCCCCCAGCCCCTCGCGTTGAACCCGCGCCCGGGTAGCAGCAGACTCTGGGCCTCACCTGCATCGTCGTTGACGAGATCGAAGGACAGCAGGCCTCTCTCTTGGTAACTCGCGACAAGAAGGGGCTGCTTCTGTCAGTGAGCTTTTGAAACTCGGTCAGGAGGGACGGAGAGGGCCTATTCCAAGAACTCTAGGATCACGCGATTAACCTCATCGGGCTTCTCCTGGTGCACGAAGTGTCCCGCGCCCTCGACAATGACTTTCCGGAGGCCATTGTCGAAAAACGCCTCCATGCCATCTGCTAGCTCCACACCGATGCAGCCATCCTCCCGTCCGTGAATGTAGAGCGTCGGCACCTGAATCTGCTGGGGTCCTCTGCCCGTGCCGACCTGGGGCGCGTTGGGGGGTGGGTTGAAAGTGTGACGGTAGTAGTTCAGCGCGGCCGACAGAACGCCAGGCTGCCCGAGTGTCGCTTTCACTGACGTCAGTTCCGCTATCGGAATGTCCCACCCGGGAGACCAGTCTCGCCAAAGCCTCTCGATGAACGCGAAGTCGTTCAAGGGAACGGCGACGTCGGCCATCCGATGCTGAAAGTAGAATATGTACCAGGATCGTCGCTGCTGCTCTGGACTCGTCCTCAGACTCTGCGAGAACGCTATGCCGGCGGGCACGGACATAGTGATCAGTTTCGAGAACCGCTCTGGGGCCACGACCGCTGCGGCGTGCGCTGCGGCCGCCCCCCAATCGTGCCCCATCAGGACAACCGGTTCGTCGCTGAGCGCCTCGGCGAGCGCGATCGCGTCCTGGGCCAGCGCGGGGACGCCGAAGTAACCATCATCGGGAATCTCGGTCGGCGCATACCCGCGCATATAGGGCGCCACAACCCGATAACCTGCCTCCGCGAGCGCCGTGAGCTGATGCCGAAAGGAACGCGCATGGTCTGGAAAGCCGTGCAGCGCAAGCACGGTCGGTCCTTCTCCCGCTTCGAGATAGTGAAAGGTCAGACCGTTGGCCTCCACCACTCCGGTCGCGAACTCGTTCGGTTGGGCCAACCCCATGTCCCCGATGGCAATCCCGAGCACCAGGATGACACCAGCCATTACTCGAACACCCATCCCATGCCCCCCGTTTCGTCCGCTGTGGAACCGACGCTGTTGATTGTAAACATAGGAGGCATCCAGTGGTGGCGGTTTCTGGCCACACGCCTCAAACACGTTGAACCCGCCATCGGCCAGCGGTAGAATCTAGCCCTCCAATAGACGTCAACTCGTTCAAATAAGGGGAAAAACGATGGCTCTAGGTGATCTCGTTGTCGATGAAACAGGCCAGGTAACTGCGGTGCGCGTCCTTTCGTCCGATGCGGCCGGCACCAAGCTTGAAGTAGACCTGCAGTCCTCAGGAACGATCCGAGGCGTAGCTGAGAACACGTTGTGGACGTACACCCAAACTACGAGATCGGATGGCTCAATCTACGGGCAGGGTCAAGGAGTCATGACCACTCAGGATGGCGATGTTATTCACCTTATCGGACACGGTTCTGGACAAGCCCCGGCACCTGGTGGTGCGACCAAGTGGAGTGTGATGATCCATCCCCACAGCACGTCGGCGAAGTATGCCGATTTGAATAGTATCGGGTTGGTCGGTAACTACGACGTGGCTGCAGACGGGAGTACGGTCTTCAAAGCTTTGGAATGGAAGTAGCCGAGTTGTAGAACGACCGTGAAGATGGGGCGGGGGCCGTCTCGCTCGAGCCCCTTTTGCTCCATGTCACGCCTGCTCAACTGTGAGTGATTGAGAGAATGGGGTGGCCGCCAAGATCGGCGAGAGTGGCATGGGAGAAAAGGCATGAGTAACACACCTGCGCGGTCCCGGCTCGTGACGATCTTGAGTGCTGTAGTAGCCCTTGCGTTCGTAGGGGCCGCGATTCCGAAGCTCATGGGAGCCGAACATATGGTCTCTACGTTCGAGCGTTTTGGTCTGAGCTTGAACTTCCTGCGCTTCATCGGCGTGGCCGAGCTAGCAGGTGCAGTTGGACTCTTCCTGCCGCGCCTTGCACCGCTGGCGGCCGGGGGACTCGCTGTGGTGGTGGCGGGTGCTGTTGCAGAGCACTTGATGCACGACCCGGTGGCCCAGGCGGTTGCGCCAGCGGTTCTACTGGTCCTCTGTGTGTTCCTGGCATACTCACGTGGGCACGAGATGGAGACACGGTAGTTCTGCGCGCTGACGAAACACTTCCAGACCCTCCTCTGTTAGCGTCTGGGCTTGTTGCTATCGTTGATCGCCTACTAGTAATATGACGCGCTCTGGTTCAGAGCGGTGCATCCCTGGAGACGATGATGACCCGACGACAACGAGCCTACGCGATAGTGGCCTGCTTGGCCTGTTTTGGGGCCGGCATGTTTGCGCAAACCGCAACTGACATTGTGAGTTACCAGAGCGGACCTAACGGCACACGTCTTGATGTGCTGTTCGACGGCCCTACCATGGGCGCGGAAGTCGATGTCGGACAGCTGACGTTCCCTCCCGGAACCAACTCGGGCGACCACTCGCATGGGGTGATAGAGATTTTTTACATCTTGGAAGGGACGCTTGAGCACGTGGTCAACGGCGAGAGCCACATCCTGACTAAGGGTATGTTGGGCTACGTTAAGCCACCTGACGTGGTGAACCATATTGTCGACCCGGACGGACCGCCGACCAAGGCACTCGTCATCTGGGCGCCCGGCGGGGAAGCGGCCGAGATCGGGTCGCGTTGGCAGCGTGCCCCGTGACGGTGGCCGACCTGCGCCAAGTGTTTTTGTGTTCCGTGCCATCGGCCAGCGGTAGATTCTAGCGTTCTATTCGGGAGTTGTTTCACTGATTGCGCTGAGAATTGGAGATTGCGAGGCCCTCATGACGACAACAACACGCTTGCTCTCGATCTCACTACTAACTCTCGGTCTGTCGGCGAACCTATTGGGACAGGCTCGCCGTTCCCTAGAGATTGCGGATCTCTTCCAACTGCGTAACGTTGGCTCACCATCGATTAGTCCTGATGGTGAATGGGTCGCCTACACGGTGTCTCGCATCGATATCGACACTGATCGCCGCGATGTTGATATTTACATGTCCTCGCTCACCGACCCAGCTGCCGACGCGGTCCGCTTGACAACTAGCGACGAATCCGAAACCAGTCCACGTTGGAGTCCGGACGGCCGATATCTCGCGTTTCTCTCTTCAAGAGATGGGGATAGGGCACAAGTGTGGCTACTCGACCGACGCGGTGGTGAAGCAATCCGGTTGACCGAGTACGATGGAGGTGTTTCGGCGTTCGCCTGGTCACCAGACGCCGCCCAACTAGCGGTAATAGCATCAGACCCAGATCCCGAAGACTCCGACGATCGCGAAGCAGCGCCTCAGCCGATAGTCATCACGCGGCTTCAATTCAAGCGCGACGGTCAGGGCTATCTCACAGATCGCCACCGACATCTCCACGTGTTCGACGTCAGCACGAAAGCCAGTCTACAAATTACCGAAGGACCGTACGATGCTTCGTCGCCGGTCTGGACGCCCGACGGCTCTCACGTCGCGTTTGTCAGCAATCGCAGTGAAGAACCCGACTCCAATGCCAACACTGACATCTTTCTCACAGAACCGGTTTCCGGCGCGCCGCTCAAAAAACTAACGACCTCGGAGGGTAGCGACAATTCTCCTTCGTTCAGTCCGGACGGCAAGCTCATCACCTACGTTGCCGGAGGTGACCCGGCCGATATTTGGTACGCGCCTCGCTATGTGTCGGTAATTCCGACATCCGGCGGGACACCAACCCTTCTCGGTTCAGGTCTAGATCGCAACGGTTCGGCGCCGCGGGTGGCCGCCGATAACCAGCATGTTCTCTACCTGCTCGAAGACGCCGGGAACCGCCATCTCGTCAGGGTTCCGATCGAGGGTGGTGGCATCGAGCGAATTGTCGATGGAGAGCGAACCTTGTCGAGTTTCGACCTCGGCAAGGACGGCAGCCTCGTGATTCTCGAGAGTCAACCGCACTACCCGAATGAACTCTCTCGAGTAGATGCCACCGGCCTGACCCGAATATCTCGCATCAACGATGCACACCTCGCAACCATCACGCTGGCTCCAGTGGAGCGCTTCACGGCAACAAGCGCCGATGGCACACTTATCGGAGGCTTCCTGACCCGGCCGCCCGACCAGCTAGACGGCGCCAGGTTACCAACACTTCTCCGGATTCACGGAGGCCCGGTGAGCCAATACTCAACAGCGTTTCGATTCGAGTGGCAGCTCTTCGCAGCACACGGCTACGCCGTCGTCGCGGCAAATCCTCGAGGGTCATCTGGCTACGGCCATGCGTTCTCACGCGCCATTTGGGCTGATTGGGGGAATAAGGATTTTGACGATGTTATGGCAGCCGTCGATCACGTTATTGAGATGGATGTTGCCGACCCAAATCGGCTTGGGGTCGGCGGCTGGAGCTACGGTGGCATCCTGACGAATCATGTGATCACCAAGACTGATCGCTTCCGCGCGGCCATCACCGGAGCGAGCGAGGTCAACTATCTGTCGAATTACGGCACTGACCACTACCAGCGTCAGTGGGAGGCCGAGCTCGGTCTACCGTGGCGGAACATGGATATCTGGATTCGACTGTCGCCATTCTTCCGAGTCGACAACATCGTGACGCCGACCCTCGTGATGAATGGCGAGCACGACTGGAACGTCCCGGCACTGAACTCGGAGCAACTCTACCAGGCATTACGACGGCTTGGCCGGGAGACAGAACTCGTCATCTATCCCGAGCAGAGCCATGGCATCCGGCGTCCGACCTATCAGCGGGACCGCTATGAACGATATTTGGCGTGGTACGACCGTTACGTGAAGCCAGTAACGCCAACATCAACCCCCTAAGCAGCGGTAGACTCTAGCCCTCCAGTAACATCGTTGTCAGTAGTAGAGGAAGTATTTTCGGGTTTTGATGCACGGTGGTTTTAGACGTGCCAAACGGTTCCCTGCCGCCTTGGTGGTCCGGAGGAGGTCAGCATGCTACGACGCTTCGTTCTTCTTGTAGCGATCACAGTGGTGGGGGTGCCCGCTGTGGCGCAAGACGCCACCGACTCTTGGAGTGACGTGAAGATATCCGACCTGCTGTCCACGGCCACTGTTCTCGATGAGACTGGAACGGAGTGGTCAGGTGAGGTGGTTCAACTGGACGCTGATGGGCTTGACCTGGTGCAGGCCAACGGGGAAGAGCGGCATTTCTCGGTTGCCCAAATCCGCCGTCTGGAGACGACTGGCAGGGATTCCATAAAAAACGGTGGGCTCATCGGCGCAGGCCTGGGTGCTGGGGCCGGAATTGCATTGGCTGCGGCGGGTGGAGTTGGTGAATCCTGTTCTTTAGGGTGCTTGGTTTATGTGGCCTTAATCAACGGGGGACTCTGGGGAGCGGTTGGCCTTACTGTAGATTTTATTACGCCTAACCAAAGGCGGCTCACGCTGTATCAGGCGGCTGGCACGAGCTCAGGACAGCGGCATAGCTTCGGCGGGCGCGGACCATCCACGCCCATGACGCTCACTGCCACCATCCGTTGGTAGTAAACGCTTCCATTGAAGATCGTCGGCGGGGGAACCCTATGACCTGTCGCCACGCACGCCTCAATCACGTTGAACCCGCCACTAGCCAGCGGTAGGATGACCTCCTATAGGTGGCTCACGGCTTAAGGATATTAAGGATAGGGGAGAACAACATGCGTGCCACGACGAGAGGAACACTTCTGGCCTCACTACTAGCACCTTGGATGGTCGTTGGCGTTCACGCGCAGAACCGTGCGATTGATGACGCAGTCGAGAAATACGCCGAACAGATTATCGGGCTGCGTCAGCACATCCACCAACACCCCGAACTAGGAAATCGTGAGTTTGAGACGATGGAGTTGGTCTCCAATCACCTACGCGATCTAGATTTTGATGAAGTCGTGGTCGGCGTGGCCCACACCGGGGTGGTGGGTATCCTCCGCGGTGGCCTTCCCGGTGAGGTCGTGGCCGTTCGCGCCGACATGGATGCTTTACCGGTAACTGAAGACACCACATATCCTTTCCAGTCTACCGTGCGCACCGAGTATCTTGGCCAAGACGTTGGCGTCATGCATGCGTGCGGACACGACGTTCACACGGCGGTTCAACTCGGTGTCGCATCAGTCCTTGCTTCCATGCGAGACCAGATCCCAGGAACCATCAAATTCATTTTCCAGCCAGCCGAAGAAGGTCCGCCGCCAGGCGAAGTGGGCGGCGCGGACCTTATGGTCGAGGAAGGAGTGTTGGAAAATCCTCGGCCTGCGGCTATCTTCGGATTGCATACGCTCGCCTCCATGGATGTAGGCACCCTCGGCTATAAGGCCGGGCCGATGCTCGCTGCCGTGGATCACTTCAGGATTCGGGTGAAAGGCCAGCAGGCGCACGGCGCCTATCCCCACCTTGGTATCGATCCGATTGTCATGGCTTCTCAAATCGTGACCGCTCTCCAGACGATCCGCTCCCGCAATTTGTCACCCCTTGAACCTAGCGTTGTGACCGTTGGTCTCATGCAAGGTGGTACACGTTTCAATATTATTCCTGAGGAAGTGCGGATGGAGGGCACGGTTCGGACCTACGACCCGGACATCCGAGACACAATCGAAAGACGAATGGAAGAAATTCTGGCCGGAATTACGCTCGCCGGCGGCGGTTCTTACGAACTCGATTATGAGCGAGGATCGCCTGCGACGATCAACGACCCAGACTTGACAGCGCAGATGGCGCCCACGCTGGAACGAATCGTGGGTGCCGATCGGGTCGTGATCGTCGAACCAGTTATGGGGGGCGAGGACTTCTCGTTCTTCGCTAATGAAGTGCCTGGATTCTTTTTTCGGCTCGGCATGGTGAAACCTGGCGCAGAATCCGGGGGACATCACACGCCGACTTTCCAGGCTGATGACGCATCAGTGCCAGTCGGCATGCGGGCAATGTCGAATCTCCTGCTGGATTATCTGCGCGCCAAACAGCCTTAGTTGGAGATTAGGCGGATACCGTAATACGTAGCCACTGTGCGCTGGGTTTTTTGTGATCCGTTAATTTGCACCGTTGAACCCTCCATCAGCCAGCGGTAGGATGGCGCAGGACCACGTTCAACCCCACAGTGAAAGGGAGGAAATAGGATGGAAGCTCTTGGGATACTCGGCTTTACCTTTTCGCTAGCTGCTTTGGGAAAAATTGTCTTATTGGAAAAGCAGCTAAAGGAAAGCGGAATACTGAAAAAAGCAGCCAAATCATAAGGGGACGGCCTTGTGGTACACCCTCGCAATGGCACGAATGACCGGTGAAAAGTCGGAGACGCAGTCCTCGCGTTTGCTCTGGAATAGTTCGGCGTTTGGGACCGAAGAAGGACGTTTATTCTGTAAAAGATCCTTTTATAGGTCGTCGCGCGAACGCAATTCGACGTAACAAATTATTCTCCGTCGCCGAGCTCCCGACGAAGTTTCGCAATCACCCCGCGGGTTTCCGCAATCTGGGCCTCCAGTCCGTCACGATCTCGCCAAGCTAGGTGGTCGAGCGAATCATTCGGCTGAGCAATTTCTTTCTGCAGTTCATCGAGATACTGCCCGCTTAAATCAAGATACTCCTCAAGCGTGTCCGGACTATGAAAGCCTGAGCCTGCCACGGTCACGTACACTGGCGTCGAATGTGCGATCTGGGTCGGGCCGGCGCTCGTGCGGGCGGCAATCCAGACACCATGATCCACCGGGAGACTCATAGTCACCGCAAGGCGTTCTGACGACTGATTCGGATCGCGAGCTGACACTGATTGGATAACTGCTCCGTGAGCCACGATCTCAAGCGCTTCCAATGGGATCTGCGTGGCGTGCCCTTGAGCGCGCGCGGTAATTCTGAGCGTCGACCCGGATGCCACATCAACTCGGTCACCAGGCATTGCTTCGTTGACTGTCAATTCAACGATCGGACCACTGGTAACAAAGGTGTGCCCGTCACGCACACTCTCGCGCCAAGTCTCGAAAGTGAACTCATCGCCCACGTAG
>DBHR01000008.1 GCA_002296225.1 Acidobacteria bacterium UBA823 | reverse complement strand
CATATTGACCACGCCCCGGTAAATCGCCATGCAACTTCCTAGCGTGGCGTTCGCCCCATTCGCCTTTTATCAGTTCACGAACGGGCCAAGGGGACCGCAGAACCCCAGCCTAGCTGTCAGTGATAAGGTACGGGCTTGTGCCCATCCGCCAAGCCCGCCGTTCGTGACCAGCCTGTTACCTGTAAAGGATCATTTGTCGCGTGGTCGAGCCGTTGAGAGGTAACACGGCCGGCACGGATGCCGCTCCCCAGTCCACGCTAGCGTCATCGGGCTCCCGCGCTCTACACCGCCTAGGCGCCGCACTCACCTATCGTGACTTTCGCGTCCTCTGGCTCGGAGCCTTCACGTCCACAATCGGCATGTGGACCCAGCGAGTCGCGCAAAACTGGCTTATCCTCACGCTCACTGGCTCGGCGTTCTATCTCGGTCTCGCTTCGTTCATGGGCGATCTACCGATTCTGCTCTTCACGCTCATCGGCGGCGTCATCGCCGACCGCCACAATCGGCGTCATCTTTTAATCGGCTCGCAGTACGTCCAGATGGTTCCGGCTTTCATCTTGGCCGCACTCGTCTACTTCGACGTCGTCCAGATCTGGCAGATTTTAATGCTGTCGTTCATAACCGGGTGCGGCCAAGCCTTCGGCGGTCCCGCGCACCAGTCCCTCGTCCCAGCACTTGTTCCCAAAGTGAATCTACCCAATGCGATCGCGCTTAATTCGATTCAGTTCAATCTCGCCCGGTTCATCGGACCACTCATCGCTGGCGTGATGATGGCTACGCTAGGCACCGCCGCCTGCTTCGGCTTCAACGGTCTGTCCTTCTTCGTAGTCATCGTGGCCCTAATGTCGCTGCACGTGAAGCATCTGCCACCGCCAACCCGACAGCGGATGCTCGACGAACTGCGAGGCGGACTGTCCTACGTCAGGCACCAAGGTGCACTGGCTACGCTGACCGGCCTGGCTTTCGTCACGACGCTTCTCGGCTTCCCGCTACTGACCCTACTACCCGTCATCGCACAGGACGTCTTCGCGCAGGGGGTCGAACAGTACAGTCGGATGATGGCGTTCGCGGGTGCGGGCGCGGTCGTGGGTGCGCTGGTCGTCGCTTGGTTGGGAAAATTCCGTCACATGGGCGTGACGCTCCTGGTCGTGCAGATTATCTTCGGTGGACTCGTCGTCGCGTTCTCGTTTTCACGCGTGATGCTCCTGAGCGAGATTCTGCTCTTCTTCGCCAGCATGATGCTCATCATGGTGTTCTCGCTGGTCACCTCCCTCGTACAACTCGTCGCACCGGACGAACTCCGAGGCCGCGTCATGAGCATCTTCATGCTCGCGTTCCGCGGCGGCATCCCGCTGGGTAATCTGGTCGCCGGCTTCATGGCAGACCAGAGGTCCGCGCCGTTCGTATTGGGGATAAATGGCACGCTCCTCGCCGTCTTCGCCTGCTACTTCCTCGTGCAAAACCATGAGGTCAGGAAATTGTAGGAAAGAGATCAAGAGTCGAAGCAACGTTTAACCTGTTGCGCAGGACTTCGGCTCTGCGATACGGACATCCGGAAGGATTTCACGCCTCAAGAAGAGGTAATCCAGTAAATACCGAGGATGATGGAAGCTGTAGCCGTTGCTCCGGTCGCGAGACGGCTCACGCCGAAGAGCATGCGGCTTGACAACAACTGTGCCAACAACACTCCGAACGAACACATCGCCAACATGATCCCACCGGCGAAGACCGTGACGAATCCGAGCAAGGCCAGTAACGACTCATTCACCGTCTCGACACCGCCGACCGACGTAAAAAGTGTGAGTGTGCGTAGACTGCTGACCGCGAAAATCGCGCCCAGAATGGTCGGGACATGGGAACGCAAGCCGGGCGCCTGATGCCGATGCCGGTCACCACCGTGCAGGCCAAAACCTACGCGCGGTGAATCATCAGGCGGGCGCGTTCGTGCAGAGACCTCGCCGCTGACCAACGCCCAGGCCCCAGTGCCACCCAAAGCAATGAGCAACCAACCGCTGACCAACTCGCCTCCGCGCTCCAACGCACTGGGCACCTCCCAGCCGGCCAGCACGACGGCTGCGGCACCAGCGCCCAACAATAACGCGTGGCCACATGCAAACCGCAGGGCCACGCCGAGCGCCTTGCCCTTTAATCGCTCATCACGGCCGCGGACCGACAGCGCAGCGATCGCCATCAAGTGATCGGCGCCTAGGCCATGCACGAACCCAAGCGCAAGGGCCGATGACGCTAATAGCACGCAAAGCGCTTTCTCTGAGCTTCCCGGTCTCCCATCAATCCGTCACCATCGGTCTGAGCGTAAGCATCCAGCGAACCGGTAAATCGACTGGGTTGTAGCAGATCGCGTCGTCGCACGCCTGGTACTCAAATACGCCATCGATGGTCAGTGTTCCGCCACTCGCTGCGCGCTCGCGAATCTCGGACATAATCGGAATCGTGATGTCCTGCACGATCCGAAACGGTTGATCGTAGACCTCTACATGTTCGTTGAGCGGTTCGAAGTGATAAATTCCTGGCTCAGGGTAGATCGCAGGGTGGACGACTAACCCTTCTTGCGGGTTCACTCGAAGGGCGACTACCTGATACGAATGGTTCCCCGGCGCATAGACGTGCATGCCCGGCTTCGGCGTCACGTCGAGAACTACCGAAAACCGATTACCTGGCGCCACCACCCCGTCGGTCGGATAGGCTACTACATCAAGATGGTCGGTCGCTAAGCGAGCGCCGTCAACACCAGTGCCCCAGAGGGGATTACCGAGTTTGACGGCGATGCTCGATACGGTGTTGCGCCGCTGATAGCCACGCTCGAAGAAGCGGTCGAGCACACGCCCGTTAGGATCAAGGATGAACGTACCTGGATATGGAATACCGTAAGCCCGGCTCGTCAACTCAACCGTCTCGTTCAGGAGGTCATAGCGCTTAATGACCTCCGACCCGACGTCCGATAGCATCTGGAATTCTAGTCCCTGGCGCTCAACATAGGCTTGCTGGATCTCAAGTGAATCGTAGGTGATCACAACCAGTTCCAAGCCACCGGCTCGCAAGTCTTGATACCGGCTTTGCAGCTCGACGAGCTGCGTCTTGCACCACGGTCACCAATCGGCCGACCGGCTAAAGACCAGCATTAATCCTCGCGGTCCATAGAGCGATGCAAGCGTGCGCGTTTCACCCCGATGGTTCTGTAGCATGAAATCGGGCACGGTCTCGCCGACCTGCGGACCAATTCCGTTCGGATCGACAGCGTCAGCCTGGGCGAACACAATCTTCGGCAAACCGAGACAGCCGAGGATAACCAGTACCACACCAAGCGTCTTGTTCATGACATTAGCTACCTGAAAAATTATCGTCCGTGACTGGACAGCGGATCGCGTCCTTGGTTTACCGTTTTACTCGGGTCGACCGAGCCTTAGGCCAGTAAAGAAACAACGTTAGATTATACTGTCGCACTTTATTCTCCACCTACTGACTCTGCGGCAAGAACAACCCAACCAACCAGTGAACGATCTTAAGATCAGGAACGAAGCAGTCGCTCAAACTCCTCTGCCAAGCTGCCCAACTCGTGTGGGCCGACTGCCGCAGCGACGTACCGATCGGGCCGGATGAGCAGCACCTCACCGCGATGTTGCCGAACGAGCTCGCGGAAACGAGCATCAACCGGCGTCACCCACGCATCGCGCAATGGCCGGTCGGTCCTGGCAGATACGACGTGAATCCCTTTCACGCCCAACACCTTCCAGAAGTTGTGACGCAGCGCCACGGTGAAATCCAGCGCCGGGCAATCGACCGCGAGTAGCCCAAATCCGTGGCCGAGATGGTTGTCCAGTAACGCCGTCGACCCACTTGAGGCGAGCACCTCAGGCTGGGGAATCATCCGTCCGACCCAAGTGGGCGTCGGACGAGACCTGTCCGACACAACCAGTCCCTTTCGAAGCAGCACACGTGGGATGTACCGCATCTCTGTGATGTAACCGCGGGTCGGTGGCACGCGTGAGAGAAACCAGAATAGTAAATCCCGAAAAAACGCTAATACCACTGACCGCGTATTAACAATCCGACCAAGCAGCACTGAAATGTTAATCGTCGCCTGCGTATGATCCAATCGTTCTGTCTCGTAGGTCTCAAGAGTGGCCCTCGACGCAACACCCTGAAAGACCGCGACAAGCTTCCAGCAGAGATTTGAGGCATCGCGGTGCCCGGAGTTCATTCCTGACGCGCCGAACGGCGGCATCAAGTGGGCGGCGTCGCCGAGCAGAAAGACGCGCCCTTTCCGCATCGTGCGGACGAAAAGCGCATGGAACGTATAGACCGCCCGCCGACAGATCTTTAGGCTGTCGAATTCACGAAACGGAGCAAACAGACGGCGCAGTGAGCGATCCTTCAGCATCACCTCTGGGTCCTCACCTGGCAGAAGCATAAATTCGAACCGCCGACCGTGAAACGGCGCTGGGATGCTGTCCGTCGGCCGACGTGGATCCACGAAGTATTTTGAAAACGGACTCGGATCTATGTCGTTGAGCAGGTCGACAACAACCCACGGTTGCTGGTATGACTGGCCTACCATGCGGATTCCGAGGAGTTTCCGAACCGTACTCTGGCCACCATCACACCCGAGCACATAATCAGCACGAATCTCCTGTCGAACACCTTTATCACCGAGGATGCCGGCGACCACCACAGAACCTTGGTCATCCAGGTCGAGCAAGGTCTGCCCGAACCGGACCGTCACCGACGTAAGCCGCGCCGCGCCGCGGACCATGATCCCTTCTAACTCCGGTTGCCAGATGGCCGACCGGTTACCATAGCCGTTCTGCGTCACGAACCCCTTGACGCGCGTGACGCAAAATCCGAAGCGAGAGAAGTAGGTAACACCGGCCGCTGACACACAGTGCCGTGAGACCTCGTCGCCAAGGCCAACCATGTCCAGCGTGCGGAAGAATTCGTCGTCGATGTAGATCCCCTTCGGAATCTCTGAGGTAGAGGTATTACGTTCAATGACGATCGCTCGGACGCCAGCCAGACCTAGAATATTGGCCGCGATTAGACCCGTGGGGCCCGCGCCCACAATGAGCACCTGAGTTGCGTCGAAAGGCACGCTATGATGATCGCCCAGGGTCAAGAAACGCAACGATTGGGATCGCTCGCGCCCAAGCCGCCTGACATGTGACTGTCGACGAACTTCGCGAGCCCATCGACGAGTTTCTCGTTCTCTTTGTCCAAACCGACAGTGATCCGAAGATAGTTGTCGAGGCCGTAGGGGTCCAATGGTCTGACGAGAATGTTGCGGCGCGCGAGAAAATCCAACGCGGCCTGTGCCCGCCCGGTGCCCGGCTCGCCGACTCGGCATGTATTGAAATTCGTTACACTCGGAAGCGGTGGCAGAGCTAGGTCACGCGTGCGATCTGCTACCCAAACGACCGCCCCGGCATTGTGCGCAACGACCGCTCGCAGATGCGACTCATCCTGCAGCGCAGCCACGCCCGCTGCTTGGGCCGCGCTACTAACCGGAAACGGCAGCCGCGCGCGGTTGAAGGCCTCTACAACAGACTCCGGGCCATACGCCCATCCCAACCGGAGACCTGCCAGTCCATAGGCTTTTGAGAAGGTGCGCGTCATGACGATGTTCTCAGCCCCACGGACAAGGTCCGCACCGTCAGAATAGTCATCACGCTCTACGAACTCCGCATATGCCGAGTCGATCACAAGTAGCACGGTGGCTGGCAGTGCAGCACATAGCTGCTCCAGCTCGGCTCTCGGTATATAGGTGCCGGTCGGATTGTTGGGATTGGCCAAAAGCACGACCTTCGTACGCTCTGTGACCGCCGCGAGGAGTGCATCGACCGATACGGTGTGCACCACCTCCTTGGCTGACACCGGCGTGGCTCCAGACGCGATCGCGCTCAACTTAAACCGGAGAAACCCGTACTGGCTGAAGATAACCTCATCGCCAGGTCCAGCGTACAGCACCGTTAACGCGTGCACGATCTGGTCGGAACCATTGCCACAAACGAGCCGCGCGACCTCTAGACCATGGCGCTCAGCTAGCGCTCCTCTCAACGTGTCACAGCCGGTTTCTGGATAGCGAAGCAGCGTGTCCGCGTGGGCACTATACGCTTGCAGCGCCGCCGGACTCGGCCCGAGGGCAGATTCGTTCGACGACAGTTTGATCACCGGACCTCCGGCCCTACCCCGTGTGGCGCCGGGTACATACAGTGGCAACGACGCAATTTCGGATCGCGGCTCCGGTCCCCTCATTGGTGCGTCTCCTCAAACTCATCATCGGTCATGGTTGTCATGGAGTTGGCTCGACCGGAAGTCTACACATTCGCGTACCGCTTCAGTTCACCGTAGGCCGCACTGTGGAAGGGCACGTCCACTCCTAGCTGGTTCCCAAGACGAACCACCGTGCCGCTGAGATGCTCGATCTCAAGTCGGCGGCCGGCTCTCAAATCAATCAGCGTCGAAGGCAATGATTCGGCAGCCATCCCATCCACGATCGACAACGATCGCTCCACGATGTTCGACTCGAGACTCACCCCGTGTGCGCGCGCAACCGCAGCTGTCTCGCGCATGCCACGCTCAAGCATCGCTCGGTGTTTCGGGTCGGCGCGGAGTGGACCTGTCGGTAAGTCGAAGAGACAGCACGCCGCGCTCATGGCGGAGAACAGGATGAATTTGCCCCACAGTGCGGCGTCGATATCATCCGCCACCTGCGCATCCACCCCACAGCCCTTAACCACTGCCGTAATCTGGGCGGCTAGTTTCTGCGCCGGGTCGTCCCGACCGCCTATGCGTAAACGCGCGAGGGTGCCAAAATGCTTTACCCGGCCAGGACTAACGAGAATCGTGTTGCCGTAAACAACCGCGCCGAGCACCTGCCCACGAGTAAGAATCGCCCCCAACCGGTCGATCGCATCTACGCCGTTCTGCGCACACAATACGGCACTGTCTTTGCGGAGAAGCGGCTCGAGCGACGCGGCCACGGTCTCTAGATCGTAGGCCTTGACACACAGCAAGACGGCATCCACAGGTCCGATGTCCGTGGGTCGGTCCGTCGCTCGCGGTTCACGTACGCGGATGTCGCCAAGCGCACTTTCGATTGACAGTCCGTGCGCGCACAGCGCTTCAAGGTTCCTCCCACGCGCGATGAACGACACGTCGAGGCCCCCAGCAGCCAAGCGCCCACCGTAGTAGCCACCTACCCCTCCGGCGCCGACGATGGCGAACTTCATGGCGGCGCCGCTACGCGTCCGACATCAGCTTCTGCTTTAGCTCAGCTTCAAACTCTTCGCGCAGCATAAAGCCCGGGTCGTCCTTAATCGCCGCCAATGTTACCTTCAAGATGTCTTCGTCCGACTTCTCAAGGTCCAGATCATCGCCGTGCGGCTGCGGCACGTGCCAAGGGGAGTCGAGATATACCTCAATCCGGTTGCCTTCCGGATCCCGAAAATAGACTGACCAAGCATTGCCGTGATTAATGCCGACGAAATCCGTGACTTCCTCCGCTTGAACACGTCGACTCATCTCGCGTAATTCGTCGAGCGACGCAACTTCGAACGACATCTGGTTAATCACGCTGTAATCGGCTTCCGGCGGGCGGCCGCTCGCCAAAACGAACTGATGGTGGGCATCCGGTCGGCTGCTCAAAAACACGAGATCGATTGGAAACCTGAACGCTTTACCACGATCGGTGACGACCAGCCCCATCACCCGCGTATAGAAATCCTCCATCCGTGAAAGATCGTGAACGTGGATCCCCATATGACTCAGGATCGGCCGCACCGTCGGTTTCGCAGACGCCATCACAGCTCTTGCTCGACACGATGCACGAGCGTGCCAACCTTGTCGATTGCGATCTCAACAACGTCGCCGACCTTCATAAACACCGGTGGCGTCCGCTTAAATCCGACGCCACCAGGCGTCCCGGTGACGATGACGTCACCCGGCTCGAGCGTGGTCCACGTTGAGCAGTACTCGATCAACTCTGCGACCGAGAACACCATGTCCCTCGTGTTTCCATGCTGCATCACGTTACCGTTCAAACGGGTTGATATATCTAGCACCTGCGGATTTGGAATCTCATCAGATGTCACCATCCACGGTCCGAAGCCTCCAGTGGCGTTGAAATTCTTCCCTGCTGTGATCTGCCGTGTATGGCGCTGCCAGTCTCGCACGCTGCCGTCAAGGTAGCAGGAGTAGCCGGCAACGTGCTGTAGAGCGGTAGCTGCCGGAATCGCGTGTCCGCCCTTACCAATAATCGCGGCAAGCTCACACTCAAAATCGAGATTGTCCGACACCTTCGGCATGATCACGGGCTGCTGGTGGCCCACCTGAGACGCCGCAACGCGGACGAACCAAGCTGGATTCGCCGTCTTGTCACGACCGGTCTCGGCAATATGGTCGTCGTAGTTGAGCGCAACCGCCAAAATCTTGTCGGGATTAGGAATAACCGGTAGGAACGAGATGTCCGCAACTGCGTGATCGCCAGTCTGGCCCTCTGCCGCACGCCGCACGTCACCGAGCGCGTCCAAGCTCAGAACATCCCTCAACGTCCGGCAGGCCTCCGGCATCCGCGTTCGCAGGTCGATTACCAAGTCACCGGTTACCGCACCATAGCTCTCTCGATCACCTATTCGATATGAAACAAGCCTCATTCTGGAGTTCTCCTGATACGAAACAATTCCGAACCGGCCGCCCGATCAAACGGTCGACAATCGGTGCATTGTACACGCTGTCGTACCGTGTTCGAACCGCCCGCGAGCACTCCGACGGCTCCACTAGCGAAGGCCGTCGTCGCCGATGACCTCGGACGCAGTTAAGCCGCCGATCCGAGCGTGAATCCGGCCGCCCGTCGACATCGCGAGGGCGTACAGAATCTCATCGGCGCGAGGTCCGTCGTGAACACCGACTTCAATCGAACTCATATGACTCCGAACGTAGGCCGCTTGCACGTGACCGAGGGGAATCACCAGCCGCGAACCGATCGAACCGATTACTTTCGACGAAGGCACGATAGCCTTTGTGCCACCCAGCACATCGCGCATCCCCCATCCACCGGCTTCGTGCCAGAGTGCTCCGTGCTCAAGCTCGCCATCGGCGCCCACGATAGCCCCTTTTCCATACGCCTCAACGGCGGCCGCCTCAGCACCCAGTGCAACCACGAGGTCCGCCGCCAGCTGTTTGCCGAGTGGCTTCAATTCGGCCATCATCGGTAGAAGATTGGGTTCAAAACGTCCAGCGAAAGGGTTTTTCACGACGGCAGCAATCGTGCCGACGCGGAGCGGCGGTGTGACCACCGGCCCGCCCTCATGTCTGATTGTCTCGACGGTCACGATCGTCTTCCGAATTTCTACGATGGCCATCTCAGCTCCTCGAACCTAGCTCATGCAACAGCACACGACGGCAGACACCGTCACAACTAGCATAACCGCCATCTGCCGAAACCGCCGAGCAGCTCTACCTGGCCTCCTGGTCACCGGCATCGCACTGCTCGTCCTCTCCAGCACGCTAATAGCCACTGAACTCTTGATTAACAGCTTCTGGTCACCGTCCCATCTCATGCGCCGGGAAGTCTTCAATCGCTGGGCCACAGACGTAGAGCGAGTCACCGAGGGACGCGTCACCGGGCGATTTCCCACGAGCACGCTGGCGCCACCGTCGCGGCAGTGGCACATGGTTACGTCGGGGATCGCCGACGTCGGCATCGTGTTTAACGGCTTCGAACGTAACCGGCTCCACCTACCGACAGTCGCGGAGCTACCATTCGGCACGCCCAGTGCGGAAGCAGCCTCAGTCGCCCTGTGGCGGACCTATGACCGCTACTTTCGGGAAGCCGACGAGTATGCAGGGGTCAAGCTGCTAGGCCTGATGACCCACTCGGGCGGCGACCTCTATAGTCTGCACACGGCGATTCGCCAAGTGACTGACCTAGCGGGGCTGAAAATCCGAACGACCGACGGTAGCTCGTCTGACGCGATAGAGACGCTCGGCGCCGTCGCGGTGCCATCGTCCGGTATTGGCGCCTACCAGCTCGTCTCACGAGGCATCGTTGACGGCCTCATCATGCCGACCGGAGACATGCGAACCTTCAACATGCTGCAATACACTGACTACGCCATCGCCATTCCTGGCAAGATCTACAATGGAAGTTTTTCGCTCTTCATGAATCTTGACACGTGGAATGCGCTATCCAGCACTGACCAGCAGGCCATCCTGGGCGTGTCGGGCGAGACGTTCGCGCGTCACGCACAAGCCTGGGACAAGTCGGACCGACAAGCCATCGACGAAATGGGTCGCCGAGGCATCGAGCGCACGACGGCGACCGACTCGTTTCTCGGCGAGCTACGAGCCATGCTGGCATTCATCGACGAGGAGTGGATTCGCGAGGCGGATCGTCGCGGTGTCGACGGTCCAGCAGCACTCGAGTTCTTTCGCACCGAATCCCAGCGGATAGCCGCTTCCATCGGAGATGCAGGATTACGGTAATGATAGCGCCCACGCCTGACAGCAGCCCCGAAGCGCCGCTGGACCGATTGCTCCTCGGCATTGCCGCGTTCGTGATGTTCATGATGACGGCGCTTACTTTTACCGACGTGCTGGGCCGATATCTGCTCCGGTCACCGCTACCCGGTGCGTTCGAAATGATCCAGTTCTTGATGCCGTTCCTTATCTTTACGGTCCTTCCGGTCATTACAAAGGAGGGCGGCCACATCACAGTGACCGTTCTGGATGGCCTGGTGCCACCGCGTGTGCAGTGGGCGCAGACGTTGGTCGTCCAGGCCAGCAGTGCGGCGGCTATCGCAATGGTTAGTTGGTGTCTGTGGGCTCAGGGCCAGAGCTTGACCGAGGAACATTACGTGAGCGGCTATCTTGAATGGCCGATCGGTCCGGTCGCTCATGGCATGTCCATCCTCTGCTTCGCCACCTTACTGGTCCAACTGGTCAAGCTTTATCGCCATCTCCGGTCCCATGACTGAGTCACTCATCGGACTAGCAACGGTTCTCGTGCTCGCGATTGCCCGCGTCCCCCTAGGCTTCGCGATGGCGGTCGTCGGCGCCACCGGGTTCGCCGTGCTACGCGGACCGACTGCCGCGCTGGAAACCGTCGGGCAGCTCATCCTGGATTTCTCGATGAGCTACACATTCGCAATCCTACCGATGTTTGTACTGATGGGAGCCTTCGTCCATCGGTCGGCGCTATCCAACGATCTTTACGAGACGTCCCATGCGTGGCTCGGCCACTTCCGAGGCGGTCTGTCAATGGCCACCGTCGCAGCCTCGGCTGGCTTCGGCGCCGTTTGCGGTAGCTCAGTCGCCACAGCGGCGACAATGAGCCGCGTCGCACTACCATCAATGCGGCGTTTCGGATACGACCCCGGGCTCGCCGCTGGTACCATCGCAGCTGGTGGCACGCTCGGCATCCTAATTCCGCCTAGTATGAGCCTGGTGGTCTATGGTTTCCTGACGCAGCAGGACATAGGTCGGCTGTTCATCGCCGGCCTCACCCCCGGCGTGCTGACAGTCATCCTGTATTTTGCCGTCGTGGCGGCGGTGACGCGACTGCGGCCTGAACTCGGACCAAGGGGACGGCGAACGGATTGGCCAGTTCGCTTCCGGTTGCTGAGGCGGGTCTCCGGCGTGCTACTGCTGTTCGTCCTCGTCCTTGGCGGCATCTACTTCGGGGTATTCACGCCGAACGAAGCGGGCGGGGTAGGCGCCGTCGGAGCATGCCTCGTCGCTGTCGCGCGCCGCCATCTGAACTGGCGCGCGTTCGTGGCCTCATTGACTGAAGCAGCCCGGACGACCAGCATGGTGTTCAGCGTCGCGTTCGGAGCAATTATCCTGTCGAATTTCGTCAACGTTGCCGGGCTCCCGGAAAGCATCTCGGCCGCCATTATCACGCTTGAGCTACCTAACCTTGGCGTTATCTTTGCGATTTGCCTCGTATACATTGTTCTCGGCTGCATGTTCGACGGGATGGCCCTGCTCTTTCTCACAGTGCCCGTCTTCGCACCGATCGTGGCCAACCTCGGATACGATCTCATCTGGTTCGGAATCGTGGTGGTCATCGTGTCCGAGATCGCATTAATTACTCCGCCCGTCGGCATGAACGTGTTCGTGCTTAAGTCGATGAATCCAGAATTACCGCTCCGAACTATTTATCGAGGGATCGGCCCGTTTCTGGTGGCAGACCTGGTGCGGCTGGCGATAGTGGTCCTCCTTCCAGGCATCGTGTTGTATCTGCCAAGTCTGATGCTATGAGTGATCCGCCCAACGGGCGAACTGAGCGCTGACCATGACCCGAAACATTCTGCTCATCATGTGCGACCAGTTACGTGCGGATTACCTCTCGTGTGAGGGCCATCCGACACTTCGGACCCCGAATATCGATGGACTGGCCTCACGCGCTGTACGTTTCACGCAGGCCTACGTCCAGGCGCCGATCTGCGGACCGTCGCGCACCTCTTTCTACACCGGCCGGTATATGTCCAGCCACGGGTCCAACTGGAACTGGGTGCCGTTGCCGGTCGGGGAACGTACTCTGGGCGATTTCCTACACCCCCACGGCTACCGTGTCGCCGTCACCGGAAAGACGCACGTGGCCGCTGACTTAGAGGGCATGCGCCGGCTCGGCATCGACCCGGCCTCGGAGGCAGGTCGCCTTATCGCCGAGGGTGGTTTCGAGCCATTCGCCAGACACGATGGTGTACACGCCACCCCGAAGTCTGCAACGCACCTGGCCTACAACGATTTCTTGCGTGCCCACGGATACGAGAGCGAGAATCCGTGGCAGGACTATGCCAACTCGGTGACGCGGGCGAACGGTTCGGTTGCGAGCGGTTGGTCTCTGCGTAACGCCGCCCTGCCATCCCGAGTCGACGACGAGCATTCGGAAACCGCATTCATAACAGACCGCGCGATGGACTTCATCCGCGAACAGGGCGACCAGCCGTGGTGCCTGCACCTCTCCTACATCAAGCCCCATTGGCCCTATGTCGCGTCTGATCCGTATCACCGCCTATTCGACGCGGACGACTGTCTCCCAGTCCATCGCGCAGAAACCGAACGAGACCGTCCTCACCCGGTATACCAGGCGTTCATGAACACCGACGTATCCCAAGCGTTCAGTCGGGATGAGGTCCGACGGACGGTCGTCCCCACCTACATGGGGCTTGTTAAACAGATCGACGATCACCTAGGACGGCTGTTCACGTTCCTGGAAGCAGAACACCGCATGGCCGACACTATGGTCGTCTTCACGAGCGACCACGGCGATTACTTAGGCGACCACTTCCTCGGAGAAAAGGAACTGTTTCACGACTGCGCAGCTAGGATTCCGCTAATTCTGTACGATCCGGACCCAACTGCGGATAGCACGCGGGGTACAGTGGACGACACGCTGGTTGAGGCCATCGACCTGCTTCCCACGTTTCTTGACGCGTGTTTACTGGATCAAGCCGCTCACGTCCTGGAGGGCGACTCGCTCATTCCGCTGGTACGTGGTGTCAAGTCCGCCAAGCGTCATCATGATGACGTGTTCAGCGAACTCGACTACGCGTATTACGACACGCGCCGAGCACTTGGACTTGCGCCAAGCGAGGCCCGCAGCTACATGATCCGGACACAAGAGTGGAAGTATGTCCACCATCAGCATTTCCGTCCCCAGCTATTCGACCTCAAGAACGATCCGGGCGAATTCGTTGACCTGGGTGATGACACTGGCCGAGCGGCCATAATCGAGGAATTGTCTGGTCGATTACTCCTGAGACTACAACACCTCAAGCGGCGGGTGACGGAAAGCGATGCGACGGTCGAAGCCCGCACCGACGCAGTCGCCGACCACGGCATCTACATCGGCCGCTGGTAGCGCATCGCTAGTTGGAACGCCACGTCCTCGGAAAGGATTGTCTGATGAATGACACAACTCCGCACATGGGCACCCTGGCGGTCTGGGCAGGCGAGAACGAGCCCGCGTCTGGCGCCGGCACCCAAGTGCCGATCGTGCGAAGCGTCGCGTTCGGCTATCGAGACGTCGCGGAGTGGGAAGCCGTTGGGCGCGGCCAAGTGGCAGGCGACATCTACAGCCGAAATACGAATCCGACCGTTCGCGCCTTTGAGCAGAAGATCCAATGCCTTGAAGGTGCTGAGGCCGCCACGAGTTTCGCCAGCGGCATGGCCGCAATCAGCAACACACTTTTTACCTTTCTGGCGCCCGGTGAACGCGTCGTGTCGATCCAGGACACTTACGGCGGAACGAACAAGGTCTTTCTCGAATTCCTTCCCCGTCAAACGGTCGAAGTCGAGATCTGCCCCACTGAGGACGCCGCCGTCGAAGCTGCCGTGGCCAAGGGATGCCAAGTCCTATATCTGGAGACGCCAACCAACCCGACACTCAAGGTGCTCGACCTGCCGCGTCTCCTAAAGGCGGGCCAGCGAGTCGGTGCCGTGACAGTGGTGGACAACACGTTCGCTACACCGATCAACCAACGCCCGCTTGAACTTGGCGCCGACCTGGTCGTGCATAGCGCCACAAAGTACCTCGGCGGTCACGCCGACGCGCTCGGCGGTGCGGTGTGCGGTAAGAAAGATCTCGTCTCGCGGGTCTACCACTATCGCGAAATCACCGGGGCCGCTCTTGACCCGACCGCCGCCTACTTGCTGCTCCGAGGCATGAAGACCCTGCACCTCAGGGTCGAGCGGCAAAGTGCGTCGGCGCTCACGATTGCCCAGCATCTCTCAACCCACCCGGCGATCGCTCAAGTTCACTACCCGGGCCTCGGAAGCGACCCGGGCTACCCGGTGGCAAAACGTCAAATGCGAGGGTTCGGCGGCATCGTGAGCTTCGAACTGGTCGGCGGCGCAAATGCGATGCGCCATTTTCTGCCCCGTCTCCGATACGCCCACCGGGCCGCCAACCTCGGGTCGGTCGAAACGGTCGCGGGTCCTCCGGCCACAACCAGTCACGTCGAATTGACGCCAGAGGAACGGGTGACTGCGGGCATTCCCGAAGGGCTGATACGTTACTCGGTCGGAATTGAGGACCCGCGCGACCTCATGGCCGACCTGGACCAAGCGCTTGCTCCATAAGTCCTTGCGATCTGGGTCGTAACCAGCAGGCGGCAAACGACTCTGACCGATCCCGGCCATTTCCCTCCCTTCCGGACCGGTTGTTTGCTGACCTGGTGCGCTATAATCCATATCTTTCCCGTCCCGTGCAGCGGCCCTGCCTGCCGCCCTTGGAGGTCCTGATGGCTACTCGAACCGCGCTCCGACTGTTCGCCGCTATCGTCCTGCTTGTCCTGCCGTTTGCGGGCAGCTGGGCCGCCCGTGGCGAAGCTGCGCCAGACGTGCCGACTTACGCGCTCGTTAACGCGCGCATCGTACCTGTAAGCGCACGACCGATCCCATCCGGGACCCTCGTGCTACGCGACGGCAAGATTGCCGCGATTGGCCCGAACGTAGACCCGCCGCCAGATGCCATCGTGATGGATGCCAATGGCTGGACTCTCTATCCTGGTTTCGTAGACGCCCACTCGGCGATTGGCATGCCGAACCCACCTGCTCTGCCACAGAACAACATCGAACGCACACGCGCCATCCAGGCCCGCCAACGCGCTGGCAAACCAACGCCTGGGCTCACGCCACAACTCACCGCCGTCGCGGCCTACGAGGCCGACCGGGACGCCCTGCAGGCGGCCAGGAGTACCGGCATCACGGCTGCCGCCATCGCGCCACACTTCGGTGTCTTCAAGGGACAAAGCACTATCGTCACGCTGCGCGACGGTCTACTAACTAATCAGGTCGTGCGCGGTCATTGGGCGCAGCACGTCGGCTTCCAGCGGCTACGGGGCGAGTACCCAGGCACGATCATGGGAGTTATGGCTTCGATCCGTCAACACTATCTGAACGCGCAGTGGTACGGCGAGGCCTGGAATCGTTACCGCAGCCAACCGACAACGGCCGACCGACCGAGCTATGACGACGCACTCGAATCACTCCAGGCTTCCGCCCGCAGCGAGCAGCCGGTCGTCTTCACCGCCTGGACTGAGAACGAAATTCTCCGAGCGCTGAAACTCGCAGACGAGCTTGGTCTCAACGCGATTATCAGCGGCGCTGTCGAAGGCTGGCGGGCTGCTGATGCGATCAAGATGAGCGACCGCCCGGTACTGGTATCGCTCGACCTGAGACCCCGCCAGGGTCCGGTTGGCTTCGGCGCCGGTAGCGGGACCGACCCAATCGATGAACCGACTCCTGAAGATGTCTACGACGCCAAGGCGAACGCGGCCCGCCTATACTCCGCGGGCGTCACAATCGCCTTCACCGCGGCCGGCTTGGATAACCCGTCCGATTATCTTGAAAACTTCCGCGCAGCTGTCAACGCCGGGATGTCACAGGATGGCGCACTTCGGGCACTGACGATCACGCCAGCGGAGATCCTCGGGGTGAGCGACGTCCTGGGCTCTCTCGACGTCGGCAAAGCGGCCAACGTCGTCGCCATCGAGGGCGACATCTTCGACGCGCAGGCCCGCGTCGCAGCCGTTTGGGTCGACGGTGCACGCTACGACGCCGACACGAGCAACGACCATCGTCGGGACCGCCAGGCGGATGACAACGAAGGCGACGATGATGACGGTACGCACAAAGTGAAGAGCCGCGTCGAAATCGAGCGACGAGCACCGAAAGGCCCGCTCGGCGGCGAGGTCTCGGTGACAGCGGTACGCCACGGGACGGTCCTAACCGCAGCGAACGGCACGATCTCCGGCGGCACGGTCCTGATCGAAAACGGTAAGATTACCGCCGTTGGCCCCGACGCCAGGGTGAGCGTGCCCGCTGGGGCACGAGAGATCGACGCGACCGGCATGTGGGTCACTCCTGGTCTCCTCGATGCACACTCGCACATGTCGATCGAGGGGGGCGGTAACGAGGGCGCTGACTCGGTCACGCCGGAAGTCCGCATCATCGACGTTATCAACCATCGCGACGAAACGATCTTCCGAGCGCTAGCAGGCGGCGTCACGACAGTCAACGTCCTGCACGGATCGGCGAACGTCATCGGCGGGCAGAACGCCATCCTGAAGCTGCGGTGGGGTAAGTCGGTCAACGAGTTGCTGTTCGGCAACGTGTCCAGAGGCGTTAAGTTTGCCCTCGGCGAGAACCCGAAGCGATCGCGAGCACCGGCAACACCAGGCGTAGACCGTCGGTATCCGGGCACTCGGATGGGCGTGGAGTTCATGCTGCGCAAGAGTTTCGCCGACGCTCGCGAGTATCAGGCCACCTGGGACGAATACGAAGCGACACGTTCGCGGGACACCGACGTCCTCGCCCCGCGACGCGACCTCCGACTCGAGGCGCTGTCGGAGATCATGGCGGGCGAAATCCTCGTGCACGCGCACTCCTACCGTGCTGACGAAATCCTGATGTTGTTACGAGTCGCGGAAGACTTCGGGTTCCGAATCGCTACCCTCCAGCACGTGCTCGAGGGCTACAAGGTGGCTGACGAGATCGCGGCCCATGGCGCCGGCGCGTCCACCTTCACCGACTTCTGGGGCTACAAGATGGAGGCGTGGGACGCCGTCCCCTACAACATGTCGATCCTGTACGAACGTGGCGTAACCGTTTCAGTGAACTCCGACTCCGACGAACGCGTCCGTCGGATGTATGTGGAGGCGGCCAAGGCCGTCAAGTACGGCGGCGTGCCCGAAGAAGAAGCGCTCAAGATGATCACCTTGAACGCCGCCAACCACTTCGGCATCGACGACCGAGTCGGGTCGATTGAGGTCGGCAAGGACGGCGACCTTGCCATCTTCACCGCGCATCCGTTCTCAGGTAATACACGCGTGCAGTACACGATCATCGACGGCCAGATTTACTTCGACCGCGACTTGGTAGAGACCACCGAGGACGCACTCGTGGCGGGCACGCCAGATCCCCCGGCGGACGGAGGTGAGGGCGACCTCGAACAGGACGTCGAGAACATAAACAACCGGGTCCTCGACTGGACACCACCAACACTGTCAGCCGCAATTCGGGCCGAGCTAATGCCAGCTAGTTACGGCGACGTCGCCGAGCCAATATTGACCGACGATACCACCCCGATCGCGATCGTTGGCGGGCGCATCCTTACAATGACCGGCGCGCCAATCAACCGCGGCACGATCGTCGTTCAGGGTGGCCGGATCACGGCGGTCGGCGAGAACGTTCGGGTCCCGGACGACGCGCACGTTATCGACGCCACGGGTATGACGGTCACGCCGGGCATGATCAACGCCGGCACCGCGATCGGACTCTCCGAAATCGGGTCGATCTCGGCGACGAACGACACGTCAGAGATCGAGGAGATCAACAGTCACGTCAAGGCCTCGGTGGCGATCCATCCCGACTCCGAGATGATCCCGATCGCCCGCGCCAACGGGGTAACGACGGCGATCGCGGCCCCACAGGGTGGCCTCATCCAAGGCCAGAGTGCGCTCATCGACATGGCCGGCTGGACACCGTCCGAGGTCGTCGCACGTAGCCCACTCGCTATGCACATCGATTTCCCCGAGCGGGAGGGGAGCGGTGGTGGCGGACCTGGCGGGGGCGGCGGTGGAAGTCAGAGCCAAGAACAGGTCGACGCCCAACTGGAGACCCTGCGCGACTGGATGCGCCGTGCCCGCGCCCACACTGGTGCGCTCGCGGCCGGAATGGTCAAGCCAACCGATCAGACCTACACGCTCGACGCACTCGTCCCGGTCGTGCTCGGCGAGTTACCGGTGGTGCTCGACGCATCCAGCCAGGAGGGAATCAAAGCAGCTTTAACCTTTATCGAAGAGTTCAAACTCAAGGGCATCCTCGCCGGCACCCGGGATATCTGGAAGGTGGTCGACGAGATCGCTGAAGCCGGCGTTCCGGTGATTCTGGGTCCCATTCAGGCGCAACCGGCCGACGGCGATCCGTACGACGCTATCTTCGTCTCAGCGAAGCTTCTGTACGACGCCGGCGTCCCGTTCGCGTTCCGAACCGGCGGCTCCAGTGCGGCACGGAACCTGCCTGATCACGCCGCGCTTACCGTCGCCTTCGGCCTGCCGAGAGCGGCAGCGTGGCACGCGCTGACGCGCGGCGCGGCGGAGATTCTTGGCGTGGGGGACCTGTATGGTTCAGTCGAGGAAGGGATGGTCGCCAACCTGGTCATCTCGGAGGGCGACCTACTCGACATCCCGTCGCAGGTAAAGCATGTGTTGATCCGTGGCCAAGAAATGGACCTGAGCACACACCACACGCGCCTCTGGGAGCAGTACAGCGCGAGGCCGCAACCGAGGCAGTAGCAGAACCATCGTTCTCGCGTCTCAGACGCTTGTCGTTGGTCATTTGGAAGGGCAACCGAGAAGTGGGGCGAATGATGTTCCAGCAGGAATGATATGAACGGATCTCGAGTCATTGCTCTCTGCCTACTCGCCCTCTTCGGGCTACCCGAGGCACCGGTTGAGGCGCAGGAGGCGCGACGGAGATGGGAGCGGATGAACCAGATCCGGCGGGAGAAGTTCGATCACAGCCTGCCGGAAGCAATGCGTGAGAACGGCATCGATATGTGGATCACGATGATCCGCGAGGCGAACTACGGCACACTCTATCTTGATTTTGGACAGGGATATACCGCCAACACCGGCTATTACATCTTTACCGACCGAGGTGACAGCCGGATCGAGCGGGCCGCCCTTGGCATCAGTGGCTACCGCATCCGGGAGTCGGGCGCCTATGACCTGTTCGAGCCAGCCGAACACCTAGCAAGCTTTGTTCGAGAGCGTGACCCACAGCGGATCGGCATCAACACATCCCGCGCGATCGGTCCTGTCGACAACCTGACGCATGTGGGCTATCAGCAACTCGTCGAAACGCTCGGCGAGCCGTACGCATCGCGTTTGGTCTCAGCCGAGAAACTCGTCTCGGATTTCAGGTCGCGCCGGACGACGACCGAAATCGCGGCGTTTGCTGAAGCTGGTGAGTTGTCACGCGAAATCGCCGAACGCGCTTTCTCGAACGAGATCATCACACCGGACGTCACGACGCTGGAAGAGGTCGCTTGGTGGATGCTGGACCAGCTACTCGCCCGCGGCCTCGACACCTCATTCGGCATGCCATCGGTCTACATCACGGGCCCCGATGGGATCGAGGCAACCTCGAACGACCGGGTCATCCGCCGGGGTGATCTACTAATGATCGACTGGGGCGTTGGGTACCTGAACATGTACACCGACATGAAGCGAATCGCCTACGTGCTGAAGAAGGACGAACCAGCTGTGCCGGCCAGCTTTCAAAGAGCGTTCGATAAGGGGCGGGAAGCCCGCGCAATCATTGTCAAAACCATTCGTGCTGGTATCGCTGCCGCCCAGGCCGAACAGGAGATCTACGCCGCGCTGGCCGAGGCTGGCTTTCGGGAGATCGGCTTCAACGAACCGAGCAACGACCCGGACGTCACTGACGTCGTCGTCGGCTCTCACTCGGTCGGGAACTCAGGGCATGGCATTGGACCGTCAATCGCCTTCTTTAACCCGGTTCGGATCGAATTCACGCTGCGCCCGACCAACCTCCTCTCAATTGAGCTTTTCGCTTACACCGCCGTACCCGCGTGGGACAACAAGAAGGTTCGGATCCCGCTCGAGGATGACGCGGTCCTCACCGCCCGCGGCGTCGAGTGGTTGTACCCAGTGAACGAGAGAATCTTGCTGATTCGCTAGAAACCGTTGGATGCTCTCCCCGATGCATTCGTGACCCCAGTCAGGCACTGCTTATTGACCCACTAGCCTACGCCCGCCGCTAGGCGGAGCTTCCAGGCTTGGTCCGCCATATTTTCAGCTTGCATTTCGAAGTTAATATATTTACCATACGGTATCGTAAATATAATACACATTCACCCTGGACAGGGAAAGGGTTGACCGATGATTCCACTCAGCGAAACGGTAAGGAGCACCGGACCAGGGCGCCCTCGGGACCCTGGGGTCAATGAGAAAATTCTGAAAGCAGCATTGCGACAACTCGCCCACGATGGTTATGCACGTATGTCGATGGATGCAGTGGCTAGCGAGGCAGGCGTCACGAAACCGACCGTGTACCGTCGGTGGTCGAGCAAGGCAGACTTGGCCACGGCGGCGCTCGCGGAGCTCCAGGAGGACGGGCCAACACCCTCCACGGGCTCAGCCTCCTCTGATCTTCGAACGGTTCTCACGACCTTGCAAGAAACCCTTTACCAGACGAACGGAATGGCCATTATTGGCGCCGTCTTGGTGGAACAAAGCCACACACCGGACCTAATCACTTTCTTCCGGAAACGGATCGTCCGACCCCGGCGAATGAAGCTTCGTCAGGTGCTCGAGGAAGCAGAGAAACGCGGAGAACTTCGCCCAAAGGCCGACATTGACGCGGCCGTGAATATGCTCATCGGCTCGTTCTACGCCTACTATCTCACCAGCGAGAAGATGCCACAGGCCTGGGCTCGTCGGATCGTCGATACGGTCTGGAAGGGGATCGCGAAGACTCCGCAACGTCGCCGAATAACCAGACACTGAGACCTTCTCCCTATTCTGCAGCCCTCCCCTCTTAATATCTTGAGGTGTATGCTCTATAGGTATCTGCTCGTCATAACAACACACGCTTGAGGTGAAAGAGTCGGATGAATAAATCGACTTGGATTCTGGCCATCGTGGTTGCGGTCTTCTTCCTACCGGAATCTGGCGCAGCACAAGAACCCGTCTATTGGGACGTCGTCGACGACATCCGAACCGAAGGGTTCGACAATTCCCAGGTGATGCAGAGCGCGGGCTATCTGGCCGATGTGATCGGCCCACGTTTCACCGGCTCCCCAAACATGCGCCAGGCCCAAGAATGGGCGATGGCCCGCATGACGGAGTCCGGTCTCTCTAGCATCGAGAAGGAGGCCTGGGGTGACGAGACCGTTGGATGGGAGATTCAACGGGTGTCGGTACACATGACCGCGCCAGATTACCAGATGGTGATCGCCTACCCGCTCGCGCTGACTCCCGGAACGGGAGGGGCCATCGTAACGAATGCTGTCATCGCGACCATCCAGACCCCTGAGGACTTGGGCCAGTATCGGGGTCGACTCG
>DBHR01000049.1:8372-8891 GCA_002296225.1 Acidobacteria bacterium UBA823 | reverse complement strand
GCTGGTGATATCCCTAGTCGGCCTGTACTGGTGTCTCCAAAGAGTCGCTGCGCTCTAACCGTCTAGCCTCTGGACTCCTAGCTCTGTGCGTCTACAATAGCGACTCCCTAATGAGGGTGAGTGTTCGGCCTACCGTGAGTCAGGAGGCATCGCGTGGCAACTGGCGCGTCGTCCGCCTACTCCTCTGGTTCGTTACGGTATCGCTCATAATGCAGGCTCTGATCGGCGACGGAGGGTTAACCGCCAGGTTGCGTGTAATCAACGAGCGCCGTACGCTGGCCGACTCGATTGCAGCACTGAAATCCGAGAACCGCCGGCTCTCCGAGGCAGCGCGCCGTTTACAGAACGACCCCAGAGCGATCAAAGCCGTGGCCCGGGAGAAACTCGGCCTCATCGCGCCCGGGGAAGTGCTCTTCATCGTGACCGAAAGGCGCGAGCGCGCTCATGACCTGGAGTGAACTTGGCCGAGGACGTGCCGCGACTCTCATAGCCACGCCTCGCAATTACACCAGTAGTCCC
>DBHR01000049.1:7733-8048 GCA_002296225.1 Acidobacteria bacterium UBA823 | reverse complement strand
CAGGGTCTGATCTGTGACGGTGTTACGATGAACTAGCCGTAGACGCTTCTTCAACCCGATGGTGCCGCACCGCGCTGGTCTCGTGTCGGTTTCCACGCTGCTGTTCACGCTGCTTGTTAGTGCGGCCTGCCAGAGCGAGCGGAACTCCGTGCGCTCCCAACTGCCCCCGTTGCCTGCATTCGTTCATCAGAACCGGTCGTCGATCGAGTTATTTCAGAAAACCGATCAACTCGCACGACAGGAGCCACACTCGGCGGAGCGGATCGGACGCCTCGGCATGACCTACCACGCCTATCGGTTCATGGCCGAGGCACG
>DBHR01000049.1:5471-7434 GCA_002296225.1 Acidobacteria bacterium UBA823 | reverse complement strand
GGTTCATGGCCGAGGCACGCCGCAGCTACGAACTAGCCCGGAAGTTCGCGCCCGACGAGTTCCGCTGGCTCTACTACCAAGGCTTCCTCGAAAAGACTGTTTTCAATTTCCGCGCGGCCGAATCGATCTTTCGCCTGGCGCTGGAACTCAAACCGGATAGCGCGGAAATCTGGGCCGAATTGGGCGACCTCTACCTGAAGTGGAACCGGCCTGACGACGCCGCTACCCACCTCACCAGGGCACTCGTCCTCGACCCAGCGCAACCCTTGGCTGCGCTTGGGCAGGCACGCCTCGCACTCCTCACCGAAAACTGGGAGCGAGCCATCGCATTACTAACGCCGATCCTCGACGCGCATCCTCGGCTCTCGCTCTGCCACAAGTATCTGGCACAAGCCTACAGCAACCTAGGCCGCGCCGACGAGGCGGCGCAGCATCTCTCGTTAGGCGACTATGGCTCGGCAATCGAGACACCATTGATGCGTGAGCTGCACGAATTGTCAGTGGAACCGATCGTAGCCGGCGGTAATCCCGCGAGCGTGCCCGACCTAATGCAGGTGAAATGCACCCGCTGTCACACGAGCACGCGGATCGAGGTGACGCGCCAGGACCGGCGCTGGTGGGCTCGGACTGTGCGGCGGATGCAGCGCGAAGCCGGATGGGCGTGGCTGAACGACGGTCAAGCCGCCAACGTCGTCGCCTACCTCGCCGACCGCGATACCGAAACAGCGGCGCCATAGCACCCGCCCGGCGCTACCGCGTGGCGCCAGCCGTGAGGTTCGCGATGGCATTTGTGGCGAGCTCGTCCCCAGGACGGAGTTCCAGCACACGCCGTAGCTCGCGTATCGCGTCGGCCCGACGCCCGGCCCGCTGCAACGCATAGGCAAAACTGTAACGGATATCAGCCACGCCAGGCGCCCGAGCCACCGCCTGTTCCAACTCTACGATCGCCTCGTCGAATCTCCCCAATTCCGCCAGAGCGAGCCCTAAATATCGGTGCGCGCTAGGCGTA
The DNA here is from genome assembly GCA_002296225.1 of Acidobacteria bacterium UBA823. Classification (GTDB taxonomy): domain Bacteria; phylum Acidobacteriota; class Vicinamibacteria; order Vicinamibacterales; family UBA823; genus UBA823. Next base: position 6,425 of record DBHR01000049.1, on the reverse strand, counting down.
TCAACTCCGAGACCCACCGCGCGGCGTAGGAGTTTGACCGCATGGTCGTGCTCCCCCTGTCGATAGAGCAACTCGCCGAGTCGCGCGTGGGCGGTGGGGTGCGAGTCGTCGAATGAAATGGCCATCTCGAGCGCCCGGCGCGCTTCGTCCAGCGTTTCCACGTGCTCGTGAAGGGCGACGTAGACATCCGCATTCTGGGGTGCCAAATTGCGGGCACGGTCAAAGAGCGTTTGCGAAAAGTCGGGGGCTAGCAAGGCGTAGCGCGAGATGTTCAGCAACAGCCAATCGACGTCGAATGATTGGGCGATTAAGCCATCCACCCATGGGTCCGGCGCGGCATAGAACCGACCCAATTCGTTCGCCCGCCGCCTGGAGGCCTCCCCCGCCACCGTCCGGCCGTAATGCTCGTGCACCGTCGCCAGTAGACGATGAAGCGCAGCGAACTCGGGTGCTGCATCGATGGCCCCAAGGAGATGAGACTCGGCGTCACCCCACTCCCCTAGCTCAATCGCGAGGCGCGCGAGGCCCAGCACCGCCCAGGGATCCCCTGCGGTCAGCGCCAGCCGCCGCTTGTAGGCGGTCCGGGCCTCTTCGAACGCGCCCTGCTTGAACCGATTCTCGGCAAGTTTCAGCCAAGCTGGAGCGTAGCCTGGCGCAAGTTCGACCGTGCGCTCTAGGAACGGTGTCACCGCCTCAGCTTCACCGCGCTCCTGCAGACGAAACGCCAACAGGTAGAGCCATCGCGGATTGTCGGTATCAAGACCGCTGGCCAGTCGGTAACACGCCTCCGCGAGGTCACCATGGGTATTGGCCTGGTAGAGATCGCCGAGGCGGCCGGCCATCTCGGCCACCGTTTCGGGCATCGCACCGGCACGGATAGCCTGACGCAGGAGACGATCGCCTTCGGTGACGGCCTGCCCGAACGCGAGTGGCGCGCCCGCCATATCCGGCGGG
>DBHR01000049.1:0-5175 GCA_002296225.1 Acidobacteria bacterium UBA823 | reverse complement strand
CCCGCCATATCCGGCGGGTCGGGCACGGCAGTGAGAAGGGTCGGTTCGGCCAGCGCCGGTGTGGGAGTAACCCTTGTGAGCAGCCTCGACGTGGACCAGGCCGCAGCCCCGCCCACGCTAAGGAGCACTGCGCCCATCAGGAACGCGCGCATCGGCCACACGGTGGCCCAACTCGCGGACCGTGGCAACGTCGGCTCAACCTGCCTGGCACGAGCTCGTCGTTTCGCAGTTTTTCCCATCTTGCCAGCCGTCGGTCGATGGTACCGCAGCTACGGATCGCCCCAACCGTTGCGCCAGAACGTCACCCGACTCATCCGATCGTAGGGCGGCGAGACGTGCATCGCCCCCGTGACCAGGTCAACGTATCCATCATTGTCAATGTCGGCGCTGGCGAGCGCGAGTAAGTGTGTGGGCTCGGTGGCCAAAGTTCGTCGCGTGAAGCCCATCCTCCCGTCGTTCTCGAACCACGCGAGCGACGCCGCCGCCGGCGATTCCCAGTCGTTGAAGGCGCTCACGACGAAGACGTCCAGGTCCCCGTCGAGGTCACCGTCGACCGCATTGGCGAAGTACGCACCGGATAAGTCGCCGATCCGATGGTAGGTGAAGCCGAGGGCGCCATCGTTCTCCAACCACTGCACACCGTGCCACGGCCGTGGCCCGGGTGGGATGTAGTCAAAGGCGTCGCCATTCGAGTAGAGCACGTCCAGGTCCCCGTCGAGGTCCAAGTCGACTAAGGAGATGCCACTGCTGCCGAAGTCATCATTCGTCGCGCCGTAGACCAGGTGCCGGTCAAACGTGCCGGTGCCGTCGTTCTCGAATACGTAAATCTCTTCCCACTCCTGCGACACGACCGCCGCAATGTCCAGGTCCCCATCGCCGTCGAGGTCGCCGACCGGCGTGTGAATCGTGCCCGAGAGCGTCAGAAGCCCGTGGCTCGCAAAGACCCAGTTTCCCAGATTCTCCATCCAGCGGATCTCGCCGTCGTCATAGCCGAATTGTCCAACCGCGAGGTCGATGTCCCCATCCCCATCGAAGTCCCCAGGCTCGATGTCGGTGACGCGGGCGACGCCGTCAAGCAGGATGCGGGTGGTGAACTCCTGCTGGCCGTCATTCTCCAGGACAATGACGCCACCGATTTTGTCGTTATTAGGCAGAATGGCGCCCATCTTCGCGACGAGCAGGTCAATGTCGCCATCGAGATCGATGTCGCTTGGAGTCACGTGGGCAGGCGCGAGAATCGTCCCGCTCACGGACGTTTCGGTGAACGAGCCGTCAGCGTCCTGGCGGATCCATGCTACCTGGTTCGTCGTCGCATCGCACAAGACAACATCCATCAGGCCATCTTGGTCAAGGTCGACAACGCTGACGTGGCTAATCCAAGGCTGCGAACCATCGAGGGGTCGTCCGATCGAGTGACGCTCGAAAAAACGACGCTCCGCGCCAGCGTCCACCGAAACCGATGCAGCCGGCTCATCACTTAAACCCAACATCGCACCGGCCAGTTCACTGACCGTACGCTGCTGCCGGTCCGCTTCACGAGACACGAGGAACCACGGAACCAGGACGACGATGGCAAGCGCCACCGCTCCGAACACTAAAGAAGATCGCGCGAGGGCCATACGGTCCAGTATAGCGTTTCGGCTGAGGGTCTCCGGACCGACGGCGAAGGGTCGCTTTGTCGACCCTCCATTAGGCCAGCCGGCAGGCACACCACCGGCCGCCCAGAGCCGACGCTCTAACTGCTGTACGAGATCAGGCGCTCACCTTCACGACCGAATGACGGGTATGGACAATCTCGATTTAGTGCGGCTGTTCGGATCGCATCACGTCTGCAACTCCGCGGCCGTCACTCCCAAACCGCGAAACCCATCGCGTTACCTGTTCCAGCATCCGAGCGGTAGCACGGCACGTAATCGACGACTCGCATTTTGAGGCTAGTGTCAGCCAGCAACCCGGCCGCGGTAATCCAGTTTTTGCTTTCAGAAGTGCCTGACCGGAATCGATCAGCCGGAATACGAGTGAATCGGTCGCGGTCGCCGGCCTTCAGGGCCTCCAGTAATTCGGCATCGAAGTCTTCATCGATGACGAAATGGCTAAGTCCGCCAGACGCGATGACGCCAACGCGCGCGTCGCGGTCCCAGGATGCCACGGCCCGGCCGATTGCGCGGCCGAAGTCGAAACACCGCCCAACGGTCGGCTGATTAGGCGGAAAGAACGTGTTCTGCACAACCGGTACCGCCGGCACGGCCTGGTCGTTCATGATGCGGCGGTAGACGAAACCGAACGCGTGCGGCACACCCTTTCGGCCACGGGGTCCCTCGGGCAACACCTTCATCGACGCGGCGTCGAATCCCTCGTCCGCAGTCGAGCGGAGGATATGCGCGCCCAGTTCCGGCAAGCAGGGGTAGGTTGCCCCTTCAGGCGGACTATTCGCCCAGTGCGATGCCCCGAGTCCAGGTGGCATTTTCGCCAGCCGCTCTTTCGATGGCGGTATATTGTCCACCGACTCACCGTAAAACACGCTGAACGCCGGTGTGAGGTCGTCCTTAAAAATCTCGCGTTGATCGTTGCCGACGATCACGAGGGCATCAACCGCGGCGGCGGTGAACCGCTCCGCGAGTTCGCCAATCGCGCGCTGGCACGCCGCGTGACGCTCCGTCCGCACATCGAGTGCCGCCTGCGTTCCGAGCTCTTCTTTCACTCGTAGCGCCACCAGCTCGTCGAAGTTATAGGTCCCCCCGCGAAACGGAAGCTTCGGGTTCTGTCGATCTGCCTCTACCCGTTGGTCCCACTGCTCGGGTGGGGTCGAGAGCAACGGACCGTGCGAGGTTCCCAAGGCGAATGTAATCTGTGCCATCTCTAAACGACCTCCTGTCAGCTATTCCACCCTGAGGACCGACATCTCATAGTCGGCGTCACGGCCTTTACCTTCGGGAAAGATTTTCCAATCCTCGACCCACTGGCGGGTAGCATCGAACATCTCTTTCGTGTACGGCTCAAAGACGACCCGTTCTCCCGGCCCGAAGAGCCGGGTATCCATCACGTCGTGGAACCGTTCCGGGAAGTCCTTCTTATAGTAATGGGTGTAGCGTTCAGGATGCAGGTCCAAATCAGCCTGCGCCCGCTTCAACCCGCGATAGCATTTACGCACGTCGTCAGGGTCCGCGTCCTCGGCCACCATCGCCGCAACCATAAACGTCGTATCGACGATCTTCCGGAAGCCGAGCTGCTCGACCAAGTAGGACGGTCCGCCAAACGCGTTGCCCGCGGGCACGGCTCGGTCGACGAGCAACTCAAGTCGCTGAAATAACATGCCACCGAAGTGCAGTTTGATCTCAGAACGATCCAAGAACGGCTCAAGCCCCTGAATTGTCGAGTAGTGGCTTCCGGACTGATAGCCCACGGTGATCGGCACATTGGCGAGGTCTTCCGGCCGCTTGATCGGCGAATCCGGCGGCACGTAAATTCCCGACGGGCTCACCGAATAAGCCTCTCCCCACAAACGCCCATGGCCCGAGGAGGCTGCCATGTTGACCGTCCAGTGGCAGGCCGAACTGACCGAACAGCCGCGCCCTTGCCCCTCGAACGTCTGATACGCCCCGCTCCATTGGTCGGGCGGTAGCTCCTCCGCCGTCTTGATGCTGGCTATCTGATCGCGGCCTGGACGGAACTCATAGTCCAGCCCCTCGGCCTCGAAATAACCGTGCTCCTCCGCTACCCATTCCTGCAGTCGCATGTGCGGCACAATGATGAATTTTGCCACCTAGCTATCCTACTTACTTACTGTCCAAAACCAAACATGGTTACCTGGACGTGTCCGCAACAGGCCGTTCCAGGTCCAGGAATTTCGTGACCAGCTCAATGCCGGCAGATAAGTCGAACCGCCGGTACGCGTTCTGCACCACCATGGTCGGGTCGCCGGAATGCAGTCGCTCGTAGAGTTGCTGCCGGCCGCCGTAGCCGTCGCCGGTAAGGTCCCAAGCCAATCGACAAAGCTTGTAGCGATCGATCGGTGACGTGCCCTTGCCGCGCATGTAGATATCGAGATGCTTTTTCAACTCAGGCGCAGTCCAGTCCTCAGCCGTCGGCAGGAAAATGAGCGAGCTCGTGCCGATGTGCTCGACCAGCTCAACGAACCGCTCTGAGACCATCGTCACCAGCGCACGACGCTCTGGCGCGGCTGCTGTCCGGTAGTGCCCGCCCGGCGTGCGGATGCAATCGACCTCACCCGCGCGGAGATTCGAGCGCGCTAACGACAAATAGGTGCACATTTCACCGAGGGTTGACACGACGTTCGGCCGCTTATCGACCCCAGAGGTCGTTGCTAGCAGATGTGCCACTGCAACTAAAATTTCCATCCTGAGCTGCGTCAGCACTGACCCAGCATAGCTCGCCCACGACATAACATTGCCGCGGAACAGCCGATTGGCAGCCAGTGGCTCCCGATAAAGGAACACTCGCTCCCAAGGTATGAAGACGTCATCGAAGATCGCTAGTGAGTCAACTTCGTCAAAACGCGCAGACACCGGGTGGTCCATCGGATTCCGCCCCGAGAACACCTCGCGCGCGACCTGTTTGAGACCCGGCGCGTTACACGGAACCGTGAACCAGAGAGCAAATTCTGCTTCGTCCTCGGTGAACATATAGGTCGGCGAAATGAGGATCTCGTTCGAGAAGATGCCAAAGGTATTGAACCGGGCGCCGCGCACAACGATCCCATCATCCCGCTCCTTAATAACACGCACACACCGATCCGGGTCCTGCGACGGCCGCAGTGACTTATCCATGCACGGATCATGGAGCCCATGCGACAGGCACAGGTCATGGTCGCGCGCATACTTCAGATACGTTTCGGTGTTCTTGGCGAGGTCGGGACTGAGCTTAGCGAGCTCGTGGCGGATGTCGTAGTAGCCAATCACCATCGATGCGCAGAAATCTGGTAGCCGTCCGCACATACCGAAGACTTCGCGGACCCACACTTCGGTGTTGCGCCGTCGCCGCAGCAGATGCTCTGGCTCGGTCGGTAGAAAGTAGGAATACGACGCACGTAAGCCATTATCCTGTTCGTAGGTCATCACATCGCGCGTCTCGGGCACATGCTGCATGTCATAGATGCGCGCGATGCTCTTCGCCATCTCGGCAAATTCAGGATACGTCGTCACGTCGTCGACCCGC
>DBHR01000064.1 GCA_002296225.1 Acidobacteria bacterium UBA823 | reverse complement strand
AAGATGGATGATTTACCATTTCCAAACTACAAGATTTCTCAAATTTACGAGGATTACATTACCAGCTATTTGACGGACACTTTGTCGTCATATGTGGAGCATCCAATCAGGTGGTTGCCATATGATTCGAGCAGGGGATGCCCACACCAATGTACTTTTTGTATTGACGTCGTGACGGATAACAGCAGATATCGAAAAAAATCTGCAGGAAAAGTAATAGAAGAAATCGACAAACTTGTAAGAGATTACAATTTAACTCATTTAAAGATCATAGATGATAATTTCTTTGTTGATATTAAAAGAGTTAGATCGATACTGAATGGCATTGTTGAGAAAGGATTAAATGATCGTATAACGATTGATGCAGAATGTCGCACCGACTATTTCAATAAAGGTCATGTCAACGATGAAACATTAGCTCTGATGAAAAAAGCTCGTGTCATTCAATTGACATTAGGAATAGAGTCCGGGTCAAACAATACGCTCAGACTAATGAAGAAGGGGGCGACAGTCGAACAAGCTGAGCATGCTGTTAGGCAATGTGATAAATATCAGATTATTGCCAGGTCCTCATTCATTTTAGAGAGCCCTGGTGAAAGCAAGGAGGACATCGAGGAAACGGTTATGTTTGTTAACAGGATGAGAACATATCCTTATTTCTCAGCTGGTGTTGGGACATTCAGGCCATACCCAAAGTGTGAAATGACAGAGTCAATCATCAAAGATGGCTATCTTAAGGAGCCGACGAGTTTTCTAGAGTGGGCGAATCCGGCCAATATACAAATGTACACTTCGTCGGAGATGCAGCGGCCGTGGCAGGTTGCTCCTGAATTCTCAGAGAGGGCTTCTCATTACTTGAATATGGAGTCCGAAACAAGAATAGGGTTACATCAGTTAGATAATGAACAAGGCAGGGATATGCTGAAAGTTTTAATTGAGATTGCGAAGGTAAGAAATAGAAATATGGATTATTCGGATGGGATCGATCTTGAGATCTATAAAAAATTTACTTCTGAGCATTATCAAAAACAATCTCGCGCAGATGCAGGTAGTAAATATCCGTTGCCTGATATTTGCTAATGAGAACCGACCCAGTCACGGGTTCTCTTACAGCTACCTTGTTACGACGTTACCTCAATCACCAACCATACCTTAGGTGCTTGCCTCCTTTACGGGTTGCCACGGCGACTTCGAGTACAGCCAGCGTTTGTGATGTGACGGGCGGCGTGTTTGGACTTGATGTGTGCGTTTAGATATGAGCCATTGATGTGAAAAGAGTAATCGGTGTTATCACTGCGCGCATGACGTCAGAACGTCTTCCTGGTAAACCCTTGCTGGATTTGTCTGGGAAAACTGTATTTGCACATCACGTTGAAAGGATGAAACAAGTATCTGGCTTGTCTGAAATTTACCTTGCCACATCGATTAACCCTTTAAATGCTGATCTGATTGAAGCAGCAAAAAAAGAGGCCGTGAAGTATCACAGCGGAGCTGAGGAGGATGTGGTTTCTCGACATATAGACATATGCGACAAGGAAAACGCAGATGCAGTAATACGCGTGACTTGCGATATGCCACTTTTTCACATAGATGCGGCGTCACAGTACATATCAATGTTCAATAAGAATGAATGTGATTTTGTGTGCGCAGCAAATATGACTCCAGTCACAGGTATTGTTCCAGAATTAATTTCTCATGATGCGTTAATGAAGGTCCATCAAGAATACAGGGGGACTGCTGTATCGCAACCAATCTGGCAGAACTTATCGCGGTATGCTACTTGCTCAGTTGAGTATCATGAAGATTTAGTTAGGCCGGAATATCGGCTGACGCTTGATGCGAAAGAGGATTACTCCTTATTGTCTAACATTTATGACGAGCTCTACTCTGGCCAGCCAATCTCATTGTATGCAGTTTATAAATATTTGGATGACAACCCGTCGGTGTCGCAAATAAACTCAAGAATAAAGCCGAAAGATGTAAGTGTGTTTTCGGCAAACTTGAGAGAAGCGCCAGTGTATTCAGTTGTTGATAGTGGTTCAGGGTATGTGATACTGGACAGACATAAGCGTAAAATTGATTATTCAACATTCAAGAAAGAGTTGGTTAACCTTTTTGAATGACAATGTGTGTGAAGTGTCTCTTCGCACCCGCGTGAATCGTACCCCCGCGTTGAACCCGCCCCCAGCCAGCGGCAGACTCTAGCTCTTCAGTAAAAAATGGCCAGGTCGTGTGCTTGGCCTGACCCTTGTCGGTTTAGTGCCTCACTTCTTGCTCTGCGGCATAGTCGCTCGGCAGTCCCACATAGGCCCAGAGGTGACGAAAAATACTGGTCACCATATGAGCCTTATGCCCGTCACAGTTGAAGCACTCGTTGGTGAGATCACCTACCAGATTGAGGCAACTCAATACGACGGGGGCTGGCTTCAGTTGGAGCCGTACCGCTGTAAAAACAATAAATCCTTGAACCGCACTACCCGCAGCACTTTATGCATCTGAGTCCAAGGGCAACGGAGACCGCTATTCGGTTGTTGGATACACGGGGCAGGGGAGAGATAGGGGAAACGGAACAGGTGGGACGGCAATACTCCTGATTTTTCAGGAGAAAAATGGTGGAGGCGGCGGGAGTCGAACCCGCGTCCGAAAGTACGTGCCCGTGGGAATCTACATGCGTGTCGGCTCTCGAAATTTCGCCAGCAGCGTCGAAGAGCCGCCCAAACCGCTACTGACTAGCCCCGAAAACGTCTCGTCGTTCCGCGTCGGCACGGCACGGCACGACCAGCCTGCTGAAATGACATTCAGTCCCGCCTCGCAGGCAAGAACGGGGTGAACGTCGCTACCCTTAGGCAGCGAGAGCGAGCTGCGTATTCGCAGTTGTGGTTTGTTCCATCGGATTAACGAGTCGATGGTGCTCGACATGCATCCCGCGGTTATATACCCCCGTCGAAGCCGTATCGCCCCCGATTGGACGAGCGGTGCACAGTGCAGCCGAATAGGCTACACCCAGTTACCATTTTAGCGTCGGGGTGGTGGCTCGTCAATTGATTGAGCCCATGACACTTGTAGGTGGGCGAGGTCGTCTTTTAGGTGCGGGGCATCACGTATAATGGCCGCTTGCTGGTCGGCTGTATTTGACCGATTAGCACTGGTGGTGACTGGGAATGTCGTTAGACGATCAGATTCGGGAAGCGACCGAGGTCCTGACCCGGCAGCTCCGAGAGGAGTTTGACGGCAAAGTTAATCGGCTCGCCGAGCAGTTGAAATCATCGATAAAGTTGGAGCACATCGCCGGGGTGCATCGCCGTAATCTGGAGGCATTCCACCAGCTTGATGCCGCTAAGTCGCTGAGCGGCTTGCTCGACACATTGCTAACCGCCGCTGCCGCCGATGCGGCGAGAGTCGTGTTGCTCATCGCGTATGGTGGCCGCCTGCGCGGGTGGGGCGCCGAGGGCTGGGGCGAGAGCCTTGGCGATGCACGTGCACTCGAATTCGAGCCTGGAGACAGCGGCATCGTAGGTGAGGCGATGGCAAGGCGTAAAGCCGTGTTGTGGGCATCGAACGGTCGAGCGAAGGCCGCTCGGTCCGATACGCTCCCTCCGTTCGCGAAATTACCGAATGGTGGCACGGCGGTCGCCGTGCCACTGATCGTTGGTGGGCGTGCGGTCGCTACGACCTACGCTGACGATGGCGGTGTCGGAGACCAACTAACCTCGACAGATTGGCCTGCAATAGTCGAACTCGTGACGACCCATGCCGCGCGATGCGCTGAGGTCATTACGGCCGCGCGCGTGGTGGAGTTGGTCGGTGTTCCTGAGGTCGTGGCTGCGAGCGGAAACACCGTTGACGTTTCCGGAGCGGACGTCGAGGGAAACGGGCCCGTGTCATGACACGATGTGGTGGGTCGAAGAAGGCTGAGCGATTTACCGAGTCGGTCATCCGCGAGATGACCCGGCTGTCCGACGAGTACCACGGCGTTAATCTGTCACAAGGCTTTCCTGACTTTCCAGCACCAGAGGCGGTTAAGGCGGCCGCGTGCGATGCAATTTTGGCCGATATTAACCAGTACGCCGTCACCTGGGGCGCGGCGCCGCTCCGCGAAGCCATCGCGAGGGAGTTTACACGCCGATACGGTGTTCCGATTGATGCCGACGCGCAGGTGACGGTGTGTTGCGGTTCGACCGAGGCGATGATCACGACGCTCCTTGCGAGCGTCGACCCGGGCGACGAGGTTATTGTCTTTGAGCCGTTCTATGAGAATTATGGTCCCGACGCGATTCTGTCTGACGCAGCACCACGCTACGTGACGCTCCGTGAGCCGGAATGGGCGTTCGATCCCGATGAACTGACGGCCGCGTTCAATAACCGGACCCGCGCGATCATTATCAATAGTCCAAACAACCCAACTGGAAAGGTCTTCACTCCCAAGGAACTCGACGTGATTGCACGACTGTGCCAGCAGTGGGACGTGCTGGCTGTGACCGACGAGATCTACGAGCACATCCTCTACGACGAAGCACGGCACGTGCCGATGGCGGCGATCGACGGTATGGCGGACCGCACCGTCACGATCAACAGTCTCTCGAAGACCTTCAGCGTGACGGGGTGGCGGGTAGGCTGGACGATTGCCCCGGCAAAGCTAACTGGCGCGATTCGTAAAGTGCACGACTTCTTGACCGTGGGCGCGGCCGCACCGCTCCAAGCGGCCGGCGTGATCGCGCTCGGGTTGCCGGAGAGCTACTATCGGGACCTCGCCGCCGGCTACGAGCGGCGGCGCAATCTGCTGCTCGACATCCTCGAGCGGCACCGCTTTGTCTGCTTCCGACCCTCGGGTGCCTACTACATCATGACGGACTTAGCCGCGTTCGACGTGACTGACGACGTGGAATTCGCGCAGCATCTCGTCCGGGAGGTCGGTGTGGCCGCTGTGCCAGGGAGCAGCTTCTACCGGAACGCCGCCCTTGGTCGCACGAAGCTCCGGTTCTGTTTTTGCAAGCAAGAAGCGACGCTGCGCGAAGCTGACCGCCGATTGGTCAAGCTCGGCCTGAAGACAGCAGACTGACCTGTCTCGATACCAGCATTCTAGGTCTTTGCGGAGCTTCAGCTCTTTATTGCCTTCTTACCGCGCGTCGTTCCCCGCTGCTCAAGAGTCTGTTAGAAGTGGCTGAACCCGGGCGGCAGGGGTTCGTCGCCCGTCGTTCGACGGAGCACCAGACCGGGAGCGGCGGTGATGGTGCCGATACGGGTCACTGACAGCGGCTTCACGAGCTGTGCAAGGAGGCGCGCGCGGCTTCGAGGCCGCTCGGGGAGTGTGAAGAGTAGTTCGTAGTCTTCACCGCCTGAGAGCGCGGCCACGATTGGGTCGTGGCCGCGCGCGGCGAACCACCGCCGTGCGGCGTCCTGCACCGGTATCGTGTCAGCCTCGATAACTGCTCCGAGACCGGGCGGGCGGGTGAGTTGGGTCACTGCGTCGGCGAGTCCATCGCTTAGGTCCATCGCGGCGGTGGCGATCCGGTTCCGCGCGACGCGCAGGCCGGCGCGCACTCTTGGTTGCGGTCGGAGGAACCGCGTCACGCAAGCGGCCATCTCAGTGTTGGTGTCAGGCGCCTGGCTGTGCGCTTTGAGCCATTCCAGGCCGGCCGCTGCGCCGCCGATTGAGCCGGTCACATACAGCCCATCCTTGGGTTGGACTCCGTTTCGGGTCAGAACGGTTCGTCGGCGGGCTGAGCCAATAGCGGTGACGTTGATGCATAGGGGACCTGGCGAGCGGGCTAGGTTTCCACCAACCAGCGCCAGACGATGCTGTGCGGCGAGCACTAGCAGTCCGTCGAGTAATTGGTCAAGGTCTACAATAAGCAGGTCAGGCGGCAGGACCAGCGAGAGTACGCCGATTCTGGGCTCGGCGCCCATCGCCGCTAGGTCGCTGAGGTTAATAGCCAGCGCCTTGTGGCCCAAATCAGCTGGAGTGCCGAACGCACGGTCGAAGTGGACACCTTCGACCATCGCGTCGGTCGTGACAACGTCGAGCCGGCCACGCATCGGCTCGACGACAGCCGCGTCGTCACCGATCCCGACGGTGACCCAAGGCGGGGCCGGCGGTACGCGCGCTCGGATGCGTTCCAGCACTCCGTGCTCACCGAGTTCTGCGACCTTGAGAAGGGCGGGGTGGTGTTCGCTGACGAGGTCGCGTCGTTCTGACATGGCTCGCGCTGGGGTTTGGAGGTTAGTCGTGTTTGCCGGTCAGGTGCCCAGGGCGCGGTGTTGAGTTCGGTGAATTGGCGTACTCGCTAGCGCGCGTCTCGCGGATCAGTATGACTCTGACCTGCTTGGGACAGTCGAACTCGCACTCAATCCGCCCACGCTCTTTGCAGTGATTCTAGCGAGGCAAAAGGAGTAGGAGGAAATGGCCCCCGCTTTGCCGTGTGGGGAGGTCGGATGAACCTGCGCGTAGACAGGTGGAATCGCTGGGTCCATCTGCGTTTCAGGCTACCTCGCTCGGAGGCATGCACACCACGCAGTGTCGCGATTCGCTTTAGGGTAACGTTGGCTCAACCGCACCCCCGAAGCCATCACGTGCAAAGCAGGGAAATCAATTTACATCGCCAACCGCGACGGATCAGCCGCCAGCGCGCCAATTCCAAATCCGGTAGGCGTCGGCGTGATCTTAGAACGAACGGTAGGGGGTGGCAAGCGGAGCGCGTCTGGTCTCAGGCTTGAGGCTAGCACTCAGGATTCAGAGGGCAGAGCCTGATCAACGACCGTCTCAAGGTCTGCCACCCGGGTGAGCACCTGGGACATCACTGACTGGTCGGTCTCACGGCATCTGAACAACTCGTCGGCGATGTTGAGTGCCGTCAAGACGGCAACCTTGTGTGAATCTCCGGTGGCGGTCTTCTTGGCGACGACCTTCATTCTCTCGCTGACGTAGGTGGCGAGTTTAATGACGTCGGATTCCGCGAGGTTGCTCTCTATCGGATACTGCTGTCCGTGAATTTCAACGGTGATGACGTTCAGCGAATTCTGAGTCATGACGCCACTCCTAGAGATGGGTCGCTTCCAATCGTTCCAGTATGTCAGTGACGCGCGTCCGAATCTGCTCGCGCTCGGTCCGTAACGTTGTCACGTCCGTATTGGCACGCTCGGCGTCGGCGAGATTGGCGCGGAGCGTGTCAAGGTCGTCTTTCAGCCGTCTGTTCTGGTTGGCCACGCTGGTGTGTTCTGTGCGCAGGCGTTCGACCAATCCGACGAGGCGCTTCACCTTGTCTTCGAGCCGACCGATGAGTTCAAGTGCGGGCGAACCTCTCTTGGCCATGAACACTCCTTAATCGTTCAACGCCGCCGTGCGTCGTGTGACCCCGCCAACGCGGCTACGATCGTGTCGACTGCCTGCTGAACCTCGGTGTCGGTCAGCGTGCGATCTGCCGCCCGGAAGGTGAGCCGAAGCGACAAACTCACCGAGTCCTTGGGGATGCCCTTGCCGATGTAACGGTCGAATTCTTGGATCGAGATCAACGTGTCCGGCGCGTTATCCCGGATCGTGCCACGAACCTTTGAGGCAGGCAAGGTGTCCGCGACGATAATCGACAGGTCTCTGACCACTGATGGATGTCGAGGCAGTGGTCTTACACGGAAGCTGCTACGGTTCGGCATTACCTTTGCAATCTCATCGAGATTGAGCTCGGCGACGAACACTTCATCGGTCTCGTCGAGTCCAAGCGTGACGTTCACCGCCGAAGCAAGCTGTCCAAGTACGCCGAGGCAGATGTTGTCCTCGTCCGTCACTACCTCTGCGGCGCGACCCTTTACTAGGTGCGCGCGGGTGATTCGACTATACGATCGCGCACCCACGCCAAGTCCACCGAGGATCTGTTCTACGCTATTTTTCATGTCGAAGAAATCGACGTCTCGCATCTCGTGGCTCCAGTGATCCGGCGCCGCCGCGCCGGCCCAGGAGAGGGCGACCGCTCGTGTTTCACCTGCACGCGTGAAGCGTGTTCCGATCTCAAATAGCTTTACGTCGCGACGTTCTCGGCGTCGATTGTAGGCGACCGATTTAACGACCCCCGGCAGGAGTCGCGGGCGGAGTACGGTGAATTGCTCGGACAGTGGGTTGCCGATCGTAGCTAGGTCACCGGATTCGTTGACAAAGGCCGCCGCTTCCTGATGCTCGATGAACGCAAACGTGACGGCCTCGGAGAAACCTCCGGCGATGGCGATCCGACGGACGAGTCGGTCGCGGTCGATTTTTGGCTCGGGCGCGGGAGGGGCTGAGGTCAGCACTGGAAACGTTGAGGGTAGCCGGTCGTATCCGTGATGACGTGCCACCTCTTCTATGAGGTCGCTCTCTCTCGAGACATCAATCCGCCGAAGGGGCACCTCGACATCCCACGCATTTGCGTCTGTCTCTTTTAGGGTGAACCCGAGTCGCGCGAGAATGTCGACAACGAAGCCCGGGTCGATGGTTTGACCCAGTAGATGCTCGATCCGCTTATGCCGGAGACGGACGTGCGCGGGCGTTCGTAGTGTCGGATAACGATCGATGATGGGACCGATGTTCTCGCTGGCGCCGACCTGCCGGAGCAACGTACAGCAGCGCTCGAGTGCTCCGGCTACTGCTGAGATGTCCGCGCCGCGTTCGAACCGATAGGAAGCGTCGGTGCTGAGGGCTATCCGCTTGCTCGTGCGCCGCACGGATACCGGTTGAAAGTAGGCGCTTTCAAGCACGATGATCTTAGTGGTTCGGTTTACTTCGGAGTCGGCACCGCCCATGATGCCTGCCACGGCCTGGGGGCGCTTGCCGTCGGCAATGACTAGCATGTCATCGGCCAGTTTGCGATCTTGGCCGTCTAGGGTCCGGATGCGCTCCCCGGACGTGGCGCGGCGGATCTGCAACTTAGCGCCGCCGAGACGTTCGAAGTCGAACGCATGCATCGGCTGCCCCAACTCGAGTAAAACGTAATTGGTGACATCAACAATGTTGTTGATGGTCCGGACGCCCACGGCCTCGAGGCGTCTGGCTAACCAGTCAGGGGAGTCGGCCACCGTTACCTCTGCTACGGCCGCGGCATACCGCGGGCAAAGCTCAGCGTCTTCTAGGTTGACGGTTAACTCAGGCAGGTCCCCAGTGTTTTCCATTGTAGCCGTTTGAGACGCGGGCATCCTCAATTCGGTGCCGTACATTGTGGCGACCTCACGTGCGATGCCGGTCACGCTAAGGCAATCGGGCCGGTTCGTCGTGATCTCGAGGTCGAGAACCGCATCGTCCTCCGCGGCACCCGTCGGCCCAGGCTCAATAGCTGCGACCTCAAAGCCTCGCATGCCAAGGTTCTCAGCGATTTC
>DBHR01000079.1 GCA_002296225.1 Acidobacteria bacterium UBA823 | reverse complement strand
AACTCAGCTGTAGTTGCATTACGTGGGTTGCCTCACGTACCCTTCCAGCAAACGCATTCTAGGCCGGAGGTGCACCATGGTGGTTGCGAGAACGCGAAACAGGTGGCTTGGCGTCTGTCTGTCCGCGACGGTTGTTCTGGGTTACGGTTGCGGTCCCGGGGTCGAGCCAGCGGACCTTGTGTTGTACAACGGCAAGATCGTGACGGTTGACGCCGCACATCCCGAAGCCGAAGCGCTCGCGGTGCGCGGAGATGAACTCGTCGCAGTCGGCACCAATGCCGAGATCAATGCGTATATCGCCGAGGGAACAACCCAGGAGATCGATTTAAAAGGGCAGCTCGCGATTCCAGGTTTCATTGAGGGGCACGGTCACTTTCTCGGTGTCGGCAACGCGCAGATGCAGTTGCGCCTAATGGACACACAAAGCTGGCAGGAGGTCGTGTCGATGGTAGCGGCTGCCGTCGAGGAAGCCGAGCCGGGCCAGCTTATTCGGGGACGAGGATGGCACCAGGAGAAATGGGACCCACTACCGGAGCCCAATGTCGAAGGTTTTCCGCTACACGACCTACTGAGCGAAGTCTCGCCTGACAACCCGGTTTTGCTAACTCACGCCAGTGGCCACGCGACGTTCGCCAATGCTCGGGCGATGGAGATGTCGGGGGTCACGCGTGACACGCGCGATCCCGACGGCGGCGAGGTGCTCCGCGACGTCCGCGGTAATCCGATCGGCGTGTTTCGGGAGACGGCATCACGGCTGCTAGGCGAGGTCTCAGCTGGAGCGACTCCGCCGGATCCCCGTCGACAGGCCGAGCTCGCCGTGGCGGAAGCCTTGGCCAAAGGCGTGACTAGTTTCCAGGATGCGGGATCGTCGTTCGAGACTGTTGATCTTCTGAAAAGCATGGTAGATGACGGCACCTTGGGTATCCGCCTCTGGGTGATGCTCAGAGAGTCGAACGAGGCGCTGGCTGCACGCGGCGCCGACTACCGGATGGTGGGTTACGGGGACAACCGCCTGACGGTACGTGCCATTAAACGTTCCATTGATGGCGCGCTGGGTTCCCGTGGCGCTTGGCTTCTGGAACCCTACAGTGACTCGCCGGGAAGCACTGGGTTGAACACCACTTCACCGGAGTCCATTAGCGCAACAGCCGACTGGGCGATTGCCAACGACTTCCAGTTGTGTGTTCATGCGATCGGGGACCGCGCCAATCGCGAGACCCTCGATATCTTCCAGCGCACGTTCGAGGCGAACCCGGATAAAACTGATGTCCGATGGCGTGATGAGCACACCCAGCATCTGCATCCGGACGACATCCCACGCTTTGGCGAACTCGGTGTGATTGCATCGATGCAAGGTGTGCACTGCACGTCCGATGCGCCCTACGTGGTGGCGCGCCTTGGCGAGGAGCGCGCCGAGGCAGGTGCCTACGTCTGGAAAACGCTGATGGAGACAGGAGCTGTCGTGTCCAATGGTACCGACGCGCCGGTCGAAGACGTTAGCCCGATCGCCAACTATTACGCAACGGTGTCGCGCAAGCTGGCTGATGGATCCGTGTTTTACCCCGACCAGCGGCTTAGCCGACTTGAAGCGCTCCAGACCTACACGATTAACGCTGCGTTTGCGGCGTTTGAGGAGGACCTCAAAGGTTCGCTGAGCGTGGGGAAGCTCGCGGACATCACTGTGTTGTCGAAAGATATTATGACGATTGCAGAGGATGAGCTTTCGTCGACCGAGGTGGTGTACACAATCGTGGGCGGCCGCGTGATGTACAGCCGGAACGATTAGGTGACGCGGTGCTGATTGTAGTGCGTTCGTTCGGGTCCGCAAGCTGCGACCGTAGACCGAATAGCTCGCCTGAGCGATGGCCCTGACCCCACGCCTTCGTTTCGCGCCCTCGCCGACCGGGTTCCTGCACATCGGTGGGGCACGAACGGCACTGTTCAACTGGCTCTATGCGCGGCGGCATGGCGGCGTCTTCGTCCTGCGGGTCGAGGATACCGATATCCGTCGCTCCTCGGATGACTCGGTGGCCGGGATCCTCGACGGGTTGCGCTGGCTGGGGATCGATTGGGATGAAGGCCCTGGCGTGGGCGGTCCGCACGGTCCCTACTTTCAATCAGCCCGCCTCGCGAACTACCGGGTAGCGGTCAACCGGCTCGTGGCCAGCGGTCACGCCTACCCCTGCTTTTGCCAGCCCGAAGATCTCAAAGAACGCCGTGAAGCCGCTCAGGCCGAGGGCGCTGGCTGGCTGTACGACCGAGCATGCCTCGATCGCGGCGAAAAGGCGCTGGCGCGGCTCAAGGATGCCGGCGTCCCGCACGCGATCCGGTTTAAGGTGCCCGAAGGACGGACTCAGTTTAAGGATTGCGTCCGTGGCTTGATCGATATTGACAACACAACGATTGAGGATTTCGTCATTCTGCGGTCCGACGGTCACCCGACCTACCACCTGTCGGTTGTTGTCGACGACGTAGATATGGCGATCACGCACGTCGTGCGTGGCGACGACCACACCTCCAACACGCCCAAGCACATTCTGCTCTACGGTGCGCTGGGCGCCGCGCCGCCCCAATTTGCCCATGTACCGCTCATCTTTGGACCTGACAAGAAACGCTTAAGTAAACGGCACGGTGCCACCTCGGTCACCGACTATCGGCAACGAGGCTACCAGCCAGACGCGCTGATAAATTTCTTGGCACTGCTCGGTTGGTCGCCAGGCGGCGATCGAGAAGTTTTCACGCGCACGTCACTTGTGCAGGCATTCACGCTGGAGGGCATCGGCGGCGGGAATGCCGTCTTTGATCAGGGGAAGCTAGAGTGGTTCAACGGCCAGCACATTGGGCTCATGTCGGCCGAAGCGGTCGTTGACGAGGCCCAGCCGCTGCTTGAGCAGGCCGGCCTGTGGCGCGAGGCGTACGCCACTGCTGGCGGGCCGCGCGCGTGGCTCGTCAAGGTGATCGAGTTATTAAAATCGCGCGTGAGATTTCTTGCCGAGTTCGTTGAGTACGCCCAGCCGCTTTTGGCCGGCGAGGTGACCTACGAGTCGGAAGCTGTGAAACAGCGGCTTTCGTCGGCAGGGCTAGGCGGTCATGTTGCTGCTCTGCGGGAGGCGTACGCTGCGCTCGACCAGGACCAGTTTGAGGCCAGGTCCCTGGAGCATTCGCTTCGCACCGTGGCCGATGCTAGGAGCATCAAGGCTGGTGTTCTCATTCACGCCACCCGAGTTGGCATGACCGGTCGTACCGTCAGCCCAGGCCTCTTTGAGATGGTCGAGCTCATCGGCCGCGACAGGACGCTCAGCCGACTCAAAGCGCTCGAGCAATTTCTTGCCGAGCACCGACCGACTGAGCCGACCCCGTGACCGGGCCGCTCATTACCCCGGCCGACTACCGACGGGCGTGCCGTTATCTGGCGGTGCGTGATCCGGTCATGGCGGCCATCATCCGCCGCCAGGGGCCGTGCGGGATGGGGCGCGTGAAGCGGTCAGATTCCTACCTAGCGCTGGTCGAAGCCATCGTCTGGCAGCAGCTGTCGGTCAAGGCCGCCGCGACGATTTACGCGCGTCTTCTCGCTGCCTTTCCCACCAACGACGGCCTGACATCAGCGGCCGTCGGTAAGAGTCGCCGCGAACGACTCCGCGGTGCCGGGCTCAGCTGGGCGAAGGTGGACTATTTGAAGGATCTTTCCACAAAAGTCAATCGGGGCACGCTCGACCTAGATTCGCTTGAGACTCTATCCGACGATGAGGTGATCGCAGCACTGACTTCGGTAAAGGGGATTGGCAGGTGGTCAGCCGATATGTTCCTAATGTTCCGGCTCGGCCGACCCGACGTATTCCCGGTCGGAGACCTGGGCATCGTCAAGGCGATGCAGACGGCCTACCGGATGCGCAAGCCGCCAATCCCAAAACGGATGCTGAAGATCGCCGAGCCCTGGCGCCCCTACCGCTCCGTTGCGTCTTGGTATCTCTGGGAGAGCGTGGAAAACTCCCCGCTCAACGGGCGACCCTAAGCCTGGAAGCTAGAGTTACCTCCGTGCCAGCTCATCGTTGATGATTGTCTCGAAGGCCTCGAACGGCTGGGCGCCAGACACTAGCCGGCCGTTGATAAAGAGCGTCGGTGTGGACGACACGCCGTAACCTTCTGCGTCGGTCATGTCCTGCCGCACCAGTCTCGCCGTTGCACTTGTATCCAGACAGGTATCGAACGACCCTTGGTCGAGTTTCAGCTCGCGCGCGTACCGCTTCAAGTCCGCGATTGCTAGTGCGTTCTGGTTGGCGAACAGTTTATCGTGGTATTCCCAGAACCGTCCCTGGACATGCGCGCACTGAGCTGCTTCGGCGGCCTTGAAGGCCTGCGGATGTGTGTTCAGTGGCAAATCCTTAAAGACGAAGCGCACCCGATCGCCAAACGTTTCAGTGATTTTCTCGAGGGTCGGACCGACCCTCCCGCAAAATGGTCACTGAAAGTCGGAGAACTCGACGATCTCCACAGTGGCGCTCGCCGGACCCTTTATCGGGTCGGTCGGCGCGATGGCGATTTCCTGCCGCGGCGGTTCCAAGAGCCGCTCGATCGGCACATCTAGGCTGCTCGAGAGCTCGCTGATTAGCGCGATGCGTGCCAGACCAGGTCGCTGCTGCTGCAGAAAGTTTTGGATTGGTGTCCGTAGCTGTTCAAGCGTACGCCCTTGGGCCTGCTGGCTCCCGAGGCTGCTGTAGAACTGCTCGACGTCGGTGTTGGTGACCGGTTTCACCCGGCCCGGCAGCTCCTGCCGTAAGAGTGCCTCCACCGTGACGCCACGATTAGCGGCCTCGATCTCGAGGATCTGGTTGCCGACGACTCTGTCTAGATATAGAACCAGTGCATCGTAGCGTGACTGCGAGACCTGCATGAACGACCCAGCGTCAGTTTCCCGCCACACCTGCTCGATCTCGCCGAGCGTAATCTTGCGATCACCCACACGCGCGACGACTTCATCGGGTGAACCCGTCTGCTGCTTCGATAAAAGAGCCCCCACGCCCAGCATGAGCAGCAGCACACACGACCAAATCACATTACGACTCACACCCATCTCCAAGAAGTTTAAACCGGTCCGAACTATTCAGCGGCGCCTTGGCCCGGCCGGCTACGTCGGGCCAGCATAACGACCGCTGCTCGGATTCGCAAATGTCGTCCGGACAACCATGCCAACCCGTCGGACAAGCCTTGTCGGTGCCGTTTCAGCTATCTATAATTAGGGGTTCTGAGTCCCACCGCGGCCGATACTGGGAGGTCGTTCAATGGTAGGACACGCGGCTCTGGACCGTGGAATCGGGGTTCGAATCCCTGCCTCCCAGCCAGTTTCCGGAGGGTGTGCTGCGGGCATGCCGACACGCGACTCACGATCCTGCAAACTACCCTAGAAGAAGCGAAGCGAGTATTTGACCCGCACACCGCGCTTGGGTCCACCGCTGCTGGCCAACGTGCATGATTATTTCTATCGGAACCGCGTGAGGGTGATGTCGACCGAACGCTCGCGGCGTTCGCACTGTTGCCACTGCACGAGGATCGGGCTCTGGAACGTACCCTCAGCAAGCGCCCCGTGGCCGGCCTTGTCGCGATCCGAGACGAGCAGACTGACCGACCGTTTCATTCGGAGGAAGCGGCGTGCGGGTGCGCCGATAAAGCGGGCGAGGATCTTCTCCACTACCGATTCGCTCAACCCGAGCGCGTCCACCAATTCGTTAAAGACCCGGACCATGTCGTACTTCGCGTAGCCGATGGTCTTATTCGGAATGGCGCGCGGGTTAGCCAGCAGATGGCGGCTTTTCTCGGCCATGAACCGAAACGGGTTCCGGAGTACTTCGGCAAGGTCGTGCTTCATGAGCAGCGTTTCGTATTCGTTGACGGTGAGGCCGGCCTGATGCTCATTGGGCGCCAGGGCAATGCGAATGCGCCCCTTTTCCACGCCGTGCTTGGTAATGAGTGCCTGACACCGGTCGGATAGCCCGAGCCGCGGGTCCTTTAGGTTCACCGAATCGACCGGATGCCTGGAGAGCGGCACCGCCATGCGCTCGGTTGCAACCTCCTCTTCAGCGTTGTAGCCGAGAATGCTCGTGACGCGCTGGCGCGGGCGGCCGTTGGTGATGCCGTCGAGATCGATGAAATAGACTGGCTCGCCGTTCTGTTGCCGATAAGCCACGCAGCTACGGAGCCCGGCGCTAATGAACGCCAGGTGTGAGTCGGCATTACGCGGCTCGACGCGGCGCTGCGCTTCGGACAAATCCTCGCGGAGATGGAGGTCGTCGTGCCGGTAGCCGCCGCGTTCGGGGAACAGGGCTCGGAAGAAGCTGAGATATGGTGCGACGCCGTCACGCTTTCTATTCAGCCGCTTCGCTAGGCTCTGATCGAGGTAGCCGGCCGTTGTGTGGAACGAGCAGTAGAGCGCGCGCGGGAAGTGTTTGAGAATGTCGCCATGGACGGACGCAACGCGAGGGCGGACGTCCACGACGTCAACCCGGGCGCGCGGGCTGATTTCCAGTGTGACTTCGGCCGGTGTGTTCATCGCCTCGAAACAGACTAAACCGGATCTAGTCTAACTGTCTTCGCGTGAGATGTCATCCGTTCGGCAGTCAGCGTTCTGGTGTAGTCCAACGTAGAGGAACAGGTCAGATTATTCTGCCAGTGTGGTCTAAAGTAAGGCGACTGCTGGCTTTGTGGCGCACAGGTATAACAGCTTATTGATGGTTTGCACGGAGTGAACCATGCATCGACATACCCTCCCATTGATCTGTGTCCTGACCGTTGGTTGTGGCGGCTCGCTGGCCCCAGCGGAGGCACCTGCCGAGGTGGTGCCTCCTGAGGGCGGGGCAGACTACATCATTGATTCGGCCGTCGTCGAGCACGCCGTGCTCCGCATCAACGGCAGCGGCAACCTACCCGACGGTGCATTAATTTCCTATGAGGTGAAGCACGAAGGCTTCGATGTTGGTGATTACGACGGCTATGAGACCGGACAGATCGAATTTAACGGAGGGACCTTCACGTTCGAGATGTCGGTCGCCGACTGGCCGACTGGCCACGCCCTGATTCAGCTGGTTTTCGAGATGCAGCCGACCGGTGACATGCAGCCTGCCGTCATCATCGAAGCCTACGGTGAAAACGGCGAGAGACTCACCGGACCGAACGTCGAGGACTTCGGCGGCCGGAAAACGATCGCAGTTTTTGCCGAAGCCGAGATTTCTTAAAGAGTCACGCAGTAACGCCCGCCTCTTGCACACCCCGGGCCTGCAACTTCCACCCCAGGGGAACGGTGGTACAATCCGCTTCTTTCCGTGACCGAATCTGCTAAACCGATTAAACGTGAGCCGACACTAGGACAGGCGTTGCTTCCTGTCAGCGTGCTGATCGTCTTCCTTGCCTCGTCGGTCTATATGTTCGGCGATGAATCGTCGTCAGGTCCCAACCAGATCGCGCTCATGTTAAGTGGAGCCGTGGCGATTCTCGTAGGGCTCCGCAACGGCTACACCTGGCGTGAGCTGGACCGCGGGATCGTTACGGGCATTTCGCTCGCGATGGGCGCTATCCTGATTCTAATGGTCGTCGGCTCCCTCATAGGCACCTGGATTCTGGCCGGCGTCGTGCCGTCGATGATCTATTACGGGCTGCAGATTCTCTCTCCATCGGTCTTCTACCCAGCGGCGACCATCATTTGTGCGTTCGTCGCGCTTGCGAGTGGTAGCTCGTGGACGACGGCGAGCACAGTCGGCATTGCGCTCATCGGCATAGCCACGACTCAGGACCTTAACGTCGGTCTGGCAGCTGGCGCGATCATCTCGGGCTCGTACTTCGGCGACAAGATGTCGCCTCTTTCGGACACGACGAACTTGGCCCCGGCGATGGCGGGCACCGACCTTTTCCTGCACATTCGGCACATGGTCTGGACGACAGCACCGAGCTTCTTCATCGCGTTGCTGCTCTTCACCGGCGCTGGCTTGTTGTCGGCACCGCCCGAGAGCGCTGGCGACCTCGACGTGATTCTTGCGGAGCTGCGGGCACAGTTCACGATCGGCCCGCACCTATTGCTACCCGCGGCGCTCGTCTTGGTCCTAGTCATCCGTAAAGTGCCGGCCTTTCCTGCACTGCTGCTCGGCGCCCTGACTGGTGGCCTGTTCGCCGTGCTTTTCCAGCAGCAGGCGATTCTCACTTACGTCGGCGAGACCGACCTGCCGCGCAGCTTGGCCATTCTGAAGGGTGTCTGGATTGCGCTTTTCGACGGGTTCGTGCTGACGTCCGGAAATGCGACACTTGACGACCTGTTGAGCCGAGGCGGTATGTCGAGCATGCTCACGACAATCTGGCTCGTCATGTCGGCCCTGATGTTCGGCGGGCTCATGGAAACAACGAAAATGCTCGAGAAGATCGCATACGCGGTCTTGGGATTCGTACACGGGACCGGCGGCCTGATTGCCGCCACGATCGTGACCGCGATCGGCATGAACGTCGTGGCGTCAGACCAATACATCTCGATAGTTCTCCCGGGCCGGATGTTCCGCGCCGAATACCGCAAACGTGGGCTAGACCCGCGCAATTTGTCGCGGACGCTTGAAGATTCCGGCACGCTTACTTCACCGCTTGTCCCCTGGAACACCTGCGGTGCGTTTATGTCGCAGGCGCTTGGCGTGGCCACGCTGACCTACCTGCCGTTCTGTTTCTTCAATCTGATAAGTCCGCTAATCTCCGCGGTATTCGGCTTCACTGGGTTTACGATCAAGAAGCTTCCCGCGGACGAGGACCTTGAGGAGGACTCAGCAGTCGGCTGACGCGATGGCCTGCCGCGCTGCCTTGAGCTCATCGGCCATCTAGGCGTCCCTTTTTCCCGCCGATGAGTAAGACTTCGCCCAACTCGCAGATACCCCAGCTCCGGTTCCGCTGGTTCGCTGATGGGCGTCGACGGACTGAAGCGCATGGCTGACGTTATTCTCGCACTTGACCAGGGTACGACCGGAAGCACAGCACTTGTCTTCTCGCACGACGGCCTGATCGTGGGCCGGGCTTACTCGGAGTTCACCCAGTACTATCCTGAGCCGGGGTGGGTCGAGCACGACCCCGAGGAGATCTGGCGCGTCAGCTTGCGCGTGATGGGCGAATCCCTAGCGGTGGCGGGCGTGCAGCCGCGCGAGCTCAAGGCGATCGGCATCGCTAATCAACGCGAGACAACGGTCATTTGGGATCGGAAAACAGGCCGCCCGGTCCATCCCGCGATCGTCTGGCAGAGCCGTCAAACCGCCAGGATCTGCGAGCAACTGGTTAAGGATGGTTATTCTGAGACCGTACGCGAGCGGACGGGTTTGGTCCCAGACGCGTACTTTTCTGGCACGAAGGTTAAATGGATCCTCGATCGGTATCCCCACGCACGTGCCAAGGCGCGGGACGGTGAACTACTGTTCGGAACCATCGACACTTGGTTGTTATGGAAGTTGACCGGCGGTGCTTGGGCAACTGAACCGACCAACGCATCGCGGACATTGCTCTACAACATCCACGATCAGCGATGGGATCCGACGTTGCTTGAGATGCTTGATGTTCCCGAGGCATTGCTGCCGCCAGTGAAGCCAAGCAGCGGTATTTTTGGTGAGACCTGCCAGCACGATGAGGTGCCGGGTGGCGTGCCGATTGCCGGGATGGTCGGCGATCAGCAAGCTGCACTCTACGGCCAAGGGTGCTGGGAGCCAGGTATGGCAAAGAACACTTACGGGACTGGCTGCTTCGTCGTTATGAATATGGGGCCGCACCGGCCGCCGGTGCGCGATGGTCTGTTGACTACCCTGTGCTGTGATTCCACGGGACAGCCGATGTACGCCCTGGAAGGATCGATCTTCGTGGCCGGTGCGGCGATCCAGTGGCTGCGTGACGAGCTTGGTCTGATCGAAACAGCCGCTGAAACCGAGGCGATCGCGGCGAGCGTGCCTGACACCCTCGGCGTCACGGTCGTGCCGGCGTTCACCGGCTTGGGTGCGCCCCACTGGGACATGAACGCGCGCGGCGCGATCGTCGGTCTGACCCGCGGCGCGGGCCGTAATCACATTGTGCGGGCCACCCTGGAAAGCTTGGCGTATCAGACGCGTGATGTCGTCGACGCGATGGCCGATTCAGGGGCGACGATTCAGGAGTTGCGGGTCGACGGTGGTGCGGCGGCGAACGGTTTCTTGATGCAGTTTCAGGCGGATATATTAGGTGTGCCGGTGGAGCGACCGGCTGTACTGGAAACCACAGCGTCCGGTGCGGCGTTTCTCGCGGGACTTGGCGTTGGCTTCTGGGAGAGCCCCGAGGCCGTGCGTGGCATCCGGCGGCGTGATCGACTGTTCCAGCCCGCGATGCTGGTTCAGGAGCGCGATCAACTACATGCAGTCTGGGCGCGAGCGGTCGCCCACGTGCGCGCGGCCGGCGAGAAAACCTCTGCGTGACCCGCTTTACCGATCTGTTTTCTGCACCCCTACCCGTTAACCCCTTTGCCCGTCGCGCCGCCACTGTCATGGCGCGTTGCGAAGAACCTCTCCAGCGCGCGCGCTGGCGTCGGAGCCGTGATCGGTGTCAAGCCGACGATAAGTGCAAGGCTCAGTGCCATCCCAGGGACGATCGGGTGGATAGCAGCCGCCCAGGAGACCTCGGCGAGCGTGAGGCCAGTCCAGACAGAGGTGCTCACTAAACCGCCGATCGCTGAGGCGGTCGCGGCTGTTGGCGTCGTGCGCGGGGAGGTCAATCCGAAGAGCAGCGGGAAGAAAAAGGTGGCCCCGACCATGGCGACTGCATACGAGACAATTGCCAAAATTAGCGCCGGGGTGTTGAGCGCGGCGACGAGCGCGACCGCGCCGATGACGACGATGGTCAAGCGCGACACGCGCAGATAGTACCGCTCGTCCCGTACGACGCCGCGCGGCTCATGGATTGACTTGCGCAGAAAGTCGCGTGCGACCGCGGCCCCCGAGAGTAGCAGCAGCGAGTCGGTAGTCGACATGGCGGCGCTGGCGATACCGGTCAGTGCGATTGCGGATGCGATCGGGCCGAGCACGCTCGCTGAGAGCGCGGGAAAGGCTTGATCTGGAAGATCGATTTGATCCCAAACGAGGATTCGGGCTGCGCCACCAAGATACAGGTTGCCGTAAAGCATGAAGATGCTGATGAGCAAACAGGTGGTCGGCAGTGCATAACGCGCCACTTTCGAATCGCGCGCGATGAACACCTTCGTCAGCAACTCCAGCCGCGTAGCGTAGGCGACGAACCAGACGAGCCACCAGGACAGCAGATAGCCCCAGTTCCACGACGTGCCAGTGACCGACGTCCACCCGGGGGCTAGGCTCTCGGCGCGCTGCATCACCGTTGCCAGTCCCCCGGCCGCTGCGTACACGGCCGGCATCATGATGATGAGACCAACCCACATGAAGGCGAACTGCAGGACGTTCGTCCAAATGACGGCCAGTATGCCGCCCAACGCGACATAGAAGATGAATAGTACCGTGCCGATTACCATCGACCATTCCAGTTGGAAACCGAGGAGGCCCTCCAGGATCAACCCCATACCGCGGATCTGTGCGATGAGATATACGATGCTTGAGGCCGCAACGACGAACGCGCTGAACGCCCGAAGCGCGTGGCTGTCGAACCGTTCACCCATGTAGTCGGGCAGCGTGCACGCGCCGATCTCACGCAGCTTGCGTGCGAAGAAAACGAGGATCACGAGAAAGCCAAGAGCGAAGCTCATGAGCGGCAGGATCGCCACGCCACCGAATGCTCCGGCGAAAGCGACGCCACTGAGCACTGAGCCACCGTGCATGACGGCTGCCATCATGCCGAGCGTCATGATGACGGTGCCGAACCTGCGCCCGGCGACCCATAGGTCCGCTTCGTTTTTCTGTTGCCGTCCCGCTACGACGCCAATGGTGACCACACCGACGAGATAGGTGCTGAAGACGGCGAGGCCGATGGGTGAGAAGTTCATCCGCTACCGCCGACGCCCCGTCTTGATCTGCCAGCAGACGTAGTACTGGTAGCCGATGATCGCCAACGGAACGACGATTAGGACGAGGATGCTTGACCAGGGGAGCCCGAACATGTTCGTAAGGATACAGAATTCGGGAGACGAGAGGGACAATCAGGAACGCGTTTCGCGCAAGCGGAAACTAGGTGCATTACTCGGAACTGCCGGGACCAAAACACAATTCGAGGGACGCAACCCACAGCTCAACCAACCTGAGGGCGTTGCTGTTCGCGCAGTGATGCCAAGAGTCGCAATGACTATAACTCGCGCTGTCGCGACGGCGACTGTCCTTTTTCTTGTGGTGGGCCACGTGTCCGCCAAGTTTGAAGGCCCTCTAGTCTTCATCCTCGCAGGACAGTCGAATATGGTCGGGCAGGGGCTGACGGCGGGCTTGAAACCTGGGCAGGCAGTTACACCTGCGAACGTAACCTATTTTCTTGGCAAGGATGAGGTAGGTTTTTTTGAACGTGAGCGTTTCGGTCTCGAGGTGAGCCTGGCACAACGGCTAGCCGAAGTTTGGCCCGATCGCGAACTAATCTTTGTTAAGTACGCCCTCGGCGGAACATCGCTGTTGGCGTGGGCTCCGCGGTGGGACGTGACGCGCGCCCAGACCACGGGGAATGCTGAGGCCGGGCCGATGTATGCGAAGCTCATTGACATCCTCGACTCGCTCGGTCTGCGCCAGACTGGCGAGATCGGCGCCGTGTTCTGGATGCAGGGGGAACGCGACGCGCTCTTTGAAGGGCCGGCGGACGAGTACTTCGAGAATCTTGAAATGCTCATCGCAGCACTCCGCCGCAATCTGGCCGACGCGAATCTGTCGTTCTTGCTGGGACTCGCCAATCCACTTCCGGCAAGATACTTGGACCTCGAAGCCGTCCAGTCTGCCCAGCGGAGAGCGGCAAACGACATCCCCGCTGTCCGTCTCGTCGAGACTGCCGGTCTCACCAAGCACGCCGACGGCGTGCACTACGACACGGCGGGTGTCCTCGAACTTGGGCGAAGGTTTGCAGATGCCTTTTTGGCAACCAGACCGGCGTCCTGATCGGCCAAGACTGATACGCCGATATCTTTCTCTTATCGGGTATGATCCGCCTGTTTTCTGGTGAAAGGAGCACCCACATGCGAACCGCATTTCGCCTTGTCACGAACATCGTTCTGGCCGCGCTGGTCGCGGCGTGTAGCCAGTCCCAGGCGCCCGAGTCGGCACCGCCGCCCGAGCCGTTGGTGGGCTTGGTCGAGGGACTAGCATCGGGTGCAGTAGATGTTATCGATTTAACGCAGCCACTCAACGCCAAAACGCCGATCATTCAGTTGCCACCGCCACTGGCTAACACGCCCGGCTACACGCCGCACTTGATCTCGAACTTCGATGATGACGGGCCGGCTTGGTACTGGAACTGGATGGAGATTGGCGAACATGTCGGGACCCACTTCGATGCGCCCTGCCACTGGATCTCTGGCCGTGACCTGCCGTGTGTGGATGTGCTCGACGCCGACCAGTTCATTGGGCCGGCGGTCGTGATTGACGTAACTGGCGAGGTCGCGGAAAACGCCGATTTCGTAGCGACGCGGAAAACGATCGAGAGCTGGGAGGTGGAGCACGGCCGGATTCCCGACGGCGCTTGGGTGATTTTGAGAACCGGGTGGGGGTCTCGTGCTAGCGACGGCGAGGCATTCTTCAATCCTGATGACACCGGCATGCCGCATTATCCCGGCTTCGGCCTTGAGTCGGCGACCTTCCTGACGACCGAGCGGGACATCCTCGGTGTTGGCACGGAGGCTGTTGGCAGCGATGCCGCGGTGGGCGCGACCGCCGATCCAGCGTTCCCGAATCACTTCACGATGCACGGCGCTGGCAAGTACGGCCTGACCCAACTCGCAAATGTCGATCAGTTGCCAGTCACGGGCGCAGTGGTCATTGCGACACCGCTCAAGATTGATCGCGGCTCGGGCAGTCCCGTTCGTGTCATTGCGCTCGTTCCGGCATCGTAAGTCTGGATACCGACGTCGAACGACTGGTTGACGAACGTCCGCGCCGACCTGCCGAGGTCGCTGTTTACTGTGTTATGTGGCATCCGCCAGAACGGACCAAACACGCCCCCCTGCCGGCCCAATGGCCGAATGCGGCGGCGGCGGCGGCGTCGCGCTGGTTCAGTCCGCTTTCCACGGGACGACTAAATCTGTGGGAGCGTACCTGGCTTCCGGCTATGGTGCCTTGGCGCGCGACGGAATCCGGCTTTGTCACACTGGAGGTGCTTGACTGGTACGCTCGATTCGCCGAGGGACGGCCCGGCGCAATTGTGGTCGAAGCAACGGGCGTGCGCGACATCCCGAGCGGTCCGTTGCTACGCGTTGGGCATGATCGGTTCGTGCCAGGGCTGAAGCAGCTTACTGAGGTAGTGCGCCGGTCCAGCGGCGGTCGGACCCGCCTGTTCCTGCAGATCATCGACTTCCTTCCCATCCGCCGTCGCCCAGACAAGACGAAGTACTTTGAGCGCTACTTGAAGCTGACTGATGCACATCGCGTGTATGTCGGTGCTCATCTCACCGACGATCAGATCCGCGACGTGCTTCTGGCGATGACTGACGCTGAACACGAGGCCGTGCTGACCTCACGGGAACTGGAGGCGCTACGGGTCGGATACCGTGAGCGGGTGACCGACGTTGATTTGCCGAACGTGCAGGAGCTACCCAAGGTCCTGCCCAAGATTTTTTCCGCGGCGTCGAGCAGGGCGGAGCGGGCGGGCTTCGACGGCGTCGAGCTACATTACGCCCACGCCTACACGATGGCGTCCTTCCTGTCGGCACGAAACGAACGGGCGGACGGCTATGGCGGCGAGCGAGTCAATCGGGTTCGGTTGCCGCTTGAGGTCTACCGTGCCGTACGTGCTGCGGTATCCGGTCGGTTCGTCGTCGGCTGCCGGTATTTAGCCGATGAATGCATCGATGGTGGCAGTGGTGTGGCCGACGCGACATATTTCGGCGTCGCGTTTGCGAAGGCAGGGTTCGACTATCTGTCGCTTTCGCGCGGCGGCAAGTTTGAGGACGCGAAACCGCCGAAGGTGGGCTGGGCAGCCTATCCCTATACTGGACCGAGCGGTTGGGAGTGCATGCCGACCGTGCTCGCCGACCGGCAGGGACCATTCGGGCGCAACGTGCCGCCGTCACGCGTGATCAGACGGGCCGTGCGCGCCGCCGGGTACGAAACGCCAATTGTGGTGGCTGGCGGGATCCACACGTTCGACCAGGCCGAGGCGATTCTGAAAGATGGAGCCGCTGACGTCATAGCAGCAGCGCGCCAGTCGCTTGCCGATCCCGACTGGCTCCAGAAGATCCGCGCGGGACGTGGTGACGAGGTGCGGCGCTGCGTATTCACCAATTACTGTGAGGGACTCGATCAGAAGCACCGAGCCGTGACATGTAAGCTCTGGGACCGTGTCGGCCTGGATGAGCCTGGCATCCCGCTCGTTGATGGCGGCAAACGCCGTCTGACGGCGCCCCGGTGGGAGCCCTAATGAAGATTTGTATCGTTGGAGGCGGCCCGGCCGGCCTGTATTTTGCCATTCTGATGAAGCGGCTCGACGCCTCGCACGACATCGTCATCTTTGAGCGCGACGGGCCCGACGACACGTTCGGATGGGGCATCGTCTTCTCGGACCAGACGTTCGGTTATCTCGAATCAAGCGACGCGCCGTCGTTCACCCGCATTATCGAGACCTGTCAGACCTGGAACAACGTGGACATCGTGCATCGAGGCGAGAAGGTCACGATCCGCGGCAACCGTTTTTCGGGGATTGCTCGGCTCGCATTTCTCAACATCCTACATCGCCGCTGTCACGAACTCGGGGTGGATATCCGGTTCCGCACGAACATCACGAATCGGGCGCAGCTCCCAGAACACGACCTATTTGTTGGCGCTGACGGTGCTAACAGCGTGACGCGGCAGTGGTTCAGCGATGTGCTCGCTCCGTCAGTCGATCAGCGGAAGAACAAGTACCTCTGGCTCGGCACCCCCCAGTTATTTCACGGCCTCACGTTGACGTTTCACCAGACGGATAAGGGAACGTTTGTAGCTCACGCTTACAAGTTCAGCGAGAACATGAGCACGTTCATCGTCGAATGTGGCGAGGAGACTTGGGCGCGCGCTGGACTGGAGGGAAAATCTGACGACGAAACGTGCGCGTACCTGCAGGATATCTTCGCGGAGGATCTCGCCGGCCGGCCATTGCTAACGAACAATTTCGTCCGGTGGATCAATTTTCCGCTTGTTAGAAACCGCCACTGGCAGTCTGGCAACGTCGTGCTATTGGGAGATGCGCTCCACACGGCGCATTTCTCAATCGGTTCTGGTACCAAGCTGGCACTCGAGGACGCAATCGCGCTAGCGCAGGCATTCGAGCATAATGACGGTGTCGAAGCGGTGCTGCCGACGTTTGAGCAGGCGCGTAAGCCAGTTGTCGATCAACTCCAGGACGCCGCGCAGTCGAGCTTGACTTGGTTTGAGCAGATGGACGACTACATGGATTTGCAGCCGATTTTCCTTGCCTACGAGGCGATGACTCGAAGCGGGCGGGTCTCCCGCGAAAAGCTCAGGCTGCGCGACCCTGAGTTCGTTGCTGCTTGCGAGCGTGGATCGCTCGAACGTGGGTAACGACTTCTATCGGGTTAACGTACGGGTGCACTGGGCCGACACTGACGCGGCCGGCGTGGTGTGGTTTGGTAACTTTTTGCGGTTTTTCGAGGAGGCCGAAGACGAACTGTTCCGAGCGCTAGGCCGGACGCGCATGGAACTCGTTGAGGATTTTGGCATCCTTATGCCGCGCGTGGACGCCTCATGCAAGTTCCGCTCGCCGGCGCGTGCCGAGGAGGTGCTCGAAATTGGGGTCGCCGTCGAGTCGATAACCGAACGGCGGATCGCATACCGGTTTGAGGCACGTGAACGTGACACTCGCCGGCTTGTTTGCGACGGGGCTTATCGGGTTGCCTGCGTCAGTAAGAAAACGTTCAAGGCCACCGAGTTACCCGTGGAGCTCCGAGGACTGTTTAAGCGAATGAACGAGTTGGTAACGGCCCAGCGGCAGGATAAGAGTGAGCGCCGCGCTGGGTGGGCCTAACTAAGGGCCCCCTCGCCGGCGAGCCGGTGGGACGTCTTTACGTGGCGTGGCTTGAGTCAGACCGATTGGAGGGGACCGCGTGATACAGGCGTGGGGCGTGACGGTGCTGCGATTGATCGTTGGTGTGGTCTTTATTGCGCACGGGTTACCGAAACTGCTTCCGATCTGGGGCGCCAGTCCAGCGCACACCGCAGCCATGTTCGAGGCGGTGGGGTTGCAGCCCGCGCTGCTGCTTGTCCTCACGGTAGGCCTCGTTGAGTTGCTTGGCGGGGCGGCACTGTTTCTCGGTGCGTACACCCGCCTCATGGCGCTGCCCTTGGCGTTCGTTATGGGTGTGGCCATCTGGAAGATGCATTGGCCGAGCGGATTCTTTCTCAACTGGACACTCGAGCCAGGCGTTGGGCACGGCTTCGAATACACGCTCGTCCTTTTTGGCGCCCTCTGCTGTTTGATGCTGGCTGGACCGGGCGCACTGTCGGTCGATGGGTATCGCGCACATGCAACCAAGGCGACCTCGGCCAGCCGGCCGTGGCCGCGCAGGAGCAAGGTGTAGCGCTAGGTCTAAGCGCCCACATCGTTTTGTCCGGTTGTCCATTATGCAGTTGACAGGTCGAGCCGCCCTCGTGACCGGTGGCAGGCGAATCGGAGCGGCAGTTGCCGAAGCGCTGGCGGCGCACGGGGCCGACGTGGCACTGTCGTTCAACCGCTCTCGCGACGAGGCCGAGCGCGCGGCGAAGGCCATCCGTACGTGCGGGCGTCAGGCGTTTATTGCGTCGGTGGACCTTTCGAAGGCCTCGGCGTGCGACGAAATCGTGCGGGCCTCCGCCGAGGCGCTGGGTCGGCTCGATGTGCTGGTACACATGGCGTCGGTATACACGAAGACGCCGTTCGACGAGCTAACCTCGGACGCGTGGGATCGGTCCTTGGCCGTCGACCTACGCGCGGCCTTTCTCTGTGCGCGCGCGGCTGTGCCCCACATGCGTGCTGTGGGGGGTGGGCGGATCGTCGTGTTCTCGGACTGGACGGCCCAAAGCGGCCGACCGACCTACGAGGGCTATGTGCCGTATTACGTTGCCAAGGCCGGCGCGGTCGCCTTGGCTGAAGCGTTGGCGTTCGAATTGGCACCCGATCAAATTCTCGTTAACGCGATTGCGCCAGGACCTGTTCGCGCTCCAGATCGATTGGATGACGCATCACGTGAGGCGGTGATCCGCGCGACGCCGATTGCGCGATGGGGCGGCGACGAGGAGATCGTCAAGGCCGTCCTCGCGCTCGTTGAAAGTGACTTCGTGACAGGCGAAACGATTCGGGTTGACGGTGGTCGTCACCTGCGCTGACGTTTTGATTAGGTCTGGACGTCGAGCAGGGCCTTCAGCGAAGCGAGCGCACCCGTCAGTTCCTCGCGGGTCTTCGCGAAGCATAACCGGACGTAGCCCTCACCGTGCGGGCCAAAATCGGCACCCGGCACGCAGCCAATGCGGCCGTCCTTGATCAAGTACTCGACCAGCGTCCAGGAAAGCGATTTGGGGGTCTCCGTGCTGTTAGGTGGGCGCCACGCCGGGTCGATCTGCAGAAACGCGTAGAACGCACCCTTCGGCGGTTCGCCCTTGAGCACCCCGGAAGCAAGCTGGCGGATGCCCGCATAGAACAGGTCACGCCGCGCCTGTAATTCGACTCGGTAGGTTTCCACCTGGTCCTGCGCGTCCTCCAACCCGCCGACACCTCCCCATTGCACGACCGTACCGATGTTGCTGCACGTGTAGTAGAGGACCTTCTTAACGCGCTCGCGGACGGCTGGGTCCTTTATGGCGAAGTACCCGAGACGGAGACCGGTCATCGCGTACGATTTGCTGAACGTATAGACTGGAATCGTCCGGTCGTACATGCCGGGAAGCGACGCGATGCTCACATGGTGCTCACCATCAAAGATGATGTCTTCGTACGCCTCGTCGGAGATCACCCATAGGTTGTGTTCGTGTGCAATCGTCGCGATCCGCTCAAGGTCGGTCCGCGTGAGGACGCCGCCGGTTGGATTCTGTGGAGAATTCAGGAGTATCGCGCGCGTCTTCGTCGTGACCTTAGATTCCAACTCGTCCAAGTCCGGCCGCCAGCCGCGTGATTCGTAGAGCGGGCAGTCGACGGGCACGCCGTGGGCTGATTGAATGGTGCCACGCGTCGATGGCCACATTGGATCGGCGCATAGCACTTCGTCCCCAGGTTCGAGCAGACCGTGGAAGACGACGTAGAGCCCGTGGATGCCGCCGTTGGTCACCATGACATCGTCGACCGAGTCGATCGGCGTCTTGTTCTGGCGACGGAGTTTGTTGACGATGAGTTCGCGGAGGCGCGGAATGCCGACGGTCTGCACGTAGTGCGTGCGATTCTCGGCGATGGCTTGGTTCATCGCCACCTTGACGGCATCTGGTGCGTCGAAGCCGACGTCGCCTTGGTCGAGACGGTAGGGGTTCTCAATGCCGAACATCATGTCGCGGATGCGCATGATGCCGGAGAATGGAATCGAATCAAGGTAACGGCCCATCGGACCAGCGTGGCACACTGTGCCCACTCTTGGCAATTCCGATGTCCCGCGATAACTTTTACGAGGAGACGACGATGACGACCGACGGGACGGACCTAAAACTGGCCGAGACGAATCACGACATTCATGAGTTGCTCCGGCGGCGTTGGAGCCCGCGCGCGTTCGCCGACCGGGAAATTTCTGGTAGCACGATGTCTAGCCTGCTGGAAGCGGCGCGCTGGGCACCCTCGTGCTTCAACGAACAACCGTGGTCGTTTGTCCTCGCGCATCGTGGCGATGTTGTAGCGTTCGACCGACTGCTCACATGTCTCGCCGGAGTTAATCAGGTGTGGGCCAGACGGGCAGCCGCCTTGATGATCACGGTTGCCAAACTGGCGTTCGACCGAAATGAAAAGCCGAACCGCCACGCGTTTCACGATGTCGGGCTGGCGATGGAGAACTTCTCGATCCAGGCGACGGCCATGGGCATCGCTGTGCATCAGATGGGTGGGTTCGACGTTGCCAGGTCCAAGGACGTTCTCGGCATCCCCGACGGCCACGAGCCCGTGACGGCAGTAGCGGTTGGGTATCCTGGCGATCCCGAAACGCTCGACAAGAAAACACGGACGTCAGAGTTGGCGGTCCGAATCCGCCGCCCGATTGCGGAGTTTGCCTTCGCCGGTGGTTGGGGGCGACTGCTGTGATAGCTACTGACCCGATTGCGGCGCTTAACGCCGTTCCGACGTTGCAACTGGGATACTACCCGACCCCGGTTGAGGAGATGAGCGGCTTGCGCCTGGCACTGGGCGGCGGGCCGAGGCTCTTCGTCAAGCGCGACGACACCATTGCATTTGGTTTTGGTGGCAACAAGGTCAGGAAGCTTGAGCTGGTGGGCGCGCGCGCGCTCGGTGAGGGCGCCGATACGCTCATTACGGCTGGTAGCGTGCAGTCGAACCATGCCCGCGTCACGGCGGCAGTCGCAGCGCGTCACAGATTACGCTGCCTAATTGTGGCGAACGGCGTGCGACCCGACAAACCGACGGCAAATGCGCTCCTCGACGGATTGTTCGGTGCCGAGGTGCAGTACGTAGGGTCCCGTGACGAGCGCTCAGCCGCGATGGCATCCGCGGCGTCACGCCTGATCGCGGCGGGCCGGCGGCCCCACGTGATCCCGGTCGGTGCCTCGACTCCACTGGGTGCGCTGGCCTACGTCCGAGCGATGTCCGAGTTAGTCGAGCAGATGCCACTACCAGACGTGATTATCCACGCCAGCTCATCAGGCGGGACCCAGGCGGGTATCCTGGCGGGCTGTCGCCTGTATGATCTCCGCACGCGGGTCATCGGCGTCAGTCCTGACGATTCTGGTGAATCACTGTGCAAGACAATAGCTACGCTGATCACGGGAGTCGAGACGATCTTGGGGCTCGCGCCGGGGTCGCGGTTGGCTGGTCTACCAACCGAGGTCGTGAATGGGTTCGGGGGCGAGGGCTACGGTATTCCCACCGAGGCGTCGCGCGAGGCGATCGAACTGCTAGCCCGCCACGATGCCATTCTTCTCGATCCCACCTATACGGCCAAGGCGATGGCGGCGCTGATCGCCTATGTGCGCGAAGACCGGTTTCGGGACGATCAAACGGTGCTTTTTTGGCATACTGGTGGCCAGGTGAACCTGTTTGCGTGATTCAGATTTTGATACTTTGACCTTGTAGATCTTCTGGCTTGTTTACCCTGGAGCCGCGCCGATTTCATTAAGGTCAACGGACGAATGAAGACTCTTCTGGCGGGCATCGCCCTCGCTTGGGCTGCGCCGAATGTATTGGCCCAGTCGCTGACTCTCAACGAGTTGCTGTTCCGCGCGAGCCAGTCTGTCGTGGCTTATGAGCGAGCTTTTTCGGATGTCGTTGCCGAAGAACAATACTTGCAGCAGATCGTCCGAGCTGATGGAACGACGCGGCGCGAGCGGAAGCTGCGATCCGATTTACTGCTCGTGCAGCTACCGGGCGCGGTATCGTGGCTCGGATTCCGTGATGTCTTCGAGGTTAACGGTAAACCCGTACGCGGTCGTGACGGGCGGCTACAAAAATTATTTCTTGGAGAGGCGGAGCCAGCGGTCAAGCAGGCTACGGCGATCACCCGCGAAAGCGCACGCTACAACATTGGCGGCGTGGTTCGCACGGTGAATCTGCCAACCATCGCACTGGCATTTCTGCACCCGCTCAATCAACACCGGTTCGATTTCAAGCGCGTTGGTGAGGAATTGGTCGACGAACGGCTCACCTGGATTGTGCAGTACAGCGAATACGCGCGGCCGACGTTTGTTCAATTGCCTTCCGGCGATATATTCGCACGGGGAAGATTCTGGCTCGACGTCGAAACCGGCGACACTTTGCGCAGCGAGCTAATTCTCGGCACATCCCGTAGTGAGGTCCGGACGACGATCACCGTCGACTATCGTGAGGATGAGTCGCTCGAGTACTGGGTACCGGAATCGATGCGGGAGATGTATGAGCGGCCACGCAAGTCCAAAGCCAACCGAATCGAGGCGACGGCGACGTATTCAAACTTCAGGCGGTTCGCTGTGCAGACTGAGATGAAGGTGCCACGATGAGCGGGGGTCATTCGGTCGATTGACAGGAGAACGGCATGGTGCAGCGAGGAGTGATGCTGGTGGTGCTCGGATTGAGTGTGGGGGGTGCGATGGCGTGTGGATCGGGACCGAATGGCTCTGCAGGTGATGCCCAGGCCGCCGACCGGCAGTATCTACTGGAACGCGTCGACGAAGCGGCGATCGTGCAACTCTACGCCGATGGGTTTGAGGCCCTGCCGCTCGACCAGAAGATTCTCATCTATCACCTCTACCGCGCGGCACTTGCTGGGCGAGACATTTTCTACGACCAACGCTACGCGCACAACCTCGAGATGCGCGAGGTGCTCGAGCAGATTCTGACCCACGCTGACGGCGTGGACCCGGACACCCGAGCGGAGATCGAACGATATACGAAGCTCTTCTGGGTCAATACCGGCCCCTACAACAACCTGACAGCGCGGAAGTTCGTCCTGCAATGCACCCCTGAGGCTTTTGTCGCGGCTGCCGAGGCCGCAGCCGCAGCGAATGCAACATTTCCGCTGCGCAACGGCGAGACGCTCGACGCCATGCTGGCACGCATGGCGCCGCTTTTCTTTGATGCGTCAGTTGATCCGAGCGTGACGACCAAGACACCCGGCCAAGGTGAGGACATTCTGGTGGCAAGCGCCAACAACCTCTACGTCGGTGTCACAATGGCCGACCTTGAGGGGTTTACGGAGCAGCATGCCTTGAATTCACGTCTCGTAAAACGTGACGGCCAGCTTGTCGAAGAGGTCTACAAGATTGACGGGAAATACGGTGATCAGATTGCCGAAATCGTCGGACATTTGGAAGCCGCGATTCCGTACGCTACCGAGCCGATGGCCAAAGCACTCAAGGCGCTGGTCCGGTTCTATCGGACTGGGGAAGACGCTGACCGCGAAGCCTATGACATCGCGTGGGTCCAGGATGATTCTTCAC
This sequence comes from Acidobacteria bacterium UBA823, assembly GCA_002296225.1. GTDB lineage: Bacteria > Acidobacteriota > Vicinamibacteria > Vicinamibacterales > UBA823 > UBA823. The sequence goes on along the minus strand of DBHR01000079.1, from coordinate 879 downwards.
CCATCGACACCATTAATGGGTTCATAGAGGTCTACATGGATGCTCGCGGTGCAAAGGGGGCTTGGGAGGCGCTCGTCTACTACGTCAATCAAGAGAAAACCGCGACCATTCAGAGTCTCGCAGATAACGCACAGTGGTTCGAAGACCGAATGCCCTGGGACCCGAAGTATCGCAAGGAGGGCGTTCGCGGTATCACTGCCAACGCCATTGATGTTGTCATCGAAACCGGTGAATCGGGCCCGATGACACCGATTGGTATCAACCTGCCGAACGATCAGAGCGTTCGCGAGAAGCATGGTAGCAAGTCAGTGTCGCTCTCAAACGTTGTGGAGACCTATGACCGGTCGATGCCGTCGGGGTTCCGTACGGAGTTCGCGTGGACAGCCGATGAAGTCTCTCGTGCCGAACGCTGGAGCAGCGTCGTCGGCGAACTCACGACGAACATGCACGAGGTGATCGGGCACGCCTCGGGTAAGCTGGCGGAACACCTCAACGGGAACCCGCAGGCTGCGTTGAAGGAGCAGTATTCGGCGCTCGAGGAGGGCCGGGCAGACTTAGTAGCGCTCTACTTTCTCCCTGATCCGAAACTGGTTGAGTTCGAGCTTGTACCGGCAGAGCACCATCAGGAAATCGTTCTGGCTGGGTACGAGGGTTATGCGCGAAACGCCATTGTGCAGCTGCGTCGCGTTCGTGAGGGAACGCAGCTTGAGGAAGACCACATGCGCAATCGGCAAATGATCGTGCGGTGGCTCATGGACAACACGACAGCCATCGAGGAGCGTGAGCGTGATGGCAAGACGTTTTACGTGCTGACCGACGCGACGGAATTCCAGGAGGGGGTGGGCCGACTGTTGGCTAAAGTGCAGCGGATCAAGTCTG
>DBHR01000107.1 GCA_002296225.1 Acidobacteria bacterium UBA823 | reverse complement strand
GCGGCGGGGAATGTCGATCCAGTCGCGTTTCGCTTAGGTTTACTCACCGGTAGCACTGACGATGACAGCGGCTTTAAGCGGGCACGCTCTATTGCTGTCATCCGTGCGGCTGCAGAGGCCTATGGTTGGAACACTCGTCCATCACCGAAGGCTCGTGGCGCGGGAATTGTTGTATCGGGGCGCGGGATCGCCTACGCCTACCGCAGTGAAACGGTTGTTGCGGAAATTGCCGAGGTCGAAGTGAACCGTGATACCGGCCACGTCTGGGTGAAGCGATTGGTATGTGCGCATGACTGTGGCCTGATCATTAATCCTGAGGGTTTGCGTCGCACGATCGAGTGCGGGATGCTCCATTCGTTGAGCCGTGCGCTTCACGAGGAGGTGCAGTTCGATACCGAAAAGGTTACAAGCGCGAATTGGCGGTCCCACCCTAGCCTCCTGCACGCCGATACGCCGGCTGTAATCGACGTTGTGTTGGTCAATGGAGACCCGAACCCCGGTCGGTCCGACTTGCCTCCCTATGGGGCAGGTGAAACGGTCTGCAAGCCACTGATCGCAGCAGTGGCGAACGCCATCTTCGATGCGACGGGTGTGCGGCTTCGTCGAATACCTTTCCGAGATGAGCGCGTGCTGGCGGAACTTAACGCCGCCGCTGTTTGACGGCGTCGATTGAGCGACGAAGACACGAGACGGTAAAGTGATGTTGGCGAGACGCACGTTCCTTCTGACTCCTCTAACGGCCTCACTGGCACACGTTGTCAGCGCGCAATCGGCAGCACCTGGCAAGATGCTGCTCAGCATGCATCAGAATACGTCGGCGGCGGCGGGTTACCGGGGCTCGCTCGAGGGTTGGGCAAGGGCCGGGATTCGGCATGTCGAGCTCGGCGCTCCGCAGCTCAACGGTTTTCTTGAGGGCGATACCTTGCCAGCGGCGAGGCGTCTGTTAACCGATTTGGGATTGACCCCTGTGTCAGCTGCAGTCGTGTTACAGGACATCTGGCTGCCGGGCCCAGCTCGAACAGCCTCACTTGAGGTGTGGAGAAATGCCTGTGATCAATTTGCTAGCTTGGGGTTAGAGAAAATTTACTCACCATCGGTGACTAATCGTGCGGTCACCAAAGAGGATTTTGCGGCCACGCCAGACTGTATCCGTGAAGCGGGGGAGATTGCCCAGGAGTACGGCCTGACGGCGATGATCGAATTTACTCGCACGTCGACTCATCTCGCGACACTGACGTCCGCACTCGCCATGATTCGGGAGGCGGCGCATCCCAACGTCAGACCCATGCTCGACTTTTTCCACTTTTGGTCTGGCCTGAGTAAGTTTGATGACCTTAATTTACTTGAGCCTGGGGAACTCGCTCACGCGCACTTTCAGGATTTACTCGAGACGCCCCGGGAGTTGATCGACAATGATTCGCGGCTGATTCCCGGTGATGGAATCGCGCCGGTGGCACGAATCCTGCGGAAGCTGGCCGAGAAGCGGTATACAGGGGCGCTGTCAGTCGAACTCTTTCGGTCGGAGTTCGTGGAGGGAGACCCTTTCCAGGTGGCTACTGAGATCCGTCACAAGTCTGAAACCGTGATGCGCCAGGCAGGGGTCTTGTAGTCTGCGCAGGTCTGGCGACGCCACCTTCCACCACTTTATTTCTTAAAGCTGGTTTCTGTTAGACCACCGTCGAGGCACTTGGTATCCTCTCGGCATGTGCGGCCGTTTCACGGTGACTAATCCTAAGGCTATCTTGCTTGAGATGGTCGGCGAGGACGAGCACCTTGAGATTGAGGCGCGCTACAACGTCACACCCGGGCAGACGTCAACGGTGGTCACTGTCGGGGAGGACGGGTCAAGGCGCCTGACAGAAATGCGGTGGGGTTTAGTCCCATCATGGGTTAGAAACCCCACGAGCGGACACCGTATGATTAATGCCAGGGTCGAAACGGTAGCTGAGAAACCAGCGTTCCGCGATAGCGTCGTTCATCGTCGTTGCGTTGTGGCGGCCGACGGGTTTTACGAGTGGCAGAGGTTTTCTGGGGGTAAGCAGCCCTATCTGCTTCGCCTTAACAATGGTGTTCCTTTTGGGTTTGCTGGGCTATGGGACTGCTGGCGTAGTCCAGACGGCCGCGCGCTTGATGCCTTCACTATTCTAACGACCACCGCCAACGCACTAGTCGAACCGATCCATAAGCGCATGCCCGTTATGTTGAATCGGCAACAGCGAGAGGCGTGGCTGGTGCCGTGGACTGGTTCAGAGAGTATCCACCAGTTTTGTGAGCCGTTCCCCGCGTCGGCGATGGAAGCAATCCCGGTGAGCGACTACGTCAATAATCCTGCCCACGATTCTGTCGAGTGCTTACAGGCGATTCCCTTGCCCGCCCGCCAGACGCTTTTCTAGTTCCCGGTCACTGGACGACTGAGAATCGTCACGACCTCTTTCCCGCCAAACACATGTTCCGCCACTGTCACACCCGCAAAATGGAATCCCGCAGTGGTTGCTGCTAGAAGTTCCTGTTGCATGGTCGAGGTTTTGTTTGTTGCTAAGAGTTTGTATTCAATCCGCTGGATGCTTTCTAGGTCTCGGTTCCGCTCCAGAATTACGATGGTCTCCTTATTGAGGCTTGTTTGGGCTCGGTAGAGGAACCCGGCATTACCTGCTCGTTGAAGTTCCTCCTCCATTGTGGATGTCTTAATGGTTGCAAGTAACCTGTACTCGGTCCTTGATGTCGAATCTTGATTACGCTGCATGACCACTACCAGTTCCCAAGTTCCCCATGCGGTCTTGCCACCTTGGATTCCAGCCAAGGAGTACCCTGCATCCGCAGCCTGCTGCATTTCCCGCTGCATCGTCGAGGTTCTTACTGTGGCGAGCAGTAAGAGATTGTGGTCAGCGGCAGCTTGTTGTGACGCCGAGAGGGCACTTGCCGGATCCTCCGGGGCAGTTGAGATCCCCGAGGAACTACATGACGAAAGAGTGAGTCCAAGCAGGGACACTCCGAGAATGACTGCGGATGGTTGGTGCGCTCCCAATGCCATAGGATGCCTCCTGCGGTGACTAGCGACAGAGAACATGAACCTGGTCGTGTACGGATGCTTAACCGGGGATGGTTTACAGGGGCCAAACTAACAGAATCATCGGTAACCCAACAGCGACGACGAGTAATTCTAGCGGGAGCCCCATCCTCCAGTAGTCCCCGAACTTGTATCCGCCTGGACCCATAATAATTGTATTGTTCTTGTGCCCGATTGGCGTCAAGAAGGCGCACGACGCGGCGACCGCTACGGCCATGAGGAAAGGGTCCGGACTGACGCCAAGGCGTTGGGCGATATCAACGCCGATGGGTGCCGCGATCAGGGCCGTGGCGACATTGTTTAATACGTCAGATAGAGTCATCGTGATGACCATAAGGATGGCGAGGACGACCACAACAGGCAGTCCCTGCGCCAAGGTCACGATGCCCTCGGCGATGAGGGCAGTGCTGCCGCTTTCCTCAAGAGCGGTTCCTATCGGAATTAGACAGCCGAGTAACACGATCACCGGCCATTCGACCGACTCATAGAGTCGAGACAACGGCACAATACGCAGTAGCAGGTAAACGACGGCCACGGCACCAAGGGCCACCGGCAGGTAGAGCAGGCCAAGGCTTGCTGCTAGGACTGCTGCGCCAAAGGCCAGCACAGCCATCCAAGCTTTGCTCCGCTGGAACACCCGGATGCCTCGGTCGGCCAGCGGGAGGCAACCTAACCACTCGACCACATCCGGCAGGCTTTTGGAGTGGCCAAGTAGTAACAGGATATCCCCGGGTTCGATGCGTAATTTTCGTACGCGGTCGCGGAAACGGCGTCCGCGACGTGAGACACCGAGGAGTGTCACTTCCCTCTGATAAAGGAGACGGATGTCGTGTGCGGTTCGTCCCGCGATCCGCGCACCGTCTGGCACTACCACCTCAAGGAGTTCGAGGCTTTCACTAGCTACACCGGTATGCTTCTGAGCACCGGCATAGTCGAGC
>DBHR01000105.1:71819-94832 GCA_002296225.1 Acidobacteria bacterium UBA823 | reverse complement strand
CTCGCTGGTATTGTTGACCGTCAGGCTGAAGCCAATCGCATCAAGAAAGCGCTATTGAAGGTCGGTAAGCAACAGGCTGCAGACGAGGCAAAGTTAGCGAATCCCAAGTTTCGAGATCGCGCGGCGTCAGAGGTCGTGGCCGATACCGAGGCGCGCGTCCAGGGCTTGATGAAACAGCGAGAGAAGCTCGAACGGTTGCTACAGGAGCTTTCCAGGTGAAGGACGTGGCACTCGGTCCGGCAGTGTATCGGGAGCTTGTGCAACATGCGCTGGAAGAAGACCTCGGCACGGGTGATATCACGAGCGAGGTGGTCGTTCCGGCGGCCTTGCGAGCCACTGGTCGCATCTTCGTGAAGTCCGCGTGTATCGTAGCTGGACTTGAGGTTGCGGCTGAAGTGTTCCGGCAGGTCGACCCGCACATTAATTTCGTGTGCCGGCGGTTGGATGGGGACCGCTGCGCGGCCGGAGATGTCGTGGTTGATTTATCGGGCGCAGGGCGTTCGCTACTGGCTGGCGAGCGCACGGCGTTAAACTTTCTGCAACGCTTGTCGGGTATCGCAACCCTTACCCGAGCGTTCGTCGACGCTGCCGCCGGCGCCCTTACGGTGCTCGACACGCGCAAGACGACACCGACCCTGCGGCGATTGGAAAAATATGCTGTACGTGTGGGTGGTGGTGTCAATCACCGCTTTGCCCTGGACGACGCCGTATTGATCAAGGATAACCACATCGCCCTTGCCGGGAACATTTCGACGGCAGTACGGTTGATACGGGAGGCCAAACCGGGGATGCCGATCGAAGTCGAGGTCGAGAGTCTGACCGAAGCCGACGACGCCGTGGCCGCAGGTGTCGACGTACTACTCGTGGACAATTTAGTCGAGGCCGACGTTCGAGAAATCGTGCGCCGCAGTCGTGGTCGCGCCGAGGTCGAGATCTCAGGCGGTGTGACATTGGACCGGATGCCGGGGCTGGTGACGGCGGGTGCGGATTACGTGTCGGTAGGCGCACTGACCCACTCGGCACCGGCAGTCGATTTTAGTCTTGACCTTCAGGGAGCCGAGTCGTGAGCGACTCGGGGTTGCCGGCGCCGATGGTGGATGCGTTGCAGAAACACTGCCACCGGCTCGGATGCTTTGCCGGTCGCGTCAGGTACTTGCGGGAAATTAGATCGACGAACGATAAGGCGATTGAACTTGCGTTGGCTGGCGCGTCAGAAGGGACGACTGTAGTGGCAGGTGCTCAGACTGCTGGAAGGGGCCGGCGCGGGCGCTCGTGGTCGTCTCCCAAGGACGCCGGGCTGTACGCGTCGGTTGTGTTTCGACAGCCAGCGCTGTCCCCGCTGATGACTTTGATGAGTGGGGTAGCGCTGGCTGAAGCGATACGCCGTAAAACGAAGGTCACGGTGACACTCAAATGGCCGAACGACCTGGTTGTTAAGCGCAATGTTCGTAGGAAACTCGGCGGTATTCTCGCTGAAGCGGGACTCTCGCCGACAGGGCGCGCCCACGTCGTTGTCGGGTTTGGGATTAACCTACGGGCGGTGCCTAGGCCAGCCACAGCGCCAGACGAAGTGACCTCCATCGAAGGCGAGTGCGGAGACGTCGTGCCGTTGGAATCCCTGTTGGTCGAGGTGCTCGTCTCGCTGGTCGCTTGGCGGGAGACGATGATTGCGGGCCGGACGGGTGCTATTCTGGACCGTTGGCGAACGCTATCCCCGTCGAGCACTGCCGCTATGGTCGAACTGGCCGGACCGTCTGGGCCTCGACGCGGCACGACGGCTGGTATCGACGCGGACGGGGCTTTGTTGGTACGCATCGACGGAGCGACCGAACGGGTTGTCGCAGGCGAGCTGCGCTGGGTCTGAGCGTTAGTCTACAACCATTGCGCCAAGGGACGGCACGACATGCTGCTAGCGATCGATATAGGCAATACGAATATCGTGTTTGGGGTCTTCGAAGGTGAGACCCTCATCCAGAGCTGGCGCCTTGCTACTTTACGGGAGCGCACCGCTGACGAGCTTGGCATCCTCGTGATCGATCTCTTTAAGGTACGGGGTTTTGATAAGTCGGTGATCGACGGCGTCATCGTGGCGTCGGTCGTTCCCTCCCTAACCGGTACGATGTCTGAGATGATCGCGCGGTATTTTGACCGCCAGGCCACGGTCGTTGATCCGGCCGAGGATATGGGTATGCCGGTGCGCTACGATAGGCCCAGCGAAGTGGGCGCCGACAGGCTCGTTAACGGTATTGCCGCCTATGAGCGCCTCGGGCGCGCGCGCGGTGTACCGGTCATCGTTGTGGATTTCGGAACCGCTACGACGTTTGATTGTATCTCCGCGCAGGGCGAATACCTTGGCGGTGTCATCTGTCCTGGCGTCGACATTTCGGCCGATGCGCTGTTCCAGCGTGCAGCGCGCCTGCCGCGCGTCGACGTCCGCAAACCAGAGCGTGTCATTGGACAAACTACGATCGAGTCGATGCAATCCGGCCTGTTCTACGGCTATGTAGCGATGGTTGAGGGAATCGAGGCTCGGATCCGCGGTGAGCTCGAAGCCGATGGGAGCGGCGTCGCGGTCTGTGTGGCCACAGGCGGAATGGCCGCCGTCATTGCGGAGCAGACTTCCGTAATCGAGGTGGTGGTGCCGGAGCTCACCTTGCATGGTCTCCGAATTGTCTGGGAGCGTTCTAACGTTAAGACGTCCTCGTGAGTAATCCCGCCGAGTACTGCCGGGCCGTTGAAACCTATCTCTGTGAGAAAAACCGAGGGCACCTTATCCGTCTCGTCGGTCCGGCGTTTGGGCTCGTACGTGACTGGGCCGAGCAGGGCATACCGCTCAAGGTGGTGATGCGCGGCATCGATACCCGTGTGGCGCGGCTTGAGGCTAAGAACGGTCGGTGGCGTTCTCTGCACATCGAGTTCTGCGAGAGCGACGTGCTTCGAGCGTTCGACGACTGGCGGCGGGCCGTTGGTTCCTCGAGCGGCGGCAATCGTCCCCGTGGCCAAGGTCTGCCGAAGCATCTGACTAACGTGATGTCAAGGCTTTCGGCTCGTCTCATGGCCTCCGAGCCCTGGCCTGGTTTTCATGCCGCGCTAGACCGTACGCTCTTGGCGCTCGATCCGATTCTGGAACAGTCCCGGACGGCGCGCGGGCCTGCATATGCAGGCCTACTCGAGCAGCTCAAAACGGTGGATGGAGCCATGATGCGGGACGTACGCACTGGCGCCGACGAAGCCAGCCTTGCGGTTGCCCAAGCCGAAGCGGAGGCGGAACTCGGTACGTTCCGCGACCGGATGTCCGAGCCGGCGTTTCAGGAAGCAACCGAGCTTGCGATCGAACGGCATTTTCGGGCTCAGTTCTCCCTACCGCGTCTTGGCTCCGACTGACCGATTCGGTGGGCGGCCACGCGCGTCCGTGCACAGATGAACCAGTCAAACCATGATGTGGCTCCAGGCACGCTGCTGGATTTAATGATTGAACGGCCAGCGGTTGGTGGTCGGATGATCGCCCGGCATGCCGGCCGAATCATCCTAGTGCTTGGGGCGATTCCAGGTGAACGGGTACGCGCACGCGTCGAACGTTCGAGGCGTGACATGTCGCTGGCTTCCGTCGAAGAGATCATTGCCGCTGATAAGGATCGACGCCCTACGTCCGGCGAAACCTCCTGCGGTGGGAATGTGTTCGCCCACATCGCCTATCCACGTCAGCTCTCGCTGAAGCGAGAAATCGTCGCCGACGCGTTCGCTCGCATCGGCCGCTTGTCCCTTCCCGAAGGCATGGCGATTGCCCCTTCTCCTGAGCGGGGATACCGACTACGCGCCCGCTTGTACGTGGCAGGCACCCGACTGGGATTCCTGCACAGGGGATCGCACCGACCTTGCGATGCTGCAGGAACTGGGCAGCTTACGGCCGAGACCGGGGAGGTGCTGGACCGGTTGCAACGCGTGCTGGCATTACAAGCTGCTGGCATCGGCATTCGCGCGGTCGACCTTGCCGAGTCAATTGCTGGCGACCAACGGGCGGCGCACCTCTGGCTGGACCGTGGTCGACCGGCCAGCGCGGAAACACTCTCGTCATTGGGCGCGGTGCGGGGCATTACAGGGGTCTCCGCTTCCGTGCGGCGCGCCGATCCACCACGACACGTTTCTGGTGATCCGGTTGTTGCCGAGCCTTGGTCCACGATGCTCCCGTCATGGCCGCGGCTACCGGAAAGCGCCCTCTGCCGACGCCCAGCCGCGTTTTTCCAGGGCAACAGATTTCTGCTCGCATCGCTCATCGAGCGGGTCCTCGCGGATCTCACGGCGGGTCCGGTAGTTGATCTCTACGCTGGGGTCGGTGTCTTTGCGCTAGCGGCCGCTGCTAGCGGGGCGGATGATGTGACGGCCGTGGAGGACGACCCGATTTCAGCCGATGATCTCGCGGCCAATGCTCGAGCCGCCGGGGGGCGGGTGCGCGTCGTGCGCCGGACCGTTGAGCGCTATCTGCGGGCGAGTCAGAGAGCGTCGTCTGGCATCTGGATCGTCGATCCGCCACGAACTGGCCTGTCGCGTGATGCGCGTGGGCGGATCGCATCCGCGGGGCCGCCCCGGTTGGTTTACGTGTCGTGCGACGTCGCGACGCTCGCGCGCGACCTCCGTGCGCTGGGCGATGCTGGCTACACCCTTCGTCGGTTGGACGGCTTTGACTTGTTCCCGAACACGGCTCACATCGAACTGGTGGCCACGCTCGAGCGCTGACACCACGCTTACATTCTGGACGGCACCTCACACCCCATCACGGCCAGAGCGCGGGTCATCTGCGTCTTGAAGTACAGCGCTGCGGCTGCCCGCCACCGTTGGCGGTCCGCCTGTGCTTCGTTGACGATCGGGTGTCGGTGGTAGAAGGCATTGAACGCTTGCGCCAGGCCAAAGGCGTACTTGGCAAGCACGGAGGGCTCGAGGCTTCTAATGGCCTGGTCAACGATCTCGTCGAGCCGTGCGGCGTTAAAGACGAGGTCCCACAGGTCATCACCTCCACCGCGGGCCAGGCAGTCAGCAGGCACTGAATCAAGGGAGCCCACGATTGCGGCTTCGTCAAGGTCAGTCCGTTCGAGCAGTTTTCTGAAAATGTTGTTTGCGCGGACGACGGCGTACTGCAGATACGGTCCACTCTCACCCTCGAAACTGAGGGCCTCCTCAATGTCGAAGATGATCACCTTACCCCGCGAAAACTTGATCATGAAATAACGCACTGCTGCGGTGGCGATCATCTTGGCGATGCGCGTGGATTCATTCACCGACAGATCGGGGTTCCGCTTGGTCACTTCGTGGCTGGCTGCTTCGGTGAGGCGCTCCAGTAGCTCGTCGGCCTTCACGCCGAGGCCTTTTCGACCTGAAACCTCCACGAATGGACGGTTCTTGTCCACGTTTTCGAAGCCTAGTGTGCGTGCTGTGTCGTGCGACAACGCAACCATTTCGTACGAGAAATGGACCGAGTGTTCCGCTTGAGATGTATGACCCATGGCGCGCAGTGCCTGGGCGAGCAATTGCTGTAGGTAGGCCTGACGAGTGTCGATGACGTTGTAGACAGTGTCGGCGCGGCCGAACGCTGGGGGTGCAGCATCACCTGATTCGGTGGACGAGGTTGAGCTAGTGGCCCACAGTGGCCGGTTGTCAGCCTGGGTGGAGAAATGGCGGTAATGGAAGTCGGTGTTCAGCAGTCCAAACTTCCAGCACTGGTAAGCGATGTCTTTACCGACATAGGTCACCGTGCCGTTTGATCGGACGATCACTTTTTCGCGCGGTCTCTCGATATCGGCTGGCGGTTCGTCGTCCCGGGTTGCGTCTGTAGCGCCAGTGCTATCTTCGATCGGCATCACCCAGCAACCGGCGAGCCGGCCTTGCTGCGGCTGGAACATTACGCCGGTCTTGCGGAGGAGGTCGAAGGCGTGTGCCCAAAATCGAAGTCGCAAGATGTCGCTTTCCCAGGCAAGCAGGTCGTAGCCGATGTTCAATTGCGCCATTGTTGTTAGGTGGCACCTGACGATGCGGTCGGCGATCACTACGGCCGCGTCGGCCATTTCGTTGTCACCAGCCTCGAGGGCATGCAACGCTTCAGCCCTCAGTTGGAGCCGGCTCGAATCAGCCTCGTACCACTCGGTTACCTTCGCGTACAGGTCCCAGCAGTAGTAGTCAAAGCCTGGCTTACCAGCACGTTCCCGAACTTCGGCCAGACCCATCGACTCGAATTCTCGAAATGCCACGACCATGTCGGCGACCTGCACGCCCGTATCGTCGATATAGTTTTGAATCTCGACATGACGGCCTTGAAAACGCAGGAGTCGGCACAACGTGTCGCCGAGCACCGCGTTCCGAAGGTGGCCGATGTGGGCTGCCTTGTTCGGGTTGATTGCCGTGTGCTCGACAATTGTCTTGTTGCTGGTTATGTCGACAGCGTGTTCCTTCACGGGTGCGCCTGCGCGACCGGCCAGAAATGGCCGACGGTCGAGAAAGAAATTGACATACCCGTTCGGTGTCGGCTCAATGGCACTAATACCATCGATCGCGCCCAAAGCAGCCGCTAGGTCCTGGGCAATTAGTTGCGGCGCTTTGCGCACGACCCTTGCTAGTTCAAATGCCACCGGCACAGCGAGGTCGCCGATGGCACGGCTCGGTGGCACTTGAATAGCGATTGACGGCATCGAGGCAGCGTCGACACCGTAGAGCTGTTTCATGACCGATACCAGCCGCGTCCTGATCGCCTCGTGAACCGGAAGAATCATCTATTCCCGCTATACTTCCTGGTCGCGTCTAAATACGAAGACGTCGACGGATCGGAATCCATACACTTGAGCGCCCGGGCGTAGTCATCGGGTGTGTTGACGTTGTAGAACAGCAGGCCATCTGGGTCGTAGTCTGAGATTTCGTCTGGTCCAATCTCATACCTCTGTACGTGTGGCAGGAGTTCCTGAATCTTGAATACGCCCTCATCGATCTGTCTGCGCAAGTGCGGCGCACACCGTCGCGAGTAGCACGCACACATCGGCTCGTAGCCATTAGCCGTCCTTGGGATGGTCACGTCGGCTGACTGATCGACACTGACTAGGTGGCGTAAGAACGCTGCATGTATGAACGGCATATCGCATGCCAGAACGACAACCGGGTCCGCTGTCGCGTGAACCAGCGCGGTATAAATTCCGCCAATCGGGCCCGCGCCTGAGATCTCGTCGTTGATCACCGGCACGCCCAAGCCAGCGTAAGGGGCTGCGTCATTGGCAACAATCAGCAGCGTTTTGGTGATTTCTCGAAGAACCGCGATCTGGCGTTCAACGATGCTAGTTGCGCCGAACGCCAGAGCACCCTTGGCTCGTCCGTCGAATCGCCGTGCGACACCGCCGGCAATGATGGCCGCCGTACACATGCGCCGATAGTAACCTTATCAAAAAAAGCGTGCGGCTCGAATCGAGCTGGGCGATATTGTCGCTCTGAAAAAGGTATCGTTTGTGATGAAGGACCGCAGGGTCTTTAGGTGCGGTCAGGGTGAGGTGTGTCTACGAGATAGATACCTTCACGGAACCTCTCCCGCGCTGCCGACGTGCGTTGACAGCGTCTGCACGCTCCATTAGCGTACGCGTGGGGTTGTGGCAGACACAGCGAATTCGGGGTGGGCGTTCCTTTGCAGGACCTCGGCTCGCGAGGTGCGAATGCAGGATTTACTCGGTCGATTCACTGCGGGGCAACTATTTGTAATTCTAACCGCCCTCTTGTCGAGTGCGGAGGCAACGTTCGCTCGCCAAACGCCGGTCTCGTCGGCAGCGGACCGCCCGTTCATACTGGTGGCTGAGGTTGACGCCATCATTCATCCGGTTTCAGCCGAGTACATGATGCAGGCGATCGACCGTGCGGACGCGGCCGACGCCGAACTTATCGTGTTCACGCTGCGCACACCCGGCGGGCTGGTTGAGTCGACACGCTCAATCACGTCCCGCATGATTTCGGCGGAGACGCCGGTTGCCGTGTTCGTGGCTCCGAGCGGTGCACGCGCTGCGTCCGCAGGATTTCTGATTACGATCGCCGCTGACGTGGCGGCTATGGCGCCAGGTACTCACATCGGTGCGGCCCACCCTGTAAGCGGCGGCGGGCAACAGCTCGATGAAACGATGTCTGAGAAGGCCGCGTCGGATGTGGCGGCTTTCGCCCGCTCTTTGGCAGCCCAGCGCAATCGCAATGTCGAGCTTGCGGAGCAAGCTGTGATGAAGAGCCGGGCATTCACTGAGGACGAAGCCGCCGAGGCTGAACCACCGTTAATTGATCTTGTTGTATCCGATCTGGATGATCTACTAGCGGAGCTTGACGGTTTCTCAGTTACGCGGTTCGACGGCAGCGAGGTTGTACTGCGCACGGCCGGTGCCCGTATTGAGCATCTGGAGATGACGTGGCGTCAGCGAGTACTAAGTGGGATCGCTAGGCCGGAGGTGGCCTATCTGCTCTTTAGCCTCGGCACGCTTGGGCTGACTATCGAGCTATGGAATCCGGGTGCGATCTTGCCTGGCGTCGTTGGTGGATTGTGTTTGCTGTTGGCGTTCTTCGCGTTTCAGGTGCTGCCTGTGAATCTGGCTGGGGTTGCTCTCATAGGATTCGGTATCGGGTTGTTGGCTCTTGAGGCAATAGTCACTAGCTTCGGGTTGCTGGCGGTGGGCGGCATCGTCAGTATGGTGTTGGGCTCGCTGATACTTATTGATTCTCCGATGCCCGAGCTGCAGGTCGGATTGTGGCTCATCCTACCGATGACGCTCGCGCTCTCTGCCATCGTTCTCTTTTTGGCGCGGTTGGCGGTCGGTGCGCAGCGCCGGCGGGCCGTGACCGGTCGCGCGGGGATGGTTGACGAGGTCGGGCGCGCACTAACGACATTCGATTCTGGTGGGTTGGGGCGAGTCGTGACCCACGGCGAGATCTGGTCAGCAATGGGAACGGAGCCTATCGCCGAGGGGGATCAGGTCAAGGTGGTCGGGGTGGACGGCCTGACGCTCACAGTCCGCAGACTACCCTCAGTTCTGCACGGAGGAGACAAGCGATGAATATAGACCCAAGCATGGTGTTTGGCTTAATCGTAGTGTTGTATCTGATTAGTTCGATCAAGGTCTTGCCCGAATATGAACGCGGCGTCATCTTTCGGCTCGGCAAGTTACTGCCGAAGCCGAAAGGACCGGGCGTTATCCTCGTCTTCGCGCCGATCGATCGCATCGTTCGAGTGAGCCTTCGCACGATCGTGATGGATGTGCCGCCACAGGACGTTATCACGCGGGATAACGTCTCGGTCAAGGTGAATGCGGTTGTCTATTTCCGAGTGATGGAACCGCGGCGGGCGATCGTTGAGGTTGAGAACTATCACTATGCGACATCGCAACTTGCGCAGACCACTTTGCGCAGCGTGCTGGGCCAGGTGCAACTCGACGGCCTACTGTCCGAGCGTGAACGGCTCAATCAAGACCTTCAGACCATCCTTGACCAAAACACCGATGCATGGGGGATCAAGGTGTCGTCAGTCGAGGTGAAGCACGTCGACCTTCCCCCTGACATGCAGCGGGCGATGGCGCGTCAAGCCGAAGCGGAGCGAGAGAAACGTGCTAAGATCATCCACGCTGAGGGTGAGTTCACCGCGTCGACGAAACTTTCACAGGCAGCGGCCGTTCTCGCCGTCGAACCAAATGCGATTACGTTGAGATATCTGCAGACGCTGACGGAGATTGCCTCTGAGAAAAACTCGACGATCGTTTTTCCGCTACCGATGGAGTTCCTAAACCTTCTAAGCAAGAAGACCGGGAAGAGTGATCCCTTAACGTAAAGGGCGACAGACAATGTCGGACGATGGCTTTAGCGAAATTCAGTTGAGCGGCAAACAGCTCGTCTTTCTCTTCATGGCCACGACCGTTATCGCGGTGGTGATTTTCCTGTGCGGCGTGCTCGTTGGGCGTGGCGTGCCTCAGGTGGCTGCGCTGAGCGAGTTCCCGGGTGGTGCCACGGAAGCCGCCGCGATAGCTCTCGATGAACACGCCTCGACAGCCAATAGACCCAGGCCACCGCTCGACCGCGTCCTTCCCGGCGAGGACGTCAACGCCATAAGGGAAATAGACTCGGCGGCTCCCAATCTGCCCGAGCTAGTACCCAAGGCGACATCCCTGCATCGGCCGCTCGAGGCCTTGCCGACGGCGGTCGCGCCCGCTGAGGGTTTCACCGTCCAGGTGGCTGCACTGCGTGACCGCGCCGCCGCCGAGGTGATTAGGGACCAGCTTTCGAATAAGGGTTACCCGGCCTACGTGGTAGATCCCGCGCCCGATGTACCGGCCGCGGTGTATCGGGTCCGCGTCGGCCGTTATCAGAAACGCGCCGAAGCCGAGGTGGCTCGCCGTCGCCTCGAGCAGGAAGAACAGTTTAAGCCCTGGATTACTCGTTAGCCATCCTTTCCGGTGTCTTTCTCGCGCTAAGCTTTCCGAAATTCGGCCATCCCGCGTTGGCGTGGGTGGCGCTGGTACCACTCCTGCTCGCGCTGGAGGGTATGCGAAGTTCGCAAGCCCATCGGGCTTTCGGGCTCGGGTTGGTCACCGGGGTGGTCGCATTCGCCGGAACGCTCTACTGGATCAGCGGCGTGATGACAACCTACGGCGGTCTGTCGTGGTTGACGGCCATGGCCGTGAATGCTTTGCTCGTGGCGTACTTGGCCGTTTTTGTTGGGCTGTTCGCGAGTATTGTGGTCCACAGCACGTTGACCGCCGGTGCCTTTGGTCTTGTTGCCACGTCGGCTGCGTGGGTCGTCAGCGAGTTAGGCCGGGGCTACCTGTTCGGTGGGTTTCCGTGGGCGTTTCTCGGCTATTCGCAGGTCGAGTTTCTGCCGGTGGCCCAGTTGGCGAGCGTGTTTGGTGTTTACGGCATTTCGTTTCTCATCCTTCTGGTCAACGCAGCGCTAGCTCGCATTGTCATTCGCCCCGATCGTGCCCGCCTCGTCACTAGCGGCGTTGTGATGAGTGTCGTCATTATGACCGCGGGTTGGGGGCACTTGCGCCTGACCCGAAACACCTTGGTTCAGGTGGGTGAGCCAGTGCGTGTAGCGATGATTCAAGGTAACGTGCCACAGGATGACAAACGCGATCCCCGTTTACAGGCGTCGATTCTAGGCAGCTACCTCTCGGCGAGCCGGAATGCGGCGGCGGACGGCGCCAAGCTGCTGGTCTGGCCGGAATCGGCGATTCCGCGCCTGTTTGAGGGGGACTTGGTTAGCGCCGCCGCAATCCGCGATCTCGCAGAAGATGTCGACTCTCATATCTTGTTCGGTAGCGAAGAGATCGACCGGACTGGGGGCTTGCGCTACTACAACGCCGCGTTTCACGTTGGGCCTGGCGGGGCCAGTAGTACGCCGTATCGGAAGATTCGTCTCGTGCCGTTTGGCGAGTACCTACCTCTCCGGCGCTGGCTGTTCTTTGCCGACAAGCTCGTCGAAAACGTTGTGGACTTTTCGCCGGGTACCGAGGCCGTTACCTTTTTGGTGGATGGGCATCGGGTTAGTACCGCGATCTGTTATGAGGTGGTCTACCCGGCTCTAATCCGATCGTTCGTCGCGGGTGGCAGCGAGTTGCTCACCACGATCACGAACGACGCCTGGTTCGGGCGAACGTCCGCGCCGTATCAGCACTTTGCCCAGGCATCGATGCGGGCTATTGAGCAGGGTCGCTACCTCGTGCGTGCTGCGAACACCGGCATCAGTGGTGTGGTTGACCCCTACGGACGGGTGCTTGTCCGGACCGAGCTGTTCGAGCATGCTACAGTCGTAGCCGACGTGCGATGGATTCGGGCACGGACGGTTTACGGGTGGACGGGTGACCTATTCGCCTATGCGTGTGGCGTGTTGGTGCTCGGCGTTTTGGTGGCCGGTGTTCGGACGCGCCGGTGAGATTCGGAGGGATTGAGAGTGGCTGTGACGCGTGAAGAGCAACTTGGGCGGTATCAGGATTTGACACGACGTGCCGGCGCCTTGCGGAGCTATCTTTGACGATGTTAGCTCCGTGGACGAACTCGCCAAATTAGAAACCCAGGCGGCTTCGCCAGACTTCTGGAAAGACCAGGCCGCCGCACAGCGCGTGCTCCAACGCCGTCGCCGGCTCAAGGATGACCGCGCGCTCCTCGATTCGCTCCGGCGGCGCAGTGAGGACCTTACGGTGCTGGTCGACTGGGCCGCGCAGGGTGAAGTGGTCGATGACGACCTGAACCAAGCGCTTGACGACTTGAACGCCGAGGTCGAGACCGCCGAGATTAAGAAGATGCTGGGCGGCGAGCACGACCGCAAGAATGCTATCGTCAGCATTCACCCTGGTGCTGGCGGGACTGAATCGCAGGACTGGGCCGAGATGCTGCTTCGGCTCTACTTGCGTTGGACGGAGCGGCGTGGGTTCAAGCGAGAAGTCATCGACCTCCAGCCCGGAGAGGAAGCTGGGATTAAGAGCGCGACGGTGACAGTGACTGGCGACTATGCCTACGGCCTACTGCTAGCCGAAGCGGGTGTGCACCGGCTTGTACGGATTTCCCCCTACGATCAGGCTGGCAGACGGCACACCTCATTTGCTTCCGTCTTCGTTTGGCCCGAGTTACCCGATGACGTCAAGGTCGAGATCGAAGACAGGGAGCTCCGGATCGATACGTATCGTTCGAGCGGTGCCGGTGGCCAGCACGTCAACGTGACCGATTCGGCTGTTCGGATTACCCACCTTCCCACGGGCATCGTTGTTTCTTGCCAGAACGAACGCTCCCAGCACCGTAACCGTGACTCGGCCATGAAGGTGTTGCGCGCACGGCTCTACGACACGAAGCTGAAGGACCAGCAGGCCAAATTGGAGCAGATTGGTGGAGAAAAGAAGGAAATAGCATTCGGCAGCCAAATCCGGAGCTATGTACTGCACCCCTACCAACTAGTCAAGGACCACCGGACCAAGGTCGAGGTGGGTGCCGTCGAACGTGTCCTTGACGGTGACCTTGACGATCTAATCAAAGCCTATCTGATGCAGAAGGCGTCCGGCGTGTTAGGGCAGGTGGCGAACGAAGAGTAGGTGGTGCGCCCGAGGGCGCTAGGGCTGAAAGGCGAGGCTGGGTTCGGTGCCCGCGATAAAGGTTTCACGGATGGCGTCCGGCGCCGAGGACTCGGTGATTTGGCCGGTGCGGCGATCGACTGACAAATAGACGATGTTCGCGGGCTGTAGGAATTCTGGCCGATCGCTACGGTCGCCGATGTAAGCCCGCATGAAGTCGATCCAGATGGGTAGAGCCACGCGGGCGCCCTGTTCGTCAGGCCCCAGCGTCATCTTTTGATCGTGGCCGACCCAGACCCCGACGGTTATGTCGGGGTCGTATCCCACGAACCAGGCGTCAGTAAAATCGTCGACCGTGCCAGTTTTTCCGGCTAGGGGCCAATCGAGGACGTATGCTTGGCGGCCCGTGCCGCGCTCCACGACGCCACGCAGTAAGCTCGTCATGATGAACGACGTATCGGCTGGTAGCGCCTCGTACGCAATCGGACGGTTGTCTTCGAGGACGTTGCCGTCACGATCCATCACGGCCAGCACCTGGAATGGCTCGACCCGCACGCCCTGATTCGGAAATATCGCATAAGCGCTCGTGATTTCCAGGAGCGTAGCCTCGGCGGCGCCGAGTGCGACTGAGAGGAACGGTGGCAAATCAGAGGTGAACCCCATCCGCTTGGCGTACTCCACGACCTCCTCGGGGCCGAGTTCGGCCATCATCTGCACCGCGGGGATGTTTCGAGAATCCTCGAGGGCGTGTCGCAGCGTGACCGGTCCTTCGAACTCCTCGTCGTAATTCCGCGGCTCATATTCCGGTTGGTCCGGCCCGGCTGGGAAGCTCACAGGCTCATCGAGGATGATCGATGTCGGTGTATACCCGCGGTCGATGGCTGTCGCGTAGAGGATCGGCTTAAACAGCGAGCCGAGTTGGCGGTGGGCCTGTACGGCCCGATTAAACTTGCTACGTTCGAAGTCGTAGCCACCGACCATGGCCACGATGTGCCCCGTGCGGTTTTCGATGGCGACTAACGCCGCCTCGGCGACGGGCTCCTGATCGAGAGATGCCGCAATCGTTAGAGTGGTATTGTCGATCGACGAGACCTGTACGAGCACAAGGTCGCCTGGCTTCACCAGTTGTGGTGCCGGGCGCTGAGTCCAGCGGAAATCGTCCCGGTCGATCACGGCGCTGTACTGACCCAAGCGCAGGTTAATCCGATCCGTCCTCACTCCAGTTACGACGGCCGGCACGCGGTCGCCCACGGTGATCGGCCGACGCCATCGGGGATTTTCGTAGCTTTTGATTGAACCGCCATCTGGATCAAGCACGTTCTCCGTTGGCTTACGGAACCCACGACGTTTGTCTAGCCGATGGAGCCCCGTGCGCACCGCCTCATTGGCCGCGCGCTGGAGTTCGGCGTTCAGTGTCGTGTGTACCGATAAACCACCCTCATATAACTGTTTGGCGCCGTAGTTGCTTTCGAGATGCTGCCTGACCTCCTCAATGAAGTATGGTGCAATTGACCCTTCACCCCGCCGGTCGACGACATTGATCGGCTTTCCTCTGGCGGCGGCAGCTTCCTCGGCCGTGATGTATTCGTTTACCTCCATCCGGTTCAGAACGTAACTGCGCCGCGCGCTTGCTGACTCCAGACTGACGAATGGGCTTTGTCTCGCGGGCCGCTGGATGATACCGGCCAGAAGCGCGGCCTCTTCGAGTTCGACCTCGCTCGCGGACTTGCCGAAGTACATCCGGGACGCTGCCTCGACGCCGAAAGCGCCGTGACCGAAGAGGACCTGGTTGCAATACATCGTTAGAATTTCTCGTTTCGTGTACCGCTTCTCGATTTGGAGGGTTAGCAGTAGCTCCTCAATCTTTCGCTTCCACGTCTTGTCCAATGTTAGGAAGAGATTTCGCGCAAGCTGCTGGGTGATCGTGCTCGCGCCGTAGAGCCGCTGATTCATAATATCGCGGATGATCGTAATGGCGACCCGCGGGATGCTAACGCCGAAGTGGCTGTTGAAGCCGGCATCTTCCGATGCGATGATGGCCTCTCGCAGTCTCGGAGCGATGTCTTCGTAGGCGATGACGACACGTCGCTGAGTGGCGAATTCGGCCACGACCTCGCCGTTGGCGGCGTTCACGCGCGTGATGACGCTAGGGGCGTAGTCGTCGAGGGCGCTGATTTGGGGTAAGTCGCCTGTGAACGCGAATAGGACACCGCTAATGGCTCCCAAGA
This sequence comes from Acidobacteria bacterium UBA823, assembly GCA_002296225.1. GTDB lineage: Bacteria > Acidobacteriota > Vicinamibacteria > Vicinamibacterales > UBA823 > UBA823. The sequence continues at coordinate 79,555 of DBHR01000105.1, read as the reverse complement.
TCGCGACACCAACGAACATCGCGATAAGACTGGCCTGACGGGCGATGCGTATTACGTAGCGAGCCAACGAGGCAACCTCAGGCGGTAGGGCCGAATGACGAGAGAAATCGCCTCTCGGCAGGGTAGCGCGTGATTATAGCACGTGGCGTACAAGTCATGATTTTACAATTAATTAACGCGAGCTCGCTGTAACTAACACTCATATATTGACAATGCTATACTCATATTATATACTGCTCACCATATAGATTATTGATATATTCCATCTACTTGAGATAGTGACGTTTCTTGCGAGCGACGTGTTTGTTAGGAACAAAGGACAGAGGACATGAGCAAAATTATCGGCATAGACCTCGGCACGACCAATTCGGCGGTCGCCGTGATCGAGGGTGGCGAACCCGTCGTCATCACGAATCCCGAAGGCAACCGGCTGACGCCTTCGGTTGTCGGCTTTACGTCGAAGGATGAGCGGTTGACGGGGCAGGTCGCGAAGCGCCAGGCGGCGACGAATCCGGAGAACACGGTCTTTTCGATTAAGCGATTTATGGGGCGCAAGGCCGACGAAGTGACCGAGGAAATGACGATGGTTCCGTACTCGGTGGTTGCGGGACCCAACGGCGATGTGCGCATCAAGATCAGCGGCCAAGATGAACCATATACGCCGCCCCAGATTTCAGCCATGGTCCTGCAGAAGTTACGGCAGGCGGCCGAGGCGTATCTCGGGGAGCCGGCCACGCGGGCCGTGATCACAGTGCCGGCCTACTTCAACGACGCCCAGCGGCAGGCCACCAAGGATGCTGGCCAGATCGCAGGCCTTGAGGTGATGCGGATCGTCAACGAGCCGACGGCCGCCGCGCTGGCGTACGGGCTCGACAAGAAAACCGATGAAACGATCGCAGTGTTCGACTTTGGCGGCGGCACGTTTGATGTTTCGATCCTAGAAGTGGGTGAAGGTGTTGTTGAGGTCAAGGCCACAAACGGTGATACGCACTTGGGTGGCGACAATTTGGATCAGCGTGTCATTAACTGGATAGTTGGCGAGTTCAAGAAGGAGTCGGGAATCGATCTGGGCAAGGACCGGATGGCGCTGCAGCGCCTGAAAGAAGCGGCAGAGAAGGCCAAGATGGAGCTCTCGACCGTCAAGGAGACCGACATCAATCTGCCGTTCATAACTGCCGATCAGTCTGGGCCGAAGCACCTGGTCATGAAACTGACGCGGTCGAAGTTTGAGCAGTTGGTGGAGGAGCTACTGCAAAAGGTGGTTGGACCTGTCAAGCGAGCGCTCTCCGACGCCGGGTTGGAGGGGTCGAAAATCGATGAAGTTGTACTCGTTGGAGGATCGACTCGAATACCGAGAGTGCAGGAATTGGTTCGGGAATTATTTGGCAAGGAACCTCACCGGGGCGTCAATCCTGATGAGGTGGTGGCAGTCGGCGCGGCGATCCAGGCCGGAGTACTCTCGGGTGAGGTTAAGGACCTGTTGCTGCTCGACGTGACGCCGCTCTCCCTAGGTATCGAGACCCTCGGGGGTGTTTCGACCTCATTGATTCAACGGAATACCACCATTCCTACAAACAAGAGCGAAGTGTTTTCGACGGCGGCCGACAACCAGACTAGCGTCGAGGTGCACGTCTTGCAGGGAGAGCGTCCGCTAGCCCGCGATAACCGCACACTCGGTAAATTCCATCTTGCGGGGCTGCCACCGGCACCTCGAGGCATCCCGCAGATCGAAGTTACCTTCGACATTGATGCGAACGGCATCGTCAACGTATCAGCGAAGGACCGAGGCACCGGCAAGGAGCAAAGGATTACGATCACATCGTCGAGCGGTCTGAACCAAGAAGAAGTTGAGAAGATGATGAAGGAGGCCGAGCTGCACGCCGAGGACGATAAGAAGCGGTGCGAGGAGATCGAGACTCGTAATAAGGCCGACCAAGCGCTCTACGTGGGCGAAAAAATGCTGCAGGACAGCGGCGACAAGATCTCACAGGCTGACCGGACCGCTGTTGAATCTGCGGTCGCCGACCTGAAGCAGGCGCTTGAGGGTGGTGAGACCGACGCGATTACGCAGGCCATGGAACGACTGAACACGGCGCAGCACAAAGCGGCCGAGGCACTCTACCAAGCCGCCCAAGCAGCTGAGACCGCATCGGGTGCGGGTGCGGATGCGTCGTCGGACTCGTCGACGAGTGCCGGCGCATCCTCCGACGGTGACGTAATAGACGCCGAGGTGGTCGAGGACGAGAAAAAGTGAGTTTGGGAGTCCACGGGGGCTCGTGAGGAATGGATTTCTACATCGTCCTCGGTCTTGAGCCGAGCGCGACGTTGAGTGATGTCAAGCGAGCGTATCGCCGGCTCGCTCGCAAGCACCACCCTGGCATCAATCCAGGCGATCGCACCTCAATGGCGGTATTCCGCCGCGTCAACGAGGCCTACCAGATCCTTAGCGATCCGGAACAGCGGCGGCGCTACGATGCCCGTGGCGGCGTGCCAGACCCTCAGCCTGAATCGTCATTAGAGTTCCAGGGGTTCGACTTTTCGGCGTCCGCCGGAGCTGAGACGGCTTCCACGTTTGGCGACCTATTTGCCGACGTCTTCCAGGGCGGGGATGAGGTCGACGGACCGGGCGCCGGGGGAACCGACCTCCATCTATCCATCCGTATCAGCTTTGACGAATCAATTCGTGGAACCGAACGGTCAGTTGCACTCGTTCGGCTCGAACGCTGTACCGTCTGCCGGGGCGCAGGTGTGCTGCGAGCGACCGAGGGGCGCTGCAATGACTGCCTCGGCACGGGGAGTCTACGTTGGGTTCGAGGACACATGGTGTTTTCAAGGAGCTGCACGCACTGTGGCGGCTCCGGGCGTCAACAGCACCGAACCTGCGAGCGGTGCCGGGGTGAAGGCTCGGTTCGGCAGTCGGAATCCGTCAGTGTGCGCATTCCTCCGGGTATCGCCGATGGTGGGCGGGTCAGGGTGCCGGAGCGTGGACACGCGGGTCGTCGGGGCGGAAAGCCAGGCGACTTGTATCTTACCGTCGAAGTTGAACCCCATCCGCTGTTCAGGCGCGACGGGAATGACCTTCACCTAGTGTTACCGGTGGCGGTTCATGAGGCGGCGTTGGGCGCCAAGATTGAGGTGCCTACTCCGGATGGTCCAAGGCGGGTAAGGGTGCCGGCGGGCACTCAATCGGGGCAGCGGTTCCGCTTGCGGCGCCGGGGCGTCCCGGCGTTGCGGGGTGGCCAAGTTGGCGATCTCTTTGTGGAGGTCAGGCTGGTGTTGCCGCACGTTGTGGACGAGCGGTCGAAGGCGCTACTGCGCGAGTTCGGAAAACTCAACAAAGACAACGTGCGCAAGGACTTTGAGACCTCTGGTCGAGATGTGAGCGAATAGCTATGGCAACGAAACGCGAAAGCAAAGCGCACTACATGATTAGCGCCGTCGCGCAGAAATACAATATACATCCGCAGACACTGCGCCTGTATGAGCGCGAGGGATTGCTGCAACCGTCGCGGACCGATGGCAATACTCGGTTATATGGCGAAGAAGACCTTGAGCGGCTGGAGACGATACTTGCGTTAACTCGCGATCTGGGTGTCAACATGGCGGGTGTCGAGATCATTCTCAACATGCGCCAGAAGATTGAGCTAATGCAGCAAGAGGTCAACGAGTTCGTCGGGTACGTCAAGCAGGAGCTTGCGCGGGGGCTTGGTGACTGGGAACAGCGGCTTGGCACAGCCCTCGTCAAGGCGTCTCCAACCGATTTGGTTCGCGCAGTGCCAGTCAAAGCTCCCCCCGCACCCGCTACCGGCGAGAGGCGCTCAAGCCGCCGGCGGTCTTGAGCACGTTCCGTAGCCGCCAGCCGCCTTTGGGTTGTGCCTCAGACCGTTCGCGTTACAATGTGGCCCGCCGTGGCGCTTCGCGGCGATTCCGGATTCGGAACTCATGGCCTGCTCACACTGTGGCGACACCGGATGGAGACCCATCGAAGAGGCGGGCATTCGGAAGGTCGTCCGATGTGAGTGCTGGCGCGAAGCGCTTACCGGAAAGTTAAGGGGCGACGCCAGGATTCCGCCGCGGTATCGGAAGTGCGACCTTGACAGCTTTGTCGTCTATCCGAACGACACACTGAAAAAAGTCGTGAAGAACGCTCGGGCGTTCGCCAAGAGATTTCCGAGCGTGGACAAGGGGCTATTCTTCGTCGGTCCACCGGGCATTGGTAAGACCCATCTGGCCGTGGCCGTCTTGAGAGCGGCCATCCAAGGGTGCGGCGCCCGAGGGCTCTTCTATGACACGCGTGATTTACTCCGCGTTATTCGAAGCACCTATAACTCGACGGTCCGTACGACCGAGTCGGAGGTCTTGCGACCGGTCATTGAATCTGAGCTGCTCGTGCTGGACGATCTCGGTGCTCAGAAGACGTCGGAATGGGTTGACGAAACGTTGAATTTAATCGTGAACGTGCGATACAACGAGCGGCGGCCCACCATCTTCACCTCCAATTGGGAGGACAACCCAGACGACGATCCGAATTCGCTCCGCGTTCGGGTAGGCTTTCGAATGCACTCACGTCTGCACGAAATGTGCGAGTTTTTGGAGTTCGACGGTGCCGACTACCGTTTCTGGGACGCTTCGAATGGTGCCCCGAGTTCAGCGGATCTCCTTACCCTGTTCAAGACTCAGAAACGCTTGGGCCGGACCACTGGCCGACGCGCTCCTGGCCAACTCAAGGCGCAGCTTCGTGATGGCAGTGCTGATGTCCGTTGGCCGGGAGGGAAGGCGGGTACGTCGTGACGGCGCTGGCGCCAGCTTCGTTAGAGGCGCCTCTTACGGCGACCTCCACGGAGTATCCCATCGGACTTTACGTTCACGTACCGTTCTGTGATGCGATCTGCACCTACTGTAACTTCACGCGAGTCCTTTTCGATGCGGCGCGCGCGCGCCGCTACGTGGCGGCCGTCGTGGCGGAAATCCAGTGCGCGACACCGTCGTTGTCGGTGGACACGATCTACTTCGGTGGTGGCACACCTTCAGTGCTGGAGCCCGGCGATGTGTCGCAGATCCTTGACGCGTGCCGATCGTTGTTCACGGTGGCCCACGACGCCGAAATCACCATGGAGGCTAATCCGGAGTCGGCGACAGAGGTGCGGTTGGCCGGCTATCGGGCTGCCGGCGTTACGCGCCTCAGCCTCGGAGTCCAGTCCTTTCGTGACGATGAACTCGCACCGCTCGGCCGGTTACACAGCAGCGTTGGGGCCAGGCACGCGGTCGCTTCCGCTCGGGCCGTCGGATTCGAAGACGTCAGCATCGACCTAATGATGTGGCTGCCCGGTCAGACGGTTATCGACTGGCTCGAGTCGGTGGATGCGCTGATTGAGCTCGAGCCGGATCACGCGTCGCTGTATCTGCTTGAGGTGTATCCGAACGCCCCGCTACGTGACGAGATGGCGCGGCGCAACGCGGCCCAGGCGCCGGATGACGTGGCGGCCGAGATGTATCTGTCGGCGCTCGCGCGTCTTGACGAAGCCGGATTGCAGCAATACGAGATCTCGAACGTCGCGCGGCCCGGACACCGGTCTCGGCACAACCTGAAGTATTGGACGGATGGGCGATGGGTTGGTTTTGGTCCCGGTGCGCACTCGACTGTCGGGGCTGACCGGTGGCGCAATACGTCTGAAATAGCCGCGTACCTGGAACAGCTTGAAGCGGGGGATGACCCGAGCTGCGACCGCCAGCACCGATCGTCTACTGAGCAGGTGTCGGAGGCTTTGTTTATGGGCCTCCGACTCGTTGAGGGTGTGGACGTGGACGCGGTTGGTGGCCGCTACGGTGTCGACGTGCGCGCCCGTTACGGCTCGGCACTACAGCCCTTCATCGACGGTGGCCAGCTCATTGACGAGGGTAATCGGCTTCGGTTGAGCCGCGGGGGAATGTTGCTGTCTAATGAAGTCATGGGAGTTTTCGTCTAGCCCGAGAGTACGGTAGAGTATCGCCTTTCGATCTGAAGGAGGTCGTGCATGCGCTCACGTGAGAAAAATCCGGTTCGTCGCCCAGCCTGGCTCGGGTTAACCATCATGCTGGCCGTGGTCCTTGGCGCGGTGATCGGCCTGCCAGGGCTGGCCCACGCACAGCAGCAGAATCCGGAGCGGTGGTACAACGAGGACGGGGGGTTCGTCCAGCTGGCCGTCCAGTCAAGTATGACCACTGCCTTTGAAGCGGTGATGGAAGCGCTCAAGGCAGGGCTACAAAACAGTGATGACCCGGTGCGGAAGCAGCAGCTCCAGAATTGGAAATTATACAAGACGGATAATCAGGTCCCGGGACATGTGCTCTATATAATGATCATTGAGCCGTCGGTGAAAGACGCGGATTACACGATATCGACGATTCTGACCGATGTTTATCCGTACGAAGAGGCCCTTTCCCTCTACGACACCTTCAACAAAGCGGTAACGGGTGGCTTCTCGTCCAACAACCTCGAGCTAGTGAACGACTTCGGCCGCTAGACAGCGGAAAAGCCTCGTGGCCATAAGGGTTGCGCTGCGCGAGGTGCGTGTGCGCGGCCGAAGTCACCGTCGCGTGGGTCAGAATCCGAGGTTGAGGCCGACGTAGATCCGTTGTGGATGGGCCGCGACCGGTTTACCGCGGAGAGTGAACACGCGGTAGTCAATCCGGGCCCGAAGTGGACCCGTAAGGGTAATCTTCACGCCGCCACCGAAGTTCACTCCCACGTGGGTCTTCTGTGCCCCACCGAGTTGCTCACGGTAAAGGCCGCCCCCGGTCGTTCCGTAAAACTGCAAGCCCGAGACCGGAAACGGCGTTTGCACAAGAACGTTGAACATGGTTGTCTGGAGCGAGGGTGCGTTGTTTAGAGCGTCCTCGCTCGTATCCGCGTACTCGAATTCGAATCCGAGAACAATCAGTGATAATCCAGCGCCAAAACCGCGCACCGGACGGTTGGCCGGCGACGCGCTCACACCGGTAAACAGGGTGACGTCGGCGGCCGCCTCGGCGGCCGTGAAGAGGATGAACGTGGTGAGGAGGACGGTCAGCGTCGTCCGACACGAGATGCCGATAAGGGCACGCATACTGTGTCGGTCAGCTAGGGGACTACGGGCGCGGTTGGAAGTATTTCAATGCCCGTAAAGTCGGCGACCAACGTTAGGTTGACTAGGCTCGGACTGTATGCGTAGGAGGCAGTGAATTTTTCCCAGAGTTCTTGTGCCTCGAGCGGTAACTCCAGTCGGAGCAATTCATCGATCGAGTAGTCGGCTTCGGCTACGGCCGGATCGATCGCGAATACGTATAAAACTGAAGTTTGCTCCGGCGGTCCTGGCTCCGCCGCCCGGTACACCTTCCAGCCTGCAGCCTGCGCGCGCCGCGTCTCGTCGGCACTGGTGCTCAGCGCGTCGAGAACACGAGTAATCACGTCCTCGAAGTCGGCCGTGTTTTCCAGACGGATCGGATGGAACGTCATGCCGGCCTCGCCGGTGAAAATGCGATCCTGCGCGCGGCCGACTGAAGGACCGACGAGCAAGGCGACCAACCCAACGCATAACGTTGCCCGTACGAACATTCGGTCACTCCTTGAGTGTGAATACTACGGGTCGAATGTGGCCAATATTATACGCCTTATTGGCCGAAAGGATTTCGGCTGGCCACAATTCACTCATATGCAGACGAAGCGCGGCGCCAAGTCATGCGCGATCCCTGTGATAGAGTGCTGCCCGAGCCGATGG
>DBHR01000105.1:70876-71522 GCA_002296225.1 Acidobacteria bacterium UBA823 | reverse complement strand
ATAGAGTGCTGCCCGAGCCGATGGGCGCAGAGAGCGAACTTGCGCTGGGCACGCGCGTGCTTGACGGAGACCTCCGGGCGGTGGCTCGGGCGATCTCGTTGATCGAAAATGGCGTGCCGGAAGGCGCTCAACTCGTGCGTGACCTCTTCAGTCATACGGGACACGCGTGGCTTGTGGGCGTGACCGGGCCGCCGGGCGTGGGCAAGAGCACGCTCGTCGATCGTGTTACCACACATATCCGGTCTGGGGGACGCCGCGTCGGCGTCATCGCCGTCGACCCGACTAGTCCGTTCAGCGGCGGCGCGGTGTTGGGCGACCGTGTTCGGATGCAGACGCACGCCGGCGACGACGGCGTCTTCATCCGGAGCATGGCGACCCGCGGGCAACTGGGCGGCCTGGCTAGGGCGACGCGCGAAGCGGCGCTAGTGCTCGATGCCGCCGGACATGACGTCGTGCTCATCGAAACCGTGGGCGTCGGGCAGGACGAGGTGGAGATCGCGTGCACTGCCGACATCTCGGTCGTCGTCGTTGCGCCGGGATTCGGTGACGACGTACAGGCGATGAAAGCGGGGGTGTTGGAGATCGCCGATGTGTTCGTTGTTAATAAATCTGACTGCGACGGGGCGGACCGCGCCGTTGCTCAGCT
>DBHR01000105.1:0-70521 GCA_002296225.1 Acidobacteria bacterium UBA823 | reverse complement strand
CGGCGGCCGCCTATCGTGAAGACGCAGGCGACCACCGGAGATGGCGTGTGCGAGCTCGTAGCGGCGCTCGAGGGATTCCGCGAGCGTGAGGACGACTTGCAGCGTGAGCGGCGACATCGCCGAGAGGCGGGAGAGCTCCGCCGCCTGCTCGGTGAGGCGTTCTGGCGGCACGTTGAACAGGTCGTGGGTTCTCGAGAGCTCGACGACGTATCGGCGCGGCTCGCACAGCGGGAGCTAGACCCGTACTCCGCCGCTGATGTGATTGTGGCCCGCACGCTGGCTCGACGCAACGCTGACTCAAAGCCCTGATAACTCGCCGAGATGAAAGCGACTTTAGATCACGTTGGTATCGTCGTCCAAGACCTTGACCGGGCGCTTCAATTCTTTCGAGATGCTTTAGGGCTGGAGGTCTCGTCCGCAGAGGCGGTTGCTGGTCAGCGGGTTCGCGTTACCGAGGTCGCCACCGGTGGCGCTTCGCTGGAGTTCCTCGAGTCCACCGACCCTGCTTCTCCGGTCGCCAGATTTCTGGATCGGCGTGGGCCAGGCCTTCATCACATCACGCTGGCGGTTGACGATCTCGCCGCGACGCTGGAGCGGCTTCGGGCACACGGTGTCAAGCTCGTCGACGAGTCTCCCCGTGTCGGTGTTGGTGGATCTCGTATCGCGTTCGTCCACCCTGCGAGCGCCCACGGCGTGCTCGTCGAATTGAAGCAATCCAACCCAACCTCATGACCATTCAGATTGGCATCATCGGCGGCAGCGGGCTGTACGACATGGTCGAGGTAACGGACCGCAAAGAGGTTGTTGTCAAGACTCCCTTCGGCGACCCGTCCGGACCCTATGTGACTGGGACCTTACGTGGGCGCCGGGTGGCGTTTCTCGCGCGGCACGGCGTGGAGCACCGACTGCTACCCTCGGACCTTAATTTTCGGGCAAACATCTTCGGTTTCAAAAAGCTCGGTGTCGAGTGGATTCTCTCGGCCTCTGCGGTTGGCAGTTTGCAGGAGCAGTATCGACCGCTGGATATCGTCGTGCCGGATCAATTTCTCGATCGAACATCTGGTCGGATCAGCACATTTTTCGGCCGAGGGATCGTGGCACACGTCGGATTCGCTCGTCCGCTGTGCCCGCAACTGAGTGCCTCGGCGTTCGAAGTGGCAACGGCCGTTGGCGTGCGAGTGCACCGCGGCGGCACCTATGTCTGCATGGAGGGGCCGCAATTCTCGACGTTGGCCGAGTCCAAGCTTTATCAATCTTGGGGCATGGACATCATCGGTATGACGAATTTGCAGGAGGCCAAGCTCGCCCGCGAGGCCGAGGTCTGCTACGCGACGCTGGCGCTGGTTACCGATTACGACTGCTGGCATCCATCACACGATGAGGTGACGGTCGAGATGATCGTCGTCAATCTCACGCAGAATGCGGCGACGGCGCAACGGATTATAAGTGACGTTGTGGCCGGGCTGCCGCAGTCTCGGGTCTGTGAGTGTGGCTCGGCTTTGGACATGGCGATCATCACGCAGCGGGACGCCGTGCCCGCTGTTACGCGCACGGAGCTCGAGCCGATCATCGGCAGGTGGCTGAAATCCTGATTTGGGTGGCGGCTTCCGACGGCGGACCGATTCCATCCTGAGTGATTGAGAGGCCTCCACATATGCAGCCCGTTCTCGTTGTTGGGTCGGTGGCGCTCGATTCGATCGAAACACCGTTCGGGTCGGTGTCGCGCGTCGTAGGAGGAGCGGCGACCTATTTCGCGATTGCCGCAGCCCATTTCACGAACGTACGCGTGGTAGCGGTCGTCGGCGATGACTTCGACGATGAGCGGATGAAGATCTTCCAAAACCGGCGCATCGATTTGGCAGGACTGCAGCGGGTGTCGGGTGAAACGTTTCGCTGGAAAGGCAGATACAAGGACAACTTGGATGATCGCGAAACGATTTACACGCACCTAAACGTGTTTGAAGCCTTCCGGCCGGCCATTCCACCGACATATTGCGCGTCGCCTTTTGTGTTCCTTGGCAATATCCATCCTACGCTACAACTTGAGGTCCTCGGTCAGGTGGAGTCGCCACAGTTTAGTGTAGCTGACACGATGAACTATTGGATTGAGGGGACCCCAGACGAGCTTCGTCTCGTTCTGTCTCGGGTTGATGGGTTGGTCATCAATGACGCCGAGGCTAGGCAGTTGAGCGGGGAGTCGAACCTTGTCAAGGCGGCCCGGATAATTCAGGCGATGGGCCCGAAGCTGCTCATCATCAAGCGCGGTGAGCACGGCGTGCTCATGACCCGCCCCAACGGATTTTTCGCGGTGCCTGGGTTGCCGCTCGAAAGCGTCTGCGATCCGACGGGCGCCGGAGACACGTTCGGTGGCGGATTTCTTGGATATCTGGCGGGTTGTTCGGACGTCAATGACGAGGCGCTGGCCCGTGCCGTAATCGCCGGCAGTACCATGGCGTCGTTTTCGGTCGAGGCGTTCGGCCTTGAGCGGTTACTGTCCGTTACGCGCGACGAGATCATGCAGCGGTTCTCGGAATTCAAGCGGCTAACGCATTTCGAGGAGCTCTAGCGCGCGCAGGCGACCGTTCTCAGGCGGTTGAGGCGTGTGCTATCGTGCGAGTCGAACACTCATGACGATGTGCGCGGAAAGAGGTGAGGCTTGGAAGAGCCGAGGCGGCAGTTCGGCGCGCTGCCGAGCGGTCGCGCAGAGCGGTGTATCTGCGGCGGCGCTCGAACGTCGTTAGTGCCATGGTGAAATACTCACGCCGATCTCGCGAGCAACCGAGTTTGCCTGTGAGCGACACCAGCCGGGCCGCGTTGATTTCCTTGGCGGCGTGGGCCGTCCCCGGAGTCGGGCACCTGTGGCTGGGCCGGGTCCGCCAAGGCTTTATATTTCTCGTCACATTGCCACTGATGTTTATGATTGGGCTTTGGCTCGGCGGGCGTATTTTTCCGTTTGAGCCGTCCGAGCCGCTGGTTTTCCTTGCGTCACTTGCAAACGTCGGGGTCGGTGCGGTCTATCTACTGGCGCGCGCGGTGGACCTAGGCGCGGGCGATGCGGTCGTGGCTACCTATGAGTACGGAAATTCTTTCCTGATCGTTGCGGGGCTGCTCAATATGTTGGTGGTGATCGACGCTTATGACGTCGCGCTTGCCAGGAAGTAGGAACGCGACATCGCGGGACGCACGATGAGTCATTTCTTCCTAATGATGCTTTTTTCGGGATTCGTGTCAGTGGTTTTTGCCGCGTTGATGCGAGATGACCCACGCGAACAGCTCCGCTTTGGAGCGTTGCTGTTCGTAGCGTTCGTGCTTACCGGTTTCGGCCTAGGCTGGCTCATGTACCCATTCCCGTTGTGAGCGTCGGGAGGTCGACGGATGATGTCTAAGAATGCCTTGGCCCGCGAGCCCGTGTTGCGCTGGTGGGTGTGGGGTCCAGCCTGGGCGCACATGGCGGCGATTTTCGTCTCGTCGTCATTGCCGGTTTCAGCCATACCGTCCATTGCGTTCGTTGTGCCGGATAAACTGGTGCACGGTGCGGTTTATGGTCTACTCGGGGGGCTTGTGCTGCGCGCGTTCGCGGGCGCACAGTGGACAGGCGTCAAACCCAGGACGGCGCTTGGAGCAGTCGCTCTCACGATCGCCTACGGCGTTTCAGATGAGTGGCATCAGTCTTTCGTGCCGGGCCGCACGCCAGAGATTATGGATCTTGTTGTTGACGGCATCGCAGCTGCGGTCGTCGTGGGGGCTGCGTGGGCGTGGAGTATAATTGGGTTGAGTCGAGTGCATGCCGCGCGACCCGCGGGCCACGCCGCGCCGACCTTCACCGAACGGCTCCCGTGACGCTCGATCGTGTTTTTCCGCTCGTGACGAGGCTCGCTCGGATTGCATTTCGGCCGCACGAGGCGGCGAGGAACGGGTATGACTTTTGAGAACATCAAGGTGGCGCGTGAAAATGCCATCATTATCGTCACGATCAATCGCCCGAAAGCGTTGAATGCGCTCAATCGTCGGACGATTAGCGAGCTGAGTCAGGTCATGACGGAGGTGGCTAGCGATGAGTCCATCCGCTGCGTCGTGCTGACGGGGGTCGGTGAGAAGGCATTCGTGGCAGGCGCTGACATTAACGAGCTCGCGGAGCAGACGCCAGTGAGTGGCAGCTTGCACGCGCAGCGCGGACAAGCATTGCTCGATCGGATTGAGCGTCTGGGTAAGCCAGTCATTGCCGCGATCAATGGCTACGCTCTTGGCGGAGGGTGTGAGCTCGCAATGGCGTGCACCATCCGCCTGGCCGCGGACTCTGCGAAGCTCGGCCAACCGGAGATTAATCTTGGCATCATCCCCGGCTACGCCGGGTCGCAGCGTCTTCCTCGACTGGTCGGTAAAGGGCGGGCACTGGAGTTGCTTCTGACAGGAGCCCACATCGATGCTGAGGAGGCTTACCGAATAGGCCTGGTCAACCGAGTCATTCCGGACGCTGAACTCATGACCGAGGCCTTGGCGCTGGCGGCCGTATTGGCCACCAAGGCGCCGACCGCCGTGCGCGCGATAATCGCGGCAGTTAATGACGGGCTGGAGATGCCCCTTGCGCAGGCAGCGGTCCATGAGGCCTCGTTGTTCGGGTTGGTTGTGTCGACCGAGGATATGCGGGAAGGGACTCGCGCGTTTCTGGAAAAGCGCAAACCGGTCTTCAAGGGTGCGTGAGGTCGCCCACCAGTGACCCGTCCGTTCGATTCCTCAGTTCTACCAGATGCGCGTGGGCTTCACGTAGCGTTGGTCGTGTCGCGGTACCACCACGACGTGACGCATCGGTTACAACAAGGTGCGGTCGCAGCACTCCGGGAGGCCGGCGTAGCCGACGAGGCCGTGGAAGTATTCGCAGTTCCGGGAACGTTCGAGATAACTTTGGCCGCCCGCCACGCGGCGGAAACTGGTCGATTCGATGCGATCGTCTGCCTAGGATGCGTTATTAAAGGTGAAACCCTGCACTTTGAATTCATTGCTTCGGCGGTGGCGCACGGTATCACGACTGCGTCAGCTGAGACAGGGATTCCGATGGCGTTCGGTGTTTTAACCACAAACTCGATCGATGAGGCGATAGCACGTGCTGGCGATAGTTCATCGGATTTTCGTTCGTGTAAAGGATGGGAGGCGGCCATGGCCGCTGTCGAGCTAGCAACTGTGTGCCGCGGGCTCACTCGGGGTGAACCGACGGGGGAGAGCGGGTGAGCATCGCGCGGCGCGGCGCCCGCCATGATGAAGCCGATGTTCCAGTTACGCTGACACGGCATCAGAGTCGTGAAGCGGCGCTCCAGGTGCTGTATCAAAGCGAGATCGGCAAGATTCCGATAGACCTCGCGTTCGAGACCTTCGATAGGCCGAAGTCCGACCCGCCACAGCGAGAATTTGCCACGTGGCTGGCGCGAGGTACCGCTGCGCACCTCACGGAAATCGATCAACTCATTACGGGAAGTTCTCAACATTGGCGACTGTCACGTATGGCTGTGGTCGACCGCCTGATTATACGGATTGCGGTCTTCGAGTTTCTGTATAGGTGCGAGGACGAGCTTACACCACGTGCGGTTGTGATCAACGAAGCGCTCGAGTTAGCCAGAACGTTCAGCGACGACAAAGCGGTGGCGTTCGTTAATGGCGTGCTCGACGACATCAGGCAGCGGCTCGACGCCGAGAACCGATCGTCGGTTAGTTGAGGCCAGGTAACGGGTCATGACGAACGAAACCGATCAACTCGCGCAGCGACGCAGCAACATGGCGAAAGTCGGCCGTCTTGGACGGGCGCTCTACCCTCACGCCTTTCCTTGTACTGACACAATCGCGGCGCTAATTGACCGCCACGGTACCCAGACCGGTGACGCGTTAGAGGCTGCCCAACCCAAGACGACTACAGCTGGGCGGATTCTCGGTATCCGAAGCTTCGGCAAGGCGAATTTCCTTGTACTGTCCGATGGACGGCTGCGGCTTCAAGTCTACGTACGGAAGGACAGCTTATCGGAAGACGATTTTTCGCTGTTTAAATTGCTCGACCTCGGCGACTTAGTCGGTGTCGAGGGGAAGCTCTTCCGGACGCGCACCAACGAACTTACCATTTGGGCATCGCGGATCGAGTTTTTGGCGAAGTGCTTGAGTCCGCTTCCAGAAAAGTGGCATGGGCTGAGCGATGTTGAGATCCGATACCGACAGCGTTACCTAGACCTTATTGTAAATCCTGAGGCCCGCCACGTCTTCGAAGTACGCAGCCGAGTGCTCTCAGGGCTACGGGACTTTATGAACGCGCGTCAGTATCTGGAGGTTGAGACGCCGATGATGCAGAGCATCGCGGGTGGCGCCTTGGCGCGACCGTTTACGACCCATCACAACGCGCTCGATCTTGACCTTTACCTTCGAATTGCGCCCGAACTCTACCTGAAGCGACTAGTGGTGGGAGGTATCGAACGGGTCTACGAAATCAACCGGAACTTCCGGAATGAAGGGATTTCAACGCAGCACAATCCTGAATTCACGATGCTGGAGTTCTACCAAGCCTTTAGCGACTATCGGGATTTGATGGATTTGACTGAGCAGATGCTATCGGAGGTCGCGCGGCACGCGACGGGCTCGGACGAGGTTGCTTTTGGTACGCACCAGATTTCGTTTGCGGCGCCCTACGCGCGCGTGTCCCTCCGGAGTGCGGTGCAAAAGGCGGCGTCTGCGCGGCTCGGTCGGACCATCGAAGATGGCACGCTCCGCGTCCGCGAGTCGGTCGCAGAGTTGGCAAGCCAGCTCGAAGTCGACATTCCGCTCGATGCACCCGCTGGCAAAATTGTCCTGGTTCTGTTTGAGGCACTCTGCGAAGCTGCGCTTATCCAGCCGACGTTCGTCTACGACTATCCGACAGAGATCTCGCCGCTGTCGAAGCAGCGGGCCGACGACCCGGAAACCGTCGAGCGGTTCGAACTGTACGCTGGCGGGCTCGAGATTGCCAACGCTTTTAGCGAGCTGAACGATCCAGCGGAGCAGCGGCGTCGTTTCGAAGCCCAGCGCCAGAACCGGCAGAAGGGCGATCTAGAAGCGCATGCCATGGACGAGGACTACCTGCGTGCGCTCGAGTACGGCCTGCCTCCGACCGCGGGGGAGGGGATTGGCATCGATCGTTTGGTGATGCTGCTAACCGACAGCCATTCGATCCGCGATGTCATCCTCTTTCCGCTAATGCGGCCACGGCGCGAGTGATGCTCTGACCATTATGCGCCTACCGTTTGAACTCTACATCGCGCTGCGGTATCTGCTGGCCCGTCGGCGACAGGCGTTTATTTCCCTAATCTCAGTCATTTCGACTATCGGCGTGGCAGTAGGCGTGATGGCGCTGCTCATCGCGCTCGCTCTGATGACCGGACTGCAGCAGGAACTGCGCGATCGGATCGTCGGCTCGGCAGCGCACGTCTACGTCTGGAAGCTCGGCGAGGTAGGCATGGCCGATTATGAGAGTGACCTTGAGCGACTCCGTCAGCTACCTCGGGTTACCGGCGTGGCGCCCGTTATTTTGGGCCAGGCTCTGGCGACGACTGATACGGGTGAGGCGTTCATCACCGTCAAGGGGATCGAGCCCGATCTTGAGGTGGAGGTCACTGAAATCGGATCCGCAATCTTTGACGGCAGCCTCGATGCGCTCGCACCGCCGGGTCCCGGCGCGCCTGAGGGCCTTGTCATCGGTAATGGGCTCGCGGCTAAGCTCGGGGCGTTCGTCGGTGACGAGGTCACGCTGCTGACGCCGAAAGGAAGGCTGACGCCGCTTGGCGTGATGCCTCGTGCTAGACGCTTCCGTGTTGTCGGCATCTTCGACATGGGATTCCACCAGTTCGATACGGCCTACGGCTACGTGCGGCTCGACGTGGCTGC
This sequence comes from Acidobacteria bacterium UBA823, assembly GCA_002296225.1. Classification (GTDB taxonomy): domain Bacteria; phylum Acidobacteriota; class Vicinamibacteria; order Vicinamibacterales; family UBA823; genus UBA823. Next base: position 62,628 of record DBHR01000105.1, on the reverse strand, counting down.
TAGGTTATTGGATCGCCCGGGTGCCGAATTTCTAGAACTCAAGGTTGACGACTTGTACGCGGCACCCGATGTCGCGGCGTCGATTATGCGGGAGTTCGGCTCGAGTTACTTAACCCAGGACTGGTCCGATCTGAACCGGTCGCTCTTTTCGGCACTCTTGCTCGAGAAGATGGCGATCTCGATCACCGTCGGCCTGGTCGTGCTGGTCGCTGCGCTCAACATCGTCGCGTCGCTCATTCTGCTTGTCATGGATAAGAGCCGAGATATCGCGATTCTCAAGACGATGGGGACGAGCGCTAGGAGCATCACGGTGATCTTCATGTTGCAGGGATTAATTATCGGATTTGTTGGCACAGTGGCTGGCGCGATTGGAGGCGTGGCCGCGACTGAGATTCTTGACCGGTACGAGTTGGTACAGTTGCCAAGTGACGTGTATCAGGTGACTTACGTGCCCTTCACGCTGGAGCCGTTTGACATCGTGTGGGTGCTGGCGTCGGCGATCGCCGTCTGCTTTGTCGCCACGATCTATCCATCCCGTCAAGCCTCTAGGCTCGATCCCGCGCAGGCGCTGCGGTACCAGTAAACGGTATGCCGTATATCGAGGTCGCTCGGCTATCGAAGTCGTATTTGGCACAGCGTGGCCCCATACCGGTGCTCCGGGACCTCGAGCTTGCTGTCGACACGGGTGAGATGGTCGCCATCGTGGGCGCATCCGGCGTTGGGAAGAGCACGTTGTTGCACCTGTTGGGTGGACTTGATTCCGTTGATGATGGTTCTATCCGGATTGGTGGCGTCGACGTTGCGACCCTCTCGGATGCGGAGCGTGTTGGCTTTCGGCACTCACAAGTCGGCTTTATTTTTCAGTTTCATCATCTTCTCCCTGAGTTCACGGCGCTCGAGAACGCCGAGATGCCACTGCGTATCGCCAGGAAGACGCCAGACGACGCGCGCCCTCAAGCGACGGCGCTTCTCGAACGGGTGGGCTTGGGTGCTCGGCTCGACCACCGTCCAGGGATGTTGTCTGGTGGTGAGCAACAGCGGGTGGCGATTGCTAGGGCGCTCACGATGGAACCAGTCCTTCTGCTGGCCGATGAGCCGACCGGAGACCTCGACGAGGCAACGGCTCGCGTTCTTCACGAACTGCTCCGCGAAATACATCGCGAACAGCAGCTCACCTCCATCATTGCTACGCATAACATGCGGCTGGCTGACGGCTGCGACCGTGTGCTGAGGCTTGAGTCGGGTCGGCTGTGGCCGGCGTGATCTGATAGGCGTTCGGGCCGGGGGTGCCTTTCGTCCAGGCCTCGTTTATCGGCCGACCCGGTGGGCTACGGCTCTGGCCCCAGTCGCAAACGTGCGACACCGTGGCCGCAAGATTTAGGAAAATGAATAAGTTACGGCACATGAGCTCCTTATCCAAGGCGGTCGATGCCGTATAATGGGGCTTTTGTGGGACGTGCTCTTCACTATGGGAGCGGTTCCCCAGTCGCGAATTGAGATCGGGATGTTCGAACGGTATACAGAACGGGCTCGGCGTGTGCTGTTCTTTGCGCGCTACGAGGCGAGTCAACTCGGCAGCATCTCGATCGAGACCGAACATCTGCTCTTAGGACTGATCCGTGAGGGCAAGGGACTCACGAGTCGGATCGTCGCACGTTCCCATCTCTCATTTGAAACAATCCGGAAGGAAATTGTGGGCCACACGATCTTCCGGGAGAAGGTCTCGACGTCGGTGGAGATCCCATTCAGCGGAGAGACCAAGCGCGTGCTCCAGTTTGCGGCCGAAGAAGCCGATCGGTTGCTACATAACTACATTGGCACCGAGCATCTCCTGCTGGGCATCCTGCGCGAAGAGCACTCCGTGGCGGCCTCGATCCTCATGGAACAAGGGATGCGGCTCAACGGTGTCCGCGAGGACGTTGTAGCGTTACTCAACGAGAAGACGACCGTCACGCGAGTGAAAGAGACTCCACTTTTGGCTGAATTCTCGCGCGATCTTACCGACTCGGCCATGAAGGGTGAGTTGGACCCGCTCGTCGGCCGCGAGGTAGAGCTGGAGCGCGTGCAGCAGGTGCTCTGTCGCCGCACGAAAAACAACGCGGTTTTCATTGGGGAACCTGGCGTGGGAAAAACCGCGATCGTTGAGGGCTTAGCCCAGAAGATCGCACGGGGTGACGTTCCGCACTTCCTCGGTGACAAGTGTCTGCTGGCGCTTGATATCTCGCTCATCGTTGCGGGTACGAAGTATCGGGGCCAGTTCGAAGAGCGCCTGAAGGCGATCATGAAAGAACTGACCGAAAATCAGAATATCATCGTTTTCATTGATGAACTGCACACGCTCGTGGGTGCTGGCTCAGCTGAAGGTTCCTTAGATGCGGCGAACATCCTCAAGCCTGCGCTCTCTCGCGGCGAGATCCGCTGTATCGGTGCTACTACGCCGGCTGAGTACCGGAAGTACATCGAGAAGGATCGGTCGCTTGAGCGGCGCTTCCAAGCGGTGAAGGTAGACCCGCCCACCGAAGACGAGACCATACAGATCCTGTCCGGCGTGAAAGATCGCTATGAGGCGTTCCATCACGTGGAGTACACGGAAGAAGCACTCGACGCGGCGGTTTATCAGTCGAGTCGCTACATCACTAATCGGTTCCTGCCGGACAAGGCGATCGACCTCGTTGACGAGGCCGGCGCACGCGCTAAGCTACGCGACGCTGGTCACAGTGAGGAATTCGGCGAAATCAACAAGAGTATCCGGGTTGCGGTCGAGCAGATGGAAAGCGCTGCCGCCCAAAAGGACTACGAGAAGGCGCAGTTCTTCCGGGAGCAGGAGGTCATCGCGCGAGAGAGTCTCCAGTTCGTCCGGGAGAAATTTGACGTGAAGTCAACTACACGCCGGGCAAGCGTCGGCAAACAAGAGATTGATGAAGTTGTTTCCAGCTGGACCGGTGTGCCGCTTACAGCCATCAACGAGGACGAGAGCGACAAACTTCTCCGGATGGAAGAGGAGCTGCACCGTCGTGTTGTTAGCCAGGATAAGGCGGTCTCAGCGCTATCGCGCGCGATTCGACGGTCGCGTGCCGGCCTGAAGGCGCCCACCCGACCAGTTGGTAGCTTCGTGTTTCTTGGGCCGACTGGGGTCGGCAAGACCGAACTGGCCCGGGCGTTGGCGAATTTCCTGTTTGGGGCTGACTCGGCTCTCATCCGATTCGACATGTCCGAGTACATGGAGAAGCACTCTGTATCGAAGCTGATCGGCTCGCCGCCGGGCTACGTGGGGTATGAGGAGGGTGGGCAGCTCACCGAAAAGGTGAAGCGAAACCCATATTCCGTGGTGCTCCTCGACGAAATCGAGAAGGCGCACCCTGACCTGTTTAACATCCTGCTGCAGGTGTTTGAGGAAGGGCATCTAACCGATGGGCTAGGAAATCGCGTCAATTTCAAGAACACAATCCTGATCATGACGTCGAACATCGGGGCGCGGCATATGCAGAAGAAGGCGTCGCTCGGGTTTCAGTCCGCTGACGCGAAGGAGATCAGCCGCAGCGTTAACGATATGGTGTTGAGCGAGGTCAAGCGCATCTTCAATCCTGAATTCATCAACCGGATCGACGAGACGATCGTGTTTGAGGCTTTGTCCGATGCCGACCTCGAACAAATCACGAGGCTGCTGGTTGCCCAGCTCAATGACCACCTTGGGGATCGTCAGTTGCGGGTCACCCTAGCACCCGATGCGCTTCGCTGGATTATCGACCAGACGTGCAAGGACCGCTCGTATGGGGCGCGGCCACTGCGTCGCGCCATCCAGCGTTACGTCGAGGACCCGCTGTCGGAGGAGTTGATTCGGGGTCGATTGAAGGACGGTCACATTGAGGTGGGTCTCAACGACGGGGCGCTCACTTATCGCACGGCCGACGGCGCTTTCGAAAGCCGTCGGCTGATTCGCGACGTCTAACATTTAGAGAGCGGCCGGTCGCAGTCTACCTGAGTGTCACCGAGGCCAATGGCCTGGCTCGGGCAGGGCAAGTATGAAACGGGCAAATGGGCCATGCGGCACGTAGGGATCGAGCAGATGCAAGGGATACCCACATCAACGCTGAGGACGGTGTTAGCCTTGTTGACCCTGTCCGCGGCTGCGTGGCCGACATCGGTGCTGGCTCAGCCGGTGACGGCGACTGAACGGGTGGCCGCTGACGCACAGCAGGATCAGCCGACACCCCCGGTCGATTCACCACCCGTTGTACGGACGATCCAGATTGCTTTTCCTGCGCAAGGCAACGTGCCTTCAATTGAGCCAGCCACCTATCTCTTCTATATCGAGACACGCCCGAGCCGTCCGTCGGAAAACGTCTGGTTGGAGTATGACGAGCAACGGGTACTCAGCGACTTCAGGAATTTGTGGGAGACGGGATTCATTGATGATCTTACGATTGAGTACAACGACGAGCCGTATCCGAACGGCGTCATCGGCCGTAACATTATCTACAACATAGAAGAACGCGAGCGAGTCCGCATTGTCGAATTCAACGGGTCCGAGGCGCTTGAGCGAACGAAGATTGAGGAAATGTTGGTACAGGCTGAGGCTACGATTCAGCTTGATACGTTTGTCGACACGGCACTCATTCAGAAGGCCAAAACGATTCTACGGGTGATGCTCGCCGAGGCGGGCTACCACGATCCCGTGGTAACGCACAGTGTCGATCCTGTTGCTGGTGGTCCGAAGCGAGTACGTCTTGTCTTCACGATCGAGGACGGACCGGAAGCCCGGCTCCGGGAGATCGAGTTTGCCGGCAACGAGGACCAGAGCGACCGAACGCTGCGCAAGCAGATGACGGCGAATAGATTGCCGTTTCCGATCTGGCCGTTCAACTGGTTCATGAAACGCGGCACCTATAAGGAACATCGCTTCGCCGAGGATGCCGAAGCGATCATCCTGCACTACCGAAATTTGGGCTACGTCCGTGCACAGATTGGCCAGCCCGAGTTAACGACACTTGAGAATTCTGAAGACGGACTCAAGCGGTACGTGAAGATGCGGATTCCTATCGAGGAAGACGTTCGATACCGGCTGGGCGACCTTACGTTCGATGGAACCGAGGTCGCTCGAGCCGATGCAGTCCGAGCTCAGTTCGAAATTGAAGAAGGGGATTATTACAACGAGAAGGTGATCCGAGAAGGGATCGAACGGTTGCAGATGATGTACGGCGCCATCGGCTACATGGAATTCGTGGCGTTTCCCGATCTCGCTCCTCGCGATCAGGTCGAAGAGGCTGATGGGAGCTTTCGGCGCCTTGATGTCCCACCGGTCGTGGATGTGGTCATTCGGGCGGAGGAGGGCGAGCAGTACTTCGTAAAGCGCATTGACTTTTCGGGGAATACGACGACGCATGACAAGGTCATTCGACGGGAGCTTCAGGTCTTCGAGGGCGCCGTGTTCGATACCGAGAGGCTCAAAATAAGTGTTCGCCGGTTGAATCAGCTCGGATACTTCCTGCCGCTCGAGGAAGATGCTGTTGACGTCGAGAAGAGCGAAGAAGAGGGCAGTGAGGGCGAGGTCAATCTGAGGTTCCCACTCGAGGAGCAGAACCGGAACCAAATCAGTTTCGGCGCCGGTGTGTCCGAGTGGGACGGGTTCTTCGCGCACTTGGCCTTTGGCACCTCAAACTTCCTGGGCCGCGGCACGGCGTTGACCCTGAACCTGATGCACGGCACGCGCGCGCAAAATTTGGTATTAGGAGTCACCGAAAATTTTGTTTTGAACAGTAACGTGGCTGCGGGCGCCAGCGTGTATAAAACAAAGCTGGAGTGGACCGGACAGTTCACGCAGAAGTCAGTAGGAGCCAATTTCAACGTTAGTAAGCCGATCGCCAATTTCACGCGTCTGTCGTTTGGTTACAGTTTCGAGGGAACGACCGTTAGCGACCTTAATCCGCTATTCATGGACCCGCTGCTGCTCCAATACAATCCGTATCTCCAGGATTCGTTGCTCCTCGGAATGGGTGGCAGGCGGACGGTCAGCAAGGTAACGCCTGGGTTTATTCATAACACGGTTAACCATCCAATTTTTCCGAGCGCGGGCAAGCGGATCGTCTTGGCGTTCGAGTACGCGGGGGTGGGTGGTAACACCAGTTTCTACAGTCCCCGCATTGAGACCGTTTGGTACATCCCGCATACCCCAGCGACCTCGTTCGGGCTTCGTTTTGAAAGCGAGTACAAGGTGGCATTCGGCGACACGACAACGCTTCCGATCTTCGAGCGGCTCTACCTAGGAGGCGAGTACAGCATCCGCGGATTCGACCTGCGCACCGTCGGGCCCCGCGACGCTGCGACCGGGCTTGTGCTTGGTGGCGATAAAAGCCTGCTTTTCACTGGCGAGTACATAATCACGGTGGCGGAGCCTGCGCGGTTGGTTCTCTTCTATGACACCGGGCAGGTGCAGGAAGCCGGCAAGGGCTTCGCGCTCAAGGACCTCAAGACGTCGACGGGCGCCGAAGTGCGCTTTCTCATGCCGGTTATGAACATACCGCTCAGACTGATTTTTGCGTACAACCCGCAGCGTTCGGGCGTTCTCGACAATAATTTTCGACCGGAGGGGACCTTCAATTTCCGATTCGTCGTCGGTGCTTCGTTCTAGGCCGAGCGTGGAAGCAGAAACAGCGGTCGGCTAATTGAGCCGGAAAAAGTGTACAATGGCACGCCGATTTGGTGTCAGGGCTAGTTTTTGGGGTGCTCTGGCTCAGTTGATGAACGCGTGTCGCGGGGTATTCTCGGACACCTGCAAGGGGAAGCAGTCGATGAAAGTATCGAGTCTCGTCGCAATGTCTGCGTTCGTGCTGGTTGTGGGAAGTGGCCACGCATGGGCAGCTGGGTCGGAAGCTCAGGCGGGTTTGCCGGAGGGCGCAGTGGTAGCCTGGGTGAACATCCCTCGAGTGGCGGCCGAATCAGCGAGTGGCTTAGCACTCAGTGAGCGGGTACAGGCCCTGATCGATGAGAACAATACCGAAGTCAACACGATGAATGAGACCTTGCAGGCGAGCCAGGAAAGGCTCCAGCAGGGTAGCACCGTGATGAGTCAGGCCGCCCTCACGCAACTCCAACGCGAGATTACGCGGCTGCAGGTCGATGTCCAACGTGCTGCTGAGGATGCGCAGGGGGAGGTACAGGCCCTGCAGGAGGAACTGCAGCTTAGCTTCCAGGATGATCTGATTCCGATCATCGAGTTAGTAGCTGCCGAGAAAGAGCTGCATCTTGTGCTCAGCGTCACCGACGCCGGAGTCCTCTGGAGCGTGCCAGGACTCGACATTACTGACGACGTCATTGCCCGATTTGACAGTGCGCATGCAGCGCCCGGGGGCGCTACCCAGCCACAGCCCTGACAGGCTTTTTGGTGTGAAGCGACGAGCCAGGTGGCGCCCTTGGCACCGCTTGGCGGTTTGCACGGACCGACACCTTTCGGACGATCTCTGAGACTTCCGTGTCAATCGACATTCCGGCGACGCTCGACAAACTCGACTACCGGTACCCGTCCTACCTGGTGGACGCGGTGGTGGACTATGAGCCTGGCAAGTCGATCGTCGGCGTCAAGAACGTTACCGTCACGGAAGAGTTTTTTCAGGGACACTTTCCCGACACGCCCCTAATGCCTGGCGTGCTCATGATCGAGGCATTCACGCAGGTTGCAACCCTCCTGTTACTCGAAGATTCCAAGACTTCCAGCCAACGCACCTGTCTGCGTGGCGTGGACCGAGCGAGGTTTCGTCGCCAAGTTGTGCCCGGCGATCGCCTGCGTCTTGAGGTGACGCTACGTTCATCGGATAGTGAGTTGGCCGAAGCCGAGTGCCGGGCGTCCATTGAAGGGCAACGCGTTGCCACGGCGACGCTTCTGTTGGGCTTGAGAGATGGCGACGTTGAGATTGACCCAAACGCAAATGTGGCACCGGGCGCCAAGATTGGGGCCGGGAGCGTCATTGGGCCCCATGCGGTTATCGGTGAGAATGTGCAGATAGGCCGGCGTTGCCGGGTTGGCGCCTCGGCCGTGGTCGATGGTTGGACCGAAATCGGTGATGACACGACAATCTTTCCCTGCGCATCCATCGGTCTCATTCCGCAGGATCTTAAGTTTCAAGGTGAGCGGAGCCGGCTAGTCGTCGGCCAGCGCAACGTCTTTCGCGAATTCGTAACGGTCCATCGTGGCACTGAAGGTGGTGGCGGCCTTACGAGGATCGGCGACGACAACCTTTTCATGGCCTATGCACACATTGCACACGATTGCACGGTTGGCAACCACGTAATCTTTGGCAATGGCGCAACGCTTGGCGGACATGTGTCTGTCGAGGATTACGCGACGATTAGCGCTCTATCGGGTGTCCATCAGTTTTGCCGGGTCGGCTTGCATGCGTTTGTCGGCGGGTTTTCAGTCGTTACGCGCGATGCCGTGCCGTACGCGCGCACGGTTGGCAACCGCTGCCGGGTGTATGGCGTGAACACAATTGGACTGGTACGACGTGGATTTTCACCAGAGACCATCGCCAAGCTCAAAAGGACGTATCGATACCTGCTGCAGTCGAAGCTAAATACCAGTCAGGCGCTGGCCCGGATCGACAAGGATAAAAGCCTGTCCTGTGCCGAGGTTGAATATCTAGTGAAATTCATTCGAACGTCCCAACGCGGTGTCGGTTTGCGTCGTCCAACCCGTCGGCTGGACGACCTCATCGTGGATGATTAGTTGCGCGGTTTCTGAGATGCCTCCCATTGGCATGATCGCCGGCAACGGCCGATTTCCCTTTCTGGTGCTCGAGGCGGCGCAACGACTCGGCCGGGACGTCACGATCGTAGCGATCCGGGAAGAGGCTGATCCAAGCATCGAGCAGGCGGCGGCGAGTACACCAGCCGTTGCCGTGCACTGGGTGTCGCTGGGCCAGTTGGAGACCTGCATCTCGGTGCTGCGCGCGGCTGGAGTAACTGAGGCGATCATGGCCGGGCAGGTGAGGCACTCGAGTCTGTTTGCAGGCGTGACACCGGACCCGACTCTACTATCTGTGCTGAAGCGAGTCCCGGCGAAATCGACGGACGCCCTGCTCTCGGCAATCGCTGACGTCCTCGGCGAGCACGGTATCACGCTACTGGACTCGACAGCGTTTCTCCAAACTTTACTCGCAACGGCTGGCACATTGACCCGCCGCGAGCCAACGGCCAACGAGTCAGCTGATTTCGCGTTTGGCTATCGAATAGCCGATGCAGTTGCGGGCTTCGATGCTGGGCAAACGGTGATAGTTAAGGACAAGGCCATCGTAGCGATCGAAGCGATGGAAGGCACAAATGAGGTAATCGTGCGCGCTGGCCGGCTTGCGGGGTCGGGTACCTGCGTTGTGAAGGTGGCCAAGCCGAATCAGGATATGCGGTTCGACGTGCCGGTCGTCGGCGTGCCGACCGTCGAGGCGATGCTCAGGGTTGGCGCTTCGGCGCTGTCAGTCGATGCTGGGAAGACGTTGATCGTTGACGGCGACGCGTTCGTCCAAGCGGCTGACGAGGCTGGACTGTCAGTGGTCGGACGTCCACGTGAATCGACCGGGTAGGGCAGGTGAGGAATTGTTCGCTACGTGTCGCGGTCGTGGGTGTTGGCCACGTGGGCCGTCACCACGCCAGAATTTTGTCGTCGTCGCCGGATGTAGAGCTCGTGGCCGCCGTCGATATCGACCGGGACCGGGCGCTTCAGGCTGTTCACGGAACTTCGGCAGCAGCCGAGACCGATGTCGGCGCACTCCAAGGCCGTGTGGATGCTGTGACCGTCGCGGTTCCTACCAAGAAGCACCTAGAGATTGCAAAGCCGTTTCTTGATGCCGGTGTGCCGGTGCTCGTCGAGAAACCGATGGCGAGTAGCGTTACCGAGGCCAACGAGATGCTGGCTGCGTCAGCGGGTTCGGGTGCGTGTCTCGCGGTTGGTCACACCGAACGCTTCAATCCAGCTCTAGTCGCTGTCTCGCAGCTCATCGACAAGCCGAAGTTCATTGAGGTCCATCGACTTGGATCCTTTCCGTCGCGAAGCCTAGACATTGACGTTGTGTTCGACGTGATGATTCATGACCTCGACGTCATCGTCGGCGTGCTCGACTCCGACCCAGTGTCGATCGAAGCGGTCGGCGTGCCAATCTTGAGCGACCGCGTTGACATCGCGAATGCGCGGCTTCGGTTCGAGTCTGGTTGTATCGCGAACCTGACCGCTAGCCGCATCAGTCGCGACCGCGTGCGGAAGATTAGATTTTTCCAATCCGGTGCCTATCTGTCAGTGGATTATGCAACGCAGCAAGCCGAGGCGTGGCGACTCAAAATTGACGATGCAGGTAAGCCGACGATTGAGGGTGGCAAGCTCGAGGTAACAACCGGAGAACCGCTTGAGCGCGAACTTGCCGATTTCATTCTTGCGGTGCGTCATGGGCGCGACCCAGGGGTATCGGGGGAGCAAGGGCGCCGTGCCTTGATGCTTGCCGAGCGGATCACGGAGCAGATCGCGCGCCATGTCTGACGAGGTGGTGTTGGAGGAGCTTCGCGCCGGGCTGGCCGCTGGCGGTCGGCTTGACGATGAGCAGCTGCGCGTCCTGGCATCGACGACCGATCTGTTCTTGTTGGGTACGCTCGCCGATGACGTGCGGCGAGCCCGGCACAGTGAGGCTACGACGTTCGTGCGTGTTGCCAAAGTTCCCGTGCAGAGGCCGGCGTGGAGGGAGATTAAGGGGCAGGCGCGGGAGATCCGTGTGACCGGCGTGCCGGAGTCGCCCGAAGAAGCGGAGGCAGCGGTACGTGTGGTCGCCGGTGCAGGCGTGCCTGTGACGGGATTCGCTCTCCATGACCTCTTGGCGGTGTCTGGCGGGGACACGGCCGCGCTTGAGCGTTCGCTGACCGGTCTGCGCGCGGCAGGTCTCTCGGCTGTTTCGGAACTCGTTGTGGAACGCACGCCGAATCCCGAACCTGCAGTGAGCGCCGTTGTGGCTGCTGGGCTAGCGGTTGCCCGCGTCACGATACACGAGGCGTGTGGCGATGCTAGGCTCGGATGTGTGCGGGCCGTAGCCGGTTGGTCGCTGCCCGCGCGGGCGGTTTGGGCATTCGCACCGCTGCCTCGTGCGGACGCTGCGGCCGAGCCTGGGGCGGAGTTACCGACCGGTTACGATGATGTGCGGCAGGTTGCGCTGGCGCGTCTGCTGGTTGACAATATCGACTCGATCCAAGTCGACTGGGCGTTACACGGTGCGAAATTGGCGCAGGTCGCGCTGATGTTTGGCGCTGACGACATTGATGCCCTGCCAGCTGTTGATACCGGCAAGTTGGGTCCGCGACGGACGCCGCTGGAGGAGGTTCGGAGGAACATCCGAGCCGCATCGTTTGTGCCAGTGGAGAGGGATGGCTGCTTCGAGGATGTGACGCGATGATTCGGCTGGGAGCTGTAGCCTACTTGAATGCGCGACCGTTAGTGCACGGCCTCGATCGGCAGCCCGACAGGTTCTCGCTGCGGTTCGACGTTCCGTCGAAATGCGCTGCGTTACTGCATGACGGCTCGGTCGACCTCGGACTGATTCCGTCAATTGAAGTCACGCAGCGGCCCGACTATCGTGTTGTGCCAAACGTGGCGATCTCGTCGACTGGTCGGGTGGCCTCGGTGGCCGTTTTTGCTGACCGTCCGATTACGGCAGTGCGGTCGATTGCGGTCGACAGTAGTTCCCGAACGTCCGTGGCGTTGCTGCGCGTGCTCTGTGCTCAGTCGTTCGACATTGAGCCGAAGTTCGTGACGTTGCCACCAGACATTAAGTCGATGCTCACGCGGTGTGATGCTGCACTCCTCATAGGCGACGCTGCGCTCTTCACTGACCATGATGCGTTGGGAATTGAGAAGACCGACCTCGGTGAAGAATGGACGGCGATGACAAATCTGCCGTTTGTCTGGGCCTTTTGGGCAGGGCGGCCGGGAGTGATCGGGCCTGAGGATATCGTCGCGTTGACCGCTGCCCGGGACGCTGGCGTCTTGGCCAGCGATGCCATCGCAACTGAATTTTGTGAGGGCGACGAAGACAAGGTTGAGGTTGCGGTGGATTATCTTCGTGACAACATCAGCTTTACGCTCGACGACTCGGCACGGGCTGGGCTCAAGAAGTTCCTCGAAGCGGCGAAGGACCAGCGCGTCGTTCAGGTGCTACCGCCGGTGAAGTACTACGAACCGTGACTGAGAATCCACGGGGCGTCGACGCGGTCGCGCGAAAGGTGAGCGGTGGCGGTCGCCTGAACCGCGCGGAAGCCCTGACACTCTACGAGCAGGCGTCGACGCATCTCCTCGGTCGGCTGGCTGGCGAGGCGCGTGCGTGCCGTCATCCATCTGGAATCGTCACTTACATCATCGATCGAAACGTCAACTACACCAACGTATGTGTGGCGAGGTGTAATTTTTGTGCGTTCTATCGCCCTGTGGGATCCGACGAAGGCTACGTTGTTGGCTTTGACGAATTATTTCGAAAGATTGACGAGACTATCGCGGTCGGCGGCGAACAGTTGCTGCTGCAGGGCGGACACAACCCGGACCTTCCACTGGAGTGGTACGAAGACTTATTCCGCGCGGTCAAGGCGCGGTATCCGTCGTTTCGATTGCATGCGCTATCTCCGCCTGAGATTATCCATCTCTCCCATCTCAGTCAGCTAGACGTGCCGTTGATCATCAGGCGGCTTATGGATGCCGGCCTTGACAGCATTCCCGGAGGCGGTGCTGAGATTCTCGTCGATCGAGTGCGGCGGGAACTGAACTGCTACAGCAAGGCGTCGACTGACGAATGGCTGAGTGTGATGCGGGACGCTCATCGTGCCGGGCTCAGGACTACGGTGACGATGATGTACGGCACGGTTGAGCATTTGGACGAGCGCATTGAGCATCTGATGCGCGTTCGCGAGCTCCAGGATGAGACTGGAGGGTTCACGGCGTTCATCGCCTGGAGTTTTCAACCGTCTAACACTAAACGCGGTGGGACAGAGGCGACGGGTGTGGAATACCTGCGTACATTAGCTCTGGCGCGGCTCGTACTCGACAACGTCGAGAACCTGCAAGCATCGTGGGTTACCCAAGGAGGCAAGGTGGGGCAGCTCAGTCTCTCGTACGGTGCGAACGACATGGGTAGCGTCATGATCGAAGAAAACGTCGTGCGGGCGGCTGGTGCTACCTTCTGCATGGATGAACTCGAAATCGTGAGGAACATCGAAAACGCGGGCTTTATACCAAAACGGCGGAACATGCACTACGACGTGCTCGGGGATCCGATTGTACGCCAGCGCGATGTTCCGCGGATGACCACGCTCGCGGAAGCTAGGGCTGCCGGCGACCACTCGGTGCCGAAAGAGCTCGTGCAATATCGTGCTAGGACGCCGGCTGGGAAGCGAGCCCGCGCCCCGCGCTAGAGAGTCCCCGCCGCGATGCGTCGCTACCGTGCTGCGTGGGCCCTACCTATCGCCGGGCCTCCGATTCGGAACGCCAGCCTCACGCTCGACCAGGGACGCATTGTGTCGATCGGGTCCGCCTCCTTGGATGCTGGTGCCACGAACGGAACCGAACTCGACCTTGGTTCAGTCGTAGTGTTGCCCGGCCTCGTCAATGCGCACACACACCTTGAGCTCTCGGCACTCCGGGACCGTATTGCTCCGGCCGCAGCGATGCCCGAATGGGTCGACAGTTTACTCACTGCGCGCCGGGATATCGGTGCCGAGACGTGCATGGCCATCGATGCGGCCATCGTCGAATTGCGGTGCCACGGCACAGCCCTCGTCGGCGATATTAGTAACACGCTAGCGACGGTGGAACCGCTGCAGCGAGCGTCACTGTCGGCCGTAGTCTTCCACGAGATCCTAGGATTCAATCCCCCAGATCCCGATGCGCAGGCGCGTTCCGCGGTCGAGGCGATCAATCTGTCGAGTGATGACGCTGGCGTGCGGGTCAGCGTGGCCGCGCATGCACCCTACTCGGTGGCGCCTGCGCTGTTCGAGGCGCTGCGACGGGAGTTAAGCACAAGGTATCCAGAAGCTCCGCTGGTTGTGCACCTCGCCGAATCGTCTGAGGAATTAGCGTTTCTCGCTGATGGCAGCGGGCCTTGGCGGCAACTACTCGAGCGGCTCGGCGTCTGGAACCCGTCCTGGCAAGTGCCTGCGTGCGGTCCAGTTGAGTTTCTCGAACAGGTGGGGTGGCTCGACCCACTGGTCATCGTTGTGCACGGCGTGCAATTAACCGCGGGTGATCTTGCCAAGCTGGCGCGCCGAGGGATGACGTTGGTGACGTGTCCACGCAGCAACGCATTGACGGGGGCGGGCACGCCACCTGTTCAGCGCTTCTTGGAGTCGGGTATCCGGCTGGCGGTTGGCACGGACAGCTTAGCCAGCGCGCCTAACCTAAGCCTCTTCGCTGAGCTCGCGAGGCTACGAAAGCTCGCGCCCGACGTGCCAGCCGCGTCGTTGCTCGCGAGCGCGACGATCGAAGGTGCGCGGGCGCTACGCTGGGACGACGCGTTCGGCACGATCGAGCCGGGGAAGCGCGCGGACCTGATCGCCGTGACGCTACCCGAGGCGGTCTATGATGTGGAAGAGTATCTGCTCGGAGGCATCGAGCCTTCGCAGATCACTTGGCTCGATGACGCGGTGTAGGCGTTCGGCGACCCGTCGCCATGCGCGAACACTAAGGAGAGTTTGTCGATGTTGAAACGGCTGCGCACGTATGCCTCCTTCGTGCGGTTCAGCCATTCAGTCTTCGCGTTGCCATTCGCTCTGGTCGGCGTGCTGTTCGCGTCGCGGTATACGCCCGTGACGCTAGGCCGGGTGGGCTGGATCATCGCTGCGATGGTGTCCGCGCGCGCTGCCGCCATGGGTTTTAATCGCCTGCTCGATGCGCGGTATGACGCACTGAATCCACGCACCGTGGCGCGGGAGATGCCTCGCGGTACGATCTCCAATTTACAGGCAACGGTCTTTGTAGGGTGTTGGTCGCTCGTGTTCGTTGGTGTTACCTGGAAGATTTCGGCGCTCTGTTTTGCCCTGTCACCCGTCGCGTTGGTAATCGTTTTCTGGTATTCGGTGGCGAAGCGTTACACTGCCTATACGCAACTGTTCCTCGGGCTCGCCATGGCGGTCGCGCCAGTCGGCGGTTGGCTTGCCGCGGGTGGACGCGCCGGTTGGGAGCCCTGGCTACTGGGCGTGGCGATCGGTATGTGGGTTGCGGGCTTTGACGTGCTATATGCGTGCCAGGATATTGACTTCGATCGGAATCAGGGTTTGCGATCGATTCCAGTCAGGTTCGGGGTGCCTCGGGCACTGTGGATCTCGCGTGGGATGCACGTCCTAACTGTCGTGGCGCTCGTGGCGCTCGCTACGGTCACTGGGTTGGGGCCAGTGTATCTGTTTGGTGTAGGTGCGGTGGCCACGCTGCTGGTCTACGAGCAGTCGCTCGTACGCGCGGACGATCTGTCTCGGGTAAAGGCGGCGTTCGACTTGAACGGCTACGTAGGATTTCTCTATCTTGCGACCACCGCGGTGGCTGTTTATGTCGGATAAGCCGCGCAGGTCGCTTGCTGTTGCCATTACCGGTGCTAGCGGGGCGCTCTACGCTGTTCGTACCCTAGCGGCGCTGCTCGAACGGGGTTATCGGGTTGAACTGGTCGTTAGTGACTTCGGGCGACGGCTGCTGACCGAAGAACTCAGCGTGCCTGCCGACAAGCTTCTACCGTACTTGAGCCGGTCCTACGGCTCAGCCGTCGAGCGTGGAGTCCTGCAACTGCACTCTAACAAAGATCTTGGCGCCGGCATTGCGAGTGGCAGCCACGGCTGTGAAGGGATGGCCATCGTGCCGTGCTCGATGAAGACGCTCGCAGGGGTAGCCCACGGGCTATCCAGAAACCTCGTTGAGCGTGCGGCCGACGTAATGCTGAAGGAACGGAGACCGCTGATCCTCGTGCCACGCGAGACCCCTATGAGTTTGCCGCAGCTGCGGAATATGGTGTCATGCGCCGAAGCGGGTGCGATGGTGCTTCCGGCGATGCCTGCGTTCTATCAGAAGCCGGAGCGGCTCGAAGACCTGGCTGACTTCATGGCTGGCAAGATTTTGTCGGCGCTTGGACTGGTGCACGACCTATACCCGCCGTGGAAGGGATGACAGGCGGCCAGAATCTCCTAGAGAAGGATGCCCGCCGTATAGCGGACATGTTCGACGCGATTGCGCCCCGGTACGATGCCCTCAACCATTTGCTGAGCGCTGGATTTGATCGGCGGTGGCGCGTCCAGGCGATCACGGCGCTCGAATTGAGCGGACAGGAGACACTTGTTGACCTGTGTACCGGGACAGGCGATTTAGCGCTTGCGGCGGTCCAGTCGCAGCGGGCGCACGCGCGACGGGTAATCGGGATCGATTTTGCCAGCGCGATGTTGAAGCTGGCTGCTCAGAAGGTAGAGCGCCACGATGCCACCGCGTTGGTCCAACTGATGCGAGGCGACGCGTCATGCATTCCGCTGTGCGACGGGTCCGCCGATGCGGTGACGATCGGGTTTGGTATTCGGAACGTCGCCGACACTCGGGCGGTGTGTGACGAGATCCGGCGGGTGCTGCGTCCGGGTGGACGGCTGGCAATTCTTGAGTTCAATATGCCGTCGACTCCGATCATTAAAGGGCTATACGGGTGGTATTTCGAACGATTTCTGCCCTGGGTGGGCCGACTAATCTCGCGCCATCCGGAGGCCTACGCGTACCTACCGGCATCTGTGCACGCCTTTCTACCGCCGGCCAGGCTGTCGGCCCTTTTAGTCGAGTTGGGGTTCACCGAGGTGCGTATGGTCTCGCTCACCTGCGGCGTCGTTTACCTACATCTAGCAACCCGTCCCTGACAGGCGGGAAACTAACCGGCTGCTATAATCGTCTAACCGACTGATGTACTTCCAGTTCGAGGATTTGCGCCCCGACGCACCGTCCTTCGACAGCGTGATGTCGCGCCGTGAGGGATTTCTGATTTCCGTTGTCGGACATGCCCTGGTCGTCATCTTCTTCCTTATGGTGTTACCCAGGTTGGAATTTGTTAACGAGTGGATTGAGCGTCGCGAGAAGGAAGCTGAGTCACGCGACGCTCAAAGGCTCGAGCAGCAGCGCATGCAACAGCGACAGGCTGGACGCTTTGTCTTCGTGCAGCCGCTCATAGATACCGAAGCGCCAGAGCCGCCTAATGATGGCGTGCTGTCCGATCGGGATCGTATGGCCATGGCTCCTGAGCGGTCACCCGCTCCGACGAACCCGCTGCCGTTCGCGCGTGGGAACTCGCCTGAGTTCGTCATCAGGCCTGAACTCGCCGAGGATGCACGCGGCGATGGGCCAAGCTTGGATTCGGCGGACGGCCAGCCAGATGGTGAAATCGGTGAAGAGGATACCGCGCTGGCTGACGGGGAGGCCAAGGAGACCGAGATGGCTACTGACGCCGAAACCGAGGTCGGGACCGCTGAGGACGAGGGCTCTGGCCAGTTCGACTTAGCTGAACTAGGTGCGACTGCTGCCGGTCTGCCACCTGTGGCGTCACGGATTCCGCCGGCGGAAAGTCGCCGGCCCCTATCGGGCGGGTCCTTGGGCGAGGCGATTCAGAATCTCGATCGGTACATTGATTTCGAAAGCTTTGACAATCCCCAGGGTGGAGGTGGGCAGTTCGGTCCATCGATTCAGTTTGATTCGATGGGCGTTGAATTTGGACCCTGGATCCGGCGGTTCATTGCTCAGATTAAGCGCAACTGGCTTTTGCCCTACGCAGCGATGCTTAAGGGATGGTCGGGGCACACCGTAATCACGTTCAACGTTTACAAGAACGGCTCGTTAACCGACGTGACCGTAGTCGACCCGTCAACGACCGATTCCTTCAACTCGTCTGGGCGCAATGCACTGTTGGCGTCGGACCCGACCCAGCCTCTGCCGCCAGAGTATCCGGCGGACAAGGCGTTCTTCACTGTTACCTTCTACTACAACGAACGCCCGCCCATGTAATAGGGCCGGTTATTGATTACTTGTCCCTGGTCTCTCGGGTTGCGGCGGAGGTTGGGTCCCGCACACACAACAAAACCGGACATTCGCGGAACGGTGGACTTCTCTTATGACGTGGTCAACCTCGATGTTGGACGGCCTGACGTGGCCGACACCCCACATGCAAGCGAGTTAAGTGATCAAGCGACAATGCCTGAAACCCGCGAAAAGGGTACGAATGCGCCCATTATCCCTTCGCTAAACGAGACTCCGATTTTGATTGCGGTTGTCGGCCCGACGGCAACAGGGAAGAGTAGGTTGGGGATTAGCCTCGCCGAGCGTTTCGGTGGCGAGGTGATCAGTTGCGACTCAACGACTGTTTACCGTGGATTCGATATTGGCACCGACAAGGTGGCGCTCGCCGCTCGTCTGGGCATCCCGCATCACTTAATCGACGTCGTCGATCCCCGCGAGGTCTACTCGGCGGCTCGGTATGCCGTCGAGGCGGCTGCGGTGGTCCGGACGATCACCGCCAGGGGACGATTACCAGTGCTCGTGGGTGGAACCGGGCTGTATTATCGGGCGCTTACGCAAGGCTTGTTTCCCGGGCCTGGGCGGGACGCCGGTCTGCGGGAGCGTTTGAGGCGTCTCGGATGCCGACACGGTGTGGAACGGTTGCACCGCATGGTACGCCGTGTAGATCCCGAGTCGGCCGACCGGATCCACGCGAGGGACGAAAAACGGCTCATTCGAGCGTTGGAGGTCTACTACCTCACCGGATGGCCGCTGACGCGCCACTTTGAGGAAACTCGGTCTCCCCTGAAGGGATACGTTATCGTCGGGATTGCACTGCGCCAGTCGAGTGAAGTAACTGCTGCGAAGGTAGCGCGCCGTGCAGCCGCTCAGTTCGATGAGGGGCTATTGGACGAGATTCGCGGATTGCGGGCGTCAGGTATACCCGACTCGGCTCCACCATTCAGCGGCATGGTGTACCGGCAGGCGTTGGCGTTCCTGAACGGGGTTGGTGACGAGACGAGCATGCGCGACGAAATCGTGCGTGCCAACCGTCGTTACGCGCGCCGTCAGTTGATCTGGTTTAGGAAAGAACCTAACCTACACTGGATTCAAGTGGATGATGGGCCGGCGTACGCGTTTAGGGCGGCGGCGCAGATCGTTCACGGGCACGTGAACCCGCAGCCTGCGCGGGTTACGCCGTGAGATGGCGGTCGCCCATTACGATGATGGGCGGCCGATAGTTCCGTGCGATTCTCGCCTCTTCGGTTTTCCCGTGCGATTGTAATCGTCCTCGACGGTGCCGGGGTCGGCGCGCTTCCCGATGCAGCGGCATACGCGGACGAGGGTAGTAACACGCTCGGCAACGTGGCGAAGCGCGTGCCGCTCGCGATTCCGACGCTCCGCGCGATGGGGCTTGGACGCGTTGTTGAGTTAGGCGGGGAGCCACCGCCGGCACTGGCGGCCTTCGGCCGGATGATGGAGGCGTCGCCTGGTAAGGATTCCGTGACGGGACACTGGGAACTGACCGGTGTAACGCTGGATCAGCCATTTCCCATTTTTCCGGATGGTTTTCCCGTGACGGCCATCACCGATTTCGAACGGCGGATCGGACGAAAGACGCTCGGGAACGTAGCAGCGTCTGGAACCGAAATCATCGAGCGGTTCGGGATGGCGCACCTCGATACCGGTGCGCCGATCGTTTACACGTCGGCTGACAGCGTCTGCCAGATTGCGGCGCACGAATCGGTGACGCCCTTGGCTGAGTTGTATCGGTACTGCGAGATCGCCTTCGATGTGCTGGGCGAAGGGCTTGGTGTAGGCCGGATTATTGCGCGACCCTTCGTCGGCAAGCAAGGCTCCTTTAGGCGTACGGCAAATCGTCGAGACTTCGCACGTGCAGCGCCAGGTGAAACGTTGCTCGATCGGGCAGTGGCCGCCGGCATACCGGTGACCACGATTGGGAAGGTCGATGAACTGTTCGCCGGGCGCGGTGTTTCCAAGGCGATTCACACCTCATCTGACGATGACGGGATGAATGCGCTTGAGCAAACGCTTTCGTCGGTAACACGCGGTTTGATCTTGGTTAATCTCGTCGATTTCGACACCGTGTATGGTCATCGAAACGACGTGCCCGGATACGCGGCCAACTTGGAGCGGTTCGATAGCCGTTTGGCTCGTCTGCTGCCTCGCATAGAGGACGGTGACCTGTTCGCCATAACAGCGGATCATGGCAACGACCCGACGACGCCGAGCACGGATCACTCGCGAGAGCACGTGCCGGTTTTGATCGCCGGATCGGCGGTTCGCGCTGGTGCCGAGTTGGGGACGAGGTCGAGCTTAGCCGACCTCGGTCAGACGATCGCCGAAGGGTTCGGCTTGGAGCCGCTGATAGAAGGTGTGAGCTTTCTCGGAGAGGTTGCACTGGAGTTGTAGCCGGATTGGTCCGTCAGAGCGCAGGTTGTGAGATGACATAGATGAGCAGTATCAGAGCTAACCTCGAATCGCGCGAACACGAACTTCTTGCTCCGCAAGCCTCGAAGAGTGACGCAAGTCGGGGGCGGCCAAAATCAGAGGCCGAGGATTCGATCCGTCCCGCGTTTCAGCGTGATCGCGATCGCATCGTGCACTGCAAGGCGTTTCGTCGGTTGAAGCACAAGACCCAGGTCTTCTTCTCCCCGGCTGGTGATCACTATCGGACGCGTCTGACCCATACGCTCGAGGTTTCGCAAATCGCGCGGACCGTGTCGAAGGTGCTCCGTCTGCACGAAGAACTGACCGAGGCTATTGCATTGGGACACGATCTGGGACACACCCCGTTCGGGCATGCTGGCGAGCAGGTGTTGCGAAAGTTGATTCCTGGTGGCTTCAATCACTACGAGCAGAGCTTGCGTATCGTGGATCGGTTGGAAAACGAGGGCCGAGGCCTCAATTTAACTTGGGAGGTACGCGACGGAATAGCCAAGCACTCGAAGGGGAAGCGTGGTGCTCCGGTGGGGGCGGAGAATGCGAATCGGGCGACAACACTTGAAGGGCAGGTGGCCCGCGTTGCCGACATCATTGCTTACGTGAACCACGACATTGATGACGCTTTACGGGCAGGCCTATTGGGCGAATCAGACCTGCCTGCTGAGCCGATCGCGGTGTTGGGAGGGACAACGTCCAAGCGGATCAATCGGCTCGTGACTGACGTCATCTTGCAGACTATGCAGGCAGAGCTCGATCAAGTGCGTATGAGCGACGACATCTTGGACGCACTACTCAACCTGCGCGCGTATCTCTTTGAAGCAGTGTACGAGAACAGCGATGCGACGAGTGAGTTTCAGAAGGCGTCAGGGATCCTCGGTGGGCTTTGGGAAAAGGTGCACGAACGGCCTGAGGTTTTTCTCGACGGAGGAATAGTTGCCGACGAGGGTGTCGACGCTGCGGCACGAGATTTCCTGGCTGGCATGACCGACCGTTTTGCGGTGAGTCTCTACGAACGACTGTTCATTCCGAAGCCTTGGGTCGAGTTGGCGTGACACGCCACGGTTCGCTGGCGGGCCATCCATTCGTGCTACGATTGCGGGTTCGGAGTCATACGAGAAGGCGGCTAGATGCTGTTAGACCTCAAAGCGCTGACTGGGCCGCGCGAGCACTTGGAACGGACCTATCCCGTGTCAGCCTTCGACGCAACCGGTGATTTCACTATTGGTGCGCCTGTGAGGCTTTCATGCGATGTTGAGAAGATCCGTGACTGCTACCGGTTGGTTGGGGGCCTTGTAACGCGACTTTGTGTGAGTTGCAGTCGATGCGTAGAGCCGTGCGAGATGGCACTGGATGTAACGTTCGACCTCCGCTACGTCGAGCAGGCGTTGAACATCGGGGTCGGTGAGGCTGAGATCGACGACGATGATTTGTCGACGGCATTTTATTGCGACGATCAGATCGACCTAGGGAAACTCATACGTGAGCAGCTCTATCTTGGTCTGCCCATGAAGATTCTCTGTCAGAGACACTGTCGAGGGCTTTGCGTCGTTTGCGGTGCGAACCTTAATGTTGCTGGGTGCAAATGCTCGGTCGAGTGGCGTGATCCCAGATTGGCTGCTCTTAAGGAGTTGTTGGCAGGTAAGACCGTGAAAGAACGGGAATGACCAGGCGAGGAGTCAACGATGCCAAATCCGAAACGGAGACATTCGAAGGCGCGGACCGCGAAACGTCGGTCGCACAACGCTCTTCAGGCGCCTGCGGTAGGGGAATGTTCGCAGTGCCATGAGGCGAAGCCGCCGCACAGGGTTTGCCCACACTGCGGCTACTACAAGGGCCGCCAGGTTCGAGAGGTTGACGAGAGCTAGTCAGAAGCCGCGCCAGCGTGTCGAGACGGGTCTGGTGTGAATCTGTTGGGGTGGACGAGGACGCCATGCACGTAGCTATTGACGCGATGGGTGGCGATTTTGGACCTGGTGCCGTCGTTGACGGCGCGATTGTCGCTGCCCGGCACCTTGGCGTTGGCCTGGTGCTCGTCGGTCGCGCCGAGTTGCTCCGAGCGGAGGTCGCTCGGCACGCTGACCATCAGGCGCTGGATGTGCGTATCGTAGATGCGCCAGACGCGGTGGGTATGGGGGACTCTCCCGCCGCCGCTCTCAGAAAGTACCCGCGTGCATCGATCCGCGTTGCGGCCGACTTGGTCGCGAGTGGGGAGGCGAGCGCAATGTTCAGTGCTGGGAACACCGGTGCTACCCTGATTGCTACGCACGGTGCCTTAGGTATGCTGGCGGGCGCTGACCGACCGGCTTTGGCAACGACTATCCCAACGCTCAAACGAGAGGCGATATTGCTCGATTCGGGGGCGAACATGGTCTGTCGCCCACCCCATCTCCTCCAGTTCGCGGTGATGGGGGCTGCGTATGCCCGTGTGGCGCTTGGCATAAAGAGGCCACGTATCGGCCTCCTGTCGATCGGAGAGGAGGCTACGAAGGGCAATGATTTGACACGAGCAGCGCATCGCTTGCTTTCAACTGGCGTGCCAGATTTCATTGGCAACGTCGAGGGACGGGACGTGTATGCCAGTCAGGCCGACGTGGTCGTCTGCGATGGCTTCACTGGAAATATTGCTCTGAAGATTAGCGAAGGACTGGTCGAGACGGTAGAAGAACTTCTTCGCGACGAACTGTCGCGCACGTTCAGCACCCGCGTCGGCTACTTGCTGTCTCGCCGGGCATTCCGCCGGTTCCGTAGGCGGGTCGATTACTCTGAGTACGGCGGCGCACCCTTACTTGGGGTAGCAGGGTTGTGTGTTGTCGGCCACGGCCGTTCGTCTAGCAAAGCGGTTCGCAATGCCCTCGCCATGGTTCAGCGTTTGGGTAAAGGTAAGATGGTTGAGCGGGTCGCGCAGAGCATAGCGGGCGCGCCGCCGCTTCAGTGAAGTCCCGGCTGCGAGGTTGAAGATGCTGTCGTTCATTTTTCCCGGACAGGGCTCTCAACGTGTGGGCATGGGCCGTGCGCTCGTGGATGTGCATCCCGAATGCCGTGCTACCTTCGAGGAAGCCGATGACGTGCTCGGCGAGTCCCTGAGCACACTCTGCTTCGAGGGTCCTGAGGACCGCTTGACGCTGACGGAGAATGCGCAGCCGGCTATTCTAATGGTGAGCGTTGCGACGTACCGAGGGTTGGTGGCGCGCGGCCTGACGCCGACCTCCGTGGCGGGCCACAGCTTAGGTGAATACTCCGCGCACGTGGCGGCAGGCACTATGTCGTTCGCCGACGCCCTGGGCATCGTCAGGCGTCGGGGTCAGTATATGCAGGAGGCCGTGCCTGTCGGCGAGGGCGCGATGGCCGCCATCCTCGGACTGGATGCCGACAGCGTCCAAAGGGCGTGTGACGAATCGAGCGGGGGAGAGGTTGTAGCACCCGCGAACTTGAACGCACCAGGTCAGATTGTGATCGCGGGCGCGCGTGAGGCGGTGAGACGCGCGGGTGCAGTCGCAAAGCGACTGGGTGCGAAACGTGTGATACCGCTTACGGTCAGCGCCCCGTTCCACTGTGCGTTAATGCAGCCTGCGGCGGATCGCCTGGCACCTGAGTTTCGGGCCCTCCTTGTCACAGATCCACGCGTGCCAGTTGTCGCCAATGTCGACGCCGAGCCCAAACACGACGCTTCGGCTGCGATCGATGCGCTCATACGACAAACCGTCTCGCCTGTGTTATGGGAGAAAGTCGTCAGACGCCTTGCATCGGATGGCGCACGCACGTATGTTGAGGTGGGACCGGGGTCGGTGCTGACCGGACTGATGAAGAAGATCGACCGTGCCTTGCGGGCGGTCGCAACGGATGGCCTGCCCACGTTGGATCATGCTAGAGAGTTGATTGGATAGTCTCAGCTCGCCCGGAGCGCAAGCCGGCGGGCGGTATCACTGGATACGTGCATGAGGAAATCGAATGAACGGGTGGCGATTGTGACTGGTGCCTCGCGCGGTATCGGGCGGGCCGTCGCCGTGCAGCTCGCCGGCTTGGGCTACACAGTTGTGGCCACGGCCCGCAAGCAACATGCCGAGGAGACGGTGGCGACGATTGTGGCTGCCGGGGGGCGAGCCGAGCTCGCGAGTCTCGACGTGACCAAGGCAGATAACGTGTGTAGTCTGGTCGGTGACGTGGTCGAGAGGTTAGGCCGGATCGACGTATTGGTAGCCAATGCTGGCATCATGCGCGACCAACTTCTGCTGCGCCTGAAGCGTAAGGACTGGGACGACGTGTTGGCGACGAACCTTACCGGGGTCTTCGCGTGTGTTCAGGCCGTGCTGCGCCAGATGCTGCGTCAGCGGTCTGGTCGCATCATCACAATCAGTTCGGTGGTCGGGCAGATAGGCAACGCAGGCCAAGCGAACTATGCTGCGTCGAAAGCCGGCTTGATCGGCTTTACCAAAGCAGTGGCCAAAGAAATTGCCTCGCGCGGTATTACGGCAAACGTCGTGGCGCCTGGCTTGATCGACACCGACATGACTCGAGGGCTGACCAGCGAAGGACGGGACGATTGGCAGTCGCTGGTGCCGCTGGGTCGGCTCGGAACTTCAGCCGATGTCGCGCATGCGGTAAGTTTCCTTGCATCCGACGAGGCGTCGTATATTACTGGGCAAGTGGTAGGCGTGAACGGTGGCATGTATATGTAGGAGGCGCGAATGGCGGTTACGGACAAAGTTAAAAACATCATTGTGGAGCAACTCGGTGTTGACGAGGAGGAAGTTACCCCGGATGCGTCGTTTGTCGACGATCTGGGGGCGGATTCACTCGATACGGTTGAGTTGGTTATGGCGCTGGAAGAAGAGTTCAGTATCGAGATTCCTGATGAAGATGCTGAGAAGATCACGCGCGTCAAAGAGGCGGTGGAGTACATCGAGACGCACGGGAACCGTAAGAAGTAGTACTCGCAGGCAGGCGGAGGCTGTGTGAAGAGGCGAGTAGTCGTCACCGGTGTTGGGCTTGTGTCGTCGCTTGGAATCGGCACGGAGGAGAACTGGAAGGCGCTCTGTGCCGGGCGTAGTGGCATCGGGGCCATTACCCGATTTGACGCGTCGGAGTTTTCCGTGCGCATAGCTGGGGAGGTCAAGGACTTTGATCCCCTTCAGTTCATCGCCAAAAAGGACGTCAAGAAGATGGACATCTTTATCCAGTACGCCATTGCGGCAGCTGAATTCGCTGTGCGTGATGCCGGGCTGGAAGTCACGCCGGAGATCGCTTCACGTGTCGGTGTTTTTATCGCGTCTGGCATCGGTGGGTTCACAACCATCGAGCGTGAGCATCGGTCATTACTGAAGGACGGTCCCAGAAAAATTTCACCGTTCTTTATTCCTGCATCCATCATCAATCTCGCAGCTGGCCAGGTCTCGATCCGATTCGGGGCCAAGGGACCGAATTCCGCTACGTGCACCGCTTGTTCGGCGTCGGCTCACGCGGTTGGCGACGCGTTCGAGATCATCAGCCGAGGTGCTGCTGACGTGATGATTGCCGGTGGCTCCGAAGCGGCCATCACACCGCTCGGCGTTGGCGGGTTTGCCGCTATGCGTGCGTTGTCGACACGGAATGACGAGCCCACACGTGCAAGCCGGCCGTTCGACCGCGATCGTGACGGATTCATCATCGGCGAGGGGGCTGGCGTTGTGGTTCTTGAGGAGTACGAGCAGGCGCGAGCGAGAAAGGCACCCCTATATGCGGAGTTGGTCGGCTACGGTATGTCTGCCGATGCATTCCATGTGACGGCGCCTTCCGAGGACGGTGCTGGTGCGGCGCAGGCCATGAGGGCGGCCTTGGCACGCGCAGAATGCCGACCCGATCAGATCGATTACATTAACGCTCACGGCACATCGACGCCTTACAATGACAAACTTGAAACGTTGGCCATTAAGAGCGTTTTCGGCGAACATGCCAGAGAAATGGCCGTATCTTCAACAAAATCGATGACCGGGCATCTGTTGGGCGCGGCGGGTGGACTGGAAGCTGGCATCACCGCCTTGGCCGTTCGGCGTCAGATGCTTCCGCCGACGATTAATTTGGAAACGCCCGATCCCGACTGCGATCTTGACTACGTCTCGGAATCGGTGCGCCCCTCGACGATCAGCCACGCGCTGTCGAATTCGTTTGGATTTGGGGGCACCAACGCCGTACTCCTCTTCAAGCGTTGCGACTCGTAGCTAGCGCTACCGACTGCGCCAGCTGAAAGCATGAACATCATCGTCTGCGTAAAACAGGTAGTCGCTCGCGACTGGCCGACCCGAGTCGACGCGGAAGGAGTCTGGATCCGCGAACAGGAAGCCAGCTTCGAGATGAACGAGCCGGACGCTTATGCGCTCGAAGCCGCGCTGCGCTTTAAGGAGCAGCACGGCGGTGAAGTGACGGTCTGCTCAGTAGGGCCGGCTCGGGTGACCCAGGTCATCCGTGAGGCGCTAGCACGAGGCGCAGACCGGGCGATCCACGTTGTCAACGATGAGGCTGCCCGGATGGATGCAGTCGGCGTCGCTCGCGCAGTCGCCGATGCCATCAAGGACGAGGCCGTTGATCTCGTGCTCACGGGCCTCCAGTCTGACGATCACGGGTTCGGCCAGACCGGTGTTACTTTGTCAGCATTACTGGGTCTGCCGCATGCCACCATTATTATGGATGTCGAAGTCGGCGACGGTACGCTGCGAGTGAAGCGTGAGCTTGAGGGCGGGTGGTTCCAGTGGGTGACGTTACCGCTGCCCGCACTACTCACGATTCAGAGCGGGATTAACCAGCTTCGCTATGCCACGCTGAAGGGCATCATGGCTGCCAAGAAAAAGGAGATTCGCGTCGTTGAGGCCGCGTCGGCCACAGATTCACGCCAGCGAATCGTGGCACTGTATCCGCCCGAGAAGAAAAAGCAGACGTGTTTCGTCGGCGGCACCCCGCCGGAAATCGCTAAGACGCTGGTTCGGTTGTTGCGTGACGAGGCGCGCGCGTTTTGATCGAACCCTGCTGCGGAATCCACATCGAATGGATGCGAAGATGATTCTAGTCATCGCCGAGCAGCGGGACGGCGTGTTGAATCCAACCAGCTGGGAAGCGCTGGCGGCGGCGCAGCAAATTGGAGGCGACGTCAAGGTGGCGATCCTCGGGGCAAGTCTTGACGCGCAGGCGGAGGAACTGGCCACGGCTGACGTGAGCGAAGTAATCGCTCTCGATGCAAACGCGCTCGAGACGTATACGGCCGACGGTTTCGTTTTTGCGCTTACCGCGCTGGTCAAGGCGGAAGCTCCGGCGCTCGTTGTGCTATCTCATACGTATCAGACTAGAGATTTCTCTCCCGCGCTAGCGGCGGCTCTAGACCGGGCCTTGGTGACTGATTGCGTTCGGGCAGTGCGTCGCGATGGTACGCTGGCTTTTAGCCGCCCGATGTTTCAGGGCAGGTTAATGGCAGATGTGGTGCCCCTTGGGTCGCCACCGCACATCATTACGTTCCAGTGTGGCGCGGTGAGCGCGGATACCGTCGTCCGCGGTATCGTGCCAGCGCCGAGACGA
This sequence comes from Acidobacteria bacterium UBA823, assembly GCA_002296225.1. Classification (GTDB taxonomy): domain Bacteria; phylum Acidobacteriota; class Vicinamibacteria; order Vicinamibacterales; family UBA823; genus UBA823. Next base: position 34,616 of record DBHR01000105.1, on the reverse strand, counting down.
ACCGTTGCCGTGCCGCCTGAAGCCGCAGCGCAGCGCCAAAAACCTGAGCCGGCTTTCCAAGAGGCGAAGCAGGCGGTGGACCTGGTTCAGGCCGAACGGATCGTTGCGGTCGGTCGGGGAATTCAAGGCGCCGAGCATCTTGAGATGATTCAACGCTTGGCTAGGGCCCTCGGCGCCGAGGTTGCGGCATCGCGGCCGATTTGCGATGCAGGTTGGTTGTCCATGGATCGTCAGGTCGGCAGTTCTGGGCAGACCGTCGCACCAACACTCTACTTGGCGCTTGGTATCTCCGGCGCGATTCAACACGTCATGGGAATGAAAGGCGCGAAAACGGTCGTTGCGATCAACAAAGATGTTGACGCGCCGATTTTCGAAATCGCAGATTATGGTGTCGTTGCTGATCTATTCGACATCGTGCCGGCGATGATTGCCGAACTGGAGAATTGACGCTGGAGCGTGAGACGCTCGAGGTCGACGTCCTTATTGTCGGTGGTGGCCCGGCGGGGTTATCGGCGGCCCTGCACCTCGTGCGACTGCAAAAATCGATTGGCGGTGACCCGCTTGCGATCGCCGTGCTCGAAAAATCCCGGGACAGTGGTTCGCACATGCTGTCGGGTGCCGTGCTCGATCCCACCGCACTCGGCGATCTTCTGCCAGACTTTAAATCTCGTGGTGCACCGCTTGGGCCAGTTGTACACGATGACCGGGTCGTGTTTCTGACTGAGCAACGTGCGATCCGTTTTCCATTCACACCACCACCCCTCAAGAACGACGGTTGTTACCTCATCTCGCTGAACCAGTTCGTGCGATGGTTGGCCGGTCAGGCGGAAACCGAAGGCGTCGACGTGTTTAACGGATTTGCGGGGACTGAGGTGCTGTATGAAGATGACCGGATTGTGGGTGTTCGAACTGGCGATCGTGGGATCGATCGACGGGGCGTCCGCAAGCGGACATTTGAGCCTGGAGTCGACATCCGCGCTGTGGTAACGATTTTTGCCGACGGCGTGCGCGGGAACTTAACGAAGACAGTGCTACGCCGGCTACGGCTCGACGCAGGGTCGCAGCCCCAAACCTACGCGCTTGGGATCAAGGAACTCTGGGAGGTTCCGGTTGGTCGGCTGGCACCTGGCACCGTGATGCACACCTTCGGGTATCCGCTCCGTTTCGAGGAGTTCGGTGGCGGTTTTGTCTACGCGTTGGCGCCAGACCGACTGTCGGTGGGCCTCGTAACGGGTCTTGACTACCAAGACCCGTTGTTCGACCCACACGCTGCGTTCCAGCGACTGAAGCGCCATCCCATGCTTGCGGGACTGCTGGCCGAAGGCCAACTGATTCGGTACGGGGCGAAAGCACTCCCGGAAGGGGGATGGCACGCGCTACCGCGAGCCTACACGGACGGCGGACTCATCGTGGGGGATGCTGCGGGATTTGTGAACTCGCTACGCCTGAAAGGGATTCACCTTGCCATGCGGACGGGGATGTATGCGGCCGAGGTCGCGCTCGATGCAGTCCGGACTGGCGACCCCTCAGCCTCCCGGTTGCAGGCGTTCCAGGCTCTGGTCGATGGTGGACCGGTCCGAAGTGAACTCTATCCGGTTCGTAACGTTCACCAGAGCTTCGCGCATGGCTTGATCGCTGGACTCACATACACTGGGCTGTCGTTACTCACGCGCGGCTGGTGGTTCCGTGATCCGATGCCAAGTCATCCCGGTCACGAACGGATGAAGACGATCGCCGCGTATTATGGACCGGATGGACCAGTTCGCGATTCTAGAGCCGTGTCCATTGACAGGAAGCTAACCTTCGATCGACTGACGAACGTACATTTTTCCGGGACGCGCCACGAAGAAGACCAACCGGGACACCTACGGGTGCAAGACTTGGACATCTGCCGTACGCGATGTCGCGAGGACTACGGAAACCCGTGTATTCGATTCTGTCCGGCGAATGTCTACGAGATGATAGAAGCCGGGGACGGCCCGCGGCTGCAGATCAACGCGTCGAACTGCGTCCATTGCAAGACTTGCGACATCATCGATCCGTATCAGATTATCGACTGGGTACCGCCTGAGGGCGGAGGCGGCCCGCGATACGACGGCATGTGATGTCTGGTCCGGCTGCTGGACTCCAAACGGTCAGATAGTGATGGAGACTTCACCGAACCGCCGCCTCACTGCGTGTCAACGCATAGAGGCGTGGGCGATTGCTGCCCTCGCGTATCCGTTCATTGCCCTCCTGGGCGCGACAATGCGGTGGCGCGTGAGCGGCCTTGAGCATCTAGAGCGAATCTACGCCGGTGGGCGACAACCCGTCATGGCATTTTGGCACGGGCGCATTCTTTCGGCGACTTACTATTTCAGGCGGCGCGGAATCGTCGTCATCACAAGCGAGAACTTTGACGGCGAATGGATCGCCCGGATCATAGAGCGCTTCGGCTATGGCACGGTCCGGGGGTCGACCTCCCACGGCGGGCAGCGAGCGCTGCTGCAGCTGAGACGCGTCCTAACCGACGGGTATGCGGTTGGCTTCACGCTCGACGGGCCGCGGGGGCCAGCTGGGCGGGCGCAGTCCGGAGCCGTGTGGCTGGCTGGCGCTACGGGTCACCCCCTGCTCCCATTCCATCTCGAAGCGGACCGGTTTTGGACGGCGCGAAGCTGGGACAGGACGCAGGTGCCAAAACCCTTCAGTCGGGTTGCGCTTGCCGTCGGCGTGCCAATCGAGGTCCCTCAAGATGCCGAAGCGCAAGTGCTCGAAGCCAAGCGTCTCGAACTCGAGCAGGCACTCGGTGCGCTAGCCGAAACGGCCGGTCGTCTATTGGAGGTTCCATGACGGAGACCTCGTTGGTGTTATTCGCATCGGATCGATTCGCCGATCACGTGACGCCGCCTGGACATCCGGAGCGCGTTGGGCGCGCTGAGGTGATGCAGACGGCAGCGGCGGCGTTCGCTCGGGGCGGCGGAACCGTCATCGAACCGCGTCCGGTGACAGACGCCGAACTAGCGGCGGTTCACACTGAGCCCTACATCGGGTCGATTGCCGCGACGTCGGGGCACGCCGTTCGTCTTGATCCTGATACCTACACTTCGTCGCAATCGTACGAGACCGCCCGCCTAGCTGCTGGTGCGATCGTGCAAGCAGCGGACCATGCGATGGCTGGTCAGGGGCGAGCACTGGCGTTAGTCCGGCCACCGGGCCATCACGCCGAAGCTCACCGGGCGATGGGGTTCTGTCTGTTCAATAGTGTGGCAGTAGCCGCCGCGCACGCCCTCGCCATCGGCGCCTCGAAGGTGGCGATTATTGACTATGACGTCCATCACGGCAACGGCACGCAGTGGATGTTCTACGACGACCCGCGCATCCTTTACGTGTCGACTCACCAATACCCGTTCTATCCGGGGACAGGGGCGGCGGCCGACATCGGCCGTGATGCGGGGGAGGGCCGAACTTTAAACGTGCCGCTCGCGGCTGGGGCGACCGACGCCGATTATGACTTGGTCTACACGCGCCTCGTCGTGCCAGCGCTACAGGCGTTTGCGCCAGATCTCTTGCTTGTTTCGGCCGGCTACGATGCCCACGAGCGGGACCCGCTGGCTGGTATGCGCGTCACGACCGAAGGCTATCGCGCAATGACTCGTCACCTGCGAGTTATCGCCGACGACGTGTGTGGTGGTCGTCTAGCGTTCGTAACCGAGGGCGGATACGATCTCCAAGCCCTTGCCGAGTGTCTCAACTCGACGATCACCGTACTCGGCGATGCGCTCGTGGACAATGCCCCCTCGTTCCCGGATTCGACTGAGCGAGCCGAGGCGGTGATCGGGGACATTATATCGACGCATCGCGCGCATTGGCCGAGTGGCATCTGGTAAGGTCGCCGCGTCAGTCGGCTGCTACGCTATAATGACGGCTCGTCGTCGCCGTGGCGCGTCGGTCATCTGACGCGAACGGTATCGACTAATCGGTTACGCAACACGCCTGTTGAGGTGTCGCCGGCGACGCGGTTCACCGGCGCGGTCGTATGGTCTCAGCCGTGTCTGACTATTCCCCGCAGACGATCGAGAAGAAGTGGCAGCAGCGCTGGACTGAGCGCCGTGCCTTCGAAGTGGTGGAAGACCCCTCGAAGCCGAAGTTCTATTGTCTGGTCATGTTTGCGTATCCGTCGGGTCACGCGCACGTCGGCCACGTCCGCAACTACATGATCGGCGATGTCGTGGCAAGAATGAAACGGATGCTGGGCTATCAGGTTATCCATCCGTTCGGCTGGGACGCGTTTGGTTTGCCGGCCGAGAATGCTGCCATTCAGAACGAGGTGCACCCCAAGGCGTGGACACTCGACAACATCGCCCATATGAAGGGGCAGTTGCAGCGGTTGGGGATTAGCTATGCGTGGGAGCGGGAGATCACGACCTGCCTGCCCGAGTACTACCGCTGGAACCAGTGGATCTTCTTGAAGATGTTTGAGCGCGACCTAGCCTATCGCCGGCGTTCGAGCGTCAATTGGTGCCTCAGTTGTCAGACTGTTCTAGCCAACGAACAGGTCGTCGATGGGCGTTGTTGGCGCTGCTCGTCGGAGGTAGACCTACGCGCGCTGGAGCAGTGGTTCCTACGCATCACCTCGTATGCCGACCAATTACTCGACGGTATCGACCGCCTAACCGAATGGCCAGATAAGGTGCTGACGATGCAGCGCAATTGGATCGGCCGCTCGGAGGGCGCCCGCGTTACGTTTTCACTTACGGGCGAGCCGGCTTTGCCGATCGAGGTGTTCACAACACGGCTCGACACGATCTATGGGGGGACGTTCGTCTTGTTGGCACCCGAGCACGCGCTCGTGGACAAGATTGCGGCGTCCATGAACGAGTCTGAGGCGTTCCGGAAGCGCGTGCGGCGTTTCCGGGCCCAAGACCGGACAGCACGGCTCACCGGGGAGATTGAGAAGGAGGGGTTCGATACTGGTCGGCGGGCCACCAACCCCTTTACTGGTGAGGACGTCCAGGTCTGGGTGGCGAACTTCGTGCTTGGTGAGTACGGCACTGGAGCCGTCATGGGCGTTCCGGCGCATGACCAACGCGACTTTGAGTTTGCGAAAAAATACGACTTACCAATCCGTATCGTCATCCAGCCCGACGACGGCTCGGCCCCGCTTGCAGCCGACACTCTCCAGGAAGCCTATGTGGGTTCTGGTCGGCTGGTCGCGTCTGGAGAGTTTTCCGGCCTGCCGTGCGCCGATGCCAGGACCGTGATGACGCAAGCGGCTGCTGAGCGGAAAATCGGAGAAAGCACGGTCCAGTATCGCCTAAAGGACTGGGGGATCTCGCGACAACGCTACTGGGGCACGCCCATCCCGATCGTTCACTGTGAGACCTGTGGATTGGTGCCGGTTCCATATGAGGAACTGCCCGTCGAATTGCCGGACGTCACGACGTTCAGCGGCCGCGGGGACTCGCCGCTCGCGCAAATACCCGAGTTCGTCAATACAATGTGTCCGACCTGCGGTGCCGCAGCCAGACGTGAGACGGACACGATGGACACGTTCGTCGACTCGTCGTGGTACTACTATCGTTACTGCGATCCGCGTAACGATGCGCTGCCGTTCGACCCGGCCGCTGCACGCTACTGGGCGCCAGTCGATTTCTACAGCGGCGGCGTCGAACACGCCATTCTGCATTTGATCTACTCCAGATTCTTCTGCAAGGTGCTGCGGGATCTTGGCCTCGTCGAGCACGACGAGCCATTTACACGGCTCCTCACCCAGGGGATGGTGCTCAAGGATGGCGCGGTAATGTCGAAGTCGAAGGGTAACGTCGTGGACCCCGACGACATGGTTGCGACTTATGGCGCCGATACATTACGACTCTACGAAATGTTCGTGGCTCCGCCAGAGAAGGAAATCGAGTGGACTGACAGCGGGCTTGAGGGAAGTTTCCGTTTCCTCAACCGGGTGTGGCGACTGGTGGAGCCGCTGGCCGCGCGGGTGCGTGGCGCTGGCCCACCAGTCGATGACCTGGACGACGTTGACCGTGCGATGCGCCGCAAGACCCACGAGACGATCCAACGGGTATCGAGTGATCTCGATCCGCGCGTCCATCTTAATACGGCGGTATCAGCACTCATGGAACTCGTCAACGACCTGTACGTATTTTGCGACAAGGCTGGGTGCGGTCCGAGGACATGGCAGGCAGAGACTGTGGAGATTCGGCCAGAAACGGCGGCTGTGCTCAATGAGGCGATTGAAGCGCTCGTCCTGTTGTTGTCGCCGTTCACCCCGCATCTTGCTGAGGAGCTGTGGGAGCGTTTGGGGCACCACGATGGCGTTGAGGCAGCGGACTGGCCGACATTCGATCCGGCAATCGCCAAAGCTGACACTCTGGTCGTTCCAGTGCAGGTCAACGGGAAAGTGCGGGCTCGGCTGACGGTCGATGCGGGCCGGAGCGACGCGGCTCTCGAGGCCGATGCTTTAGCCGACCCACAGGTGCACCCCTTCATCACTGGTAAGACTGTTGCGAAGGTGATCGTCGCACGCGGCCGGCTCGTGAACATCGTCGTGAAGTGAGAATGGAGTCGAAGATGCCGAACCGCGCGTACCGTCCGCATAGGCAGAACTGGTGGGTCTTGGCACTGCTCGTAGGTGCACTGACTGCCGGGTGCGGCTATGCCCTCGCGGGTCGTGGGTCGTTTCTACCGGATTATGTCGAAACGATTGGCATCCCACTCTTCGAGAACGATACTGCCTTTTTCGAAGTCGAGCAGTTGTTGACTGAATCAGTCCGGACGGAATTCATCGGGCGAGGCAGCTATCAGATCGTCCCTGATGAGACCGACGTTGATGCTACCCTTATCGGCCGCATTGTCTTGATTGACCTGCAGCCGTCGAGCTTCACGGACCAGCAGCAAGCCTCGCGATACACCTTCACACTCCGCGCTAGTATCGTGCTGCGCGATCTACGGACGGAGGAAGTGATTTGGGAAAATTCCTCGCTCGTCTTCACCGAGGAGTACGACGTGGCCACGAGCGGTGGCGCACTCGATGCCAGTGCGTTCTTCGGCCAGGACACGAACGCACTCGAGCGCATGGCCAGCGATTTTGCTTCGACGGTCATTAGCTCGATCCTTGAAGCGTTCTAGTGGGTTTCACTTCATCCTATGACGGCTTCCAGTCCGGCCGCTGTTCGCAAGCAGATTGCCTCGGGCGAGACAGGTCCGCTCTACCTGATTCTCGGCGACGACGAAGGCGAGAGAGCCCGTTTAGCCCGTGAGTTCATCCACGTCGTCGAGGAGGACCTTCGGCCGTTTAACGTCGAGCGGCTTTACGGCGGTGATAAGACCACGACCATAGCGACGGTGCTGGCGGCCGCCCGTATGTTACCGATGCTCGCGCCGCGCCGCATCGTCATCCTGTCGCAGGCCGAGTACGTGCTGCAGAGGAAAGCGGCCGAGCACGATCTCGAAGCGTTCGAGCAGTTCATCCAGTCTCCTGAACCCCACGCGACGGTCATCGTTGAAGCGGGCGATCTCGATAAGCGGCGACGTGTCGTCAAGCAACTGCTCAAGTACGCCACCGTCGTGGACTTTGGGGGGATCGGCAACGCAGGTGACGCGCAGCGTTGGGTGCGTGCGCAGCTGAAGCGACGGCAATTCTCCATGGACCCTGCGGCGATAGGGCTGCTCGTCGACCGCGCGGGTGCGGACTTGGCGAGGCTACGGGCCGACTTTGAGCGTGTGGTGCTCTATGCTCTCGACCGGCCTACGATCGGCCTAGCCGACGTCAAGGCCGTCGTCGGTCCAGCCGTCTTGCAGGATGATTGGGCCGTGACGGGGGCGATTGTAAGAGGTAAGGCCGATGTTGCGTTGCGGGAACTCGGTCTGACGTTCGACGCCGGGGCGGTGCCGCCCCTAATTCTCGGCCAGCTCGGGTGGGTGATTCGCACGAAACTGCCTGCCGCCAGGATCCCGGCGGCGGTGGAGGCAGTGTATCGGACCGATCTGGCCCTGAAGACGTCTGGGGGAGATCCGCGCCTACTTCTCGAACGGCTCGTCGTCGAGCTGTGCGAAACGCGCGGCAGGCTACGCCGGAGCTGAAAGCTTGGCGAGCTGCTTCGCCAGACGCGACTTGTAACGGCCGGCGGTGTTGTTGTGAATAATGCCCTTCCCGGCCATCTTGTCGATCACCGAGACCGTTTTCTGAAGCTCGAGCCTGGCGCCGCTGGCGTTCCCTGAAGCCAGTGTGGCCCGGATGGACTTCAGGGCAGTGCGCAGCCGCGTTCGCTCCTGGCGGTTCTTCTCGCGCCGCTTGGCGTTCTGCCGGTGCGCTTTGATCGCCGATTTGTGGTTTGCCACGAGTTCAGTCCTTGTCCTTGAAGAGGCCAGCGTTTCAGCACGCCGCCAATCCCGGATTATAACACGCGGAACCGTCACGTAGCCCGCCCGGCACCGGCGACTTTAGCTATCCCGTTCCTTCAGTCGGCGGAGGGCACGGCGTTCCCGTTTACCCGGTGCGGTAGTGGCCCAGCCCGGCCGATGGGCGCGGCTAGCCAGCCGCACCAGTTCCCGAAGTTCCGCTTCTGCCTGAGACGGCGGTGGCGTGACGTCCTCGTAGAGTGCTTTCGCCACAGCCTTAGGGACGTGTTGCTCGACTAGGTCCTTGACAACGACCACTTGGCGTCCGCCGAAGCTACGCGTGATGGAGATGCGATCTCCTGGAGTAACTTCGCGATGCGGTTTCGCGCGCTGGCCGTTCACGTCAATCTTGCCTCCCTTGCAGGCCTTCTGCGATTCAGATCGGGTCTTAAAGAGGCAGGCAACGTCGAGCCAGACGTCGAGCCTCAGGCGCTCAAGCGTTGACCCAGCGGCGTCGGTCATGGTTTGAGGTGCAATTGATCGGCGACCTGCTGGTTGCCCCGTCAGTCTGCACTGCTCAGGAGGCCGCGCACGATGGCTTCACTCGCGGCGAGCATGGCGTCAATGTGCTGCGGGTCCTTGCCGCCGGCTTCAGCGAAGTCCGGTCGGCCGCCCCCGCCGCCGCCTACAAGTTGGGCTAGAGCTTTGACGACCTGTCCAGCGGGCATGCGGGCTTTCAGGTCGGTCGTGACGCTCACGATAATCGCCACGCGTCCGGCATCGGTGGCGGATGCAAGCACGACGAGTCCCGTGTCGATGTCGCTCCTCAATTGGTCGGCGATCGCGCGGAGTGAGCGCTTGTCTAAACCGTCAGCGCGGCGGGTAACGAGCGTGATGCCGTCGACGTCGATACGTGCCTCTGTTTGCGACTCCAGTTCCAACTTCAGCTTCAGAGCGTTCACATCGCGTGCTAGTTTCTTGGTCTGAGCTTGTTGCTGTTTGAGGGTGTTGAGTGCGCGATCTTCCGGCGAGGCGAGCGCCTCAAGCATTTCATTGATCAAGACTCGTCGTGCCTGATGCCTTTGGACAGCAGGCACTCCTGTGAGCGCCTCCAGACGTCTGATACCAGCAGCCGTACCGCTTTCCCGCTCGATCGAAAATGAGCCAATTTCGCCTGTCGAGCGACAGTGAGTACCTCCGCAGAGTTCCTTGCTGAACTCCGGAATCGAGACCACGCGCACGCGGTCGCCGTATTTTTCACCGAACAGGGCGATCGCGCCGGTGGCGATCGCCTCGTCTGGAGATTGTTCGACCGTTTCGAGCTGGGTAGCGGCTATGACCTGTTCATTGACGACGCGCTCGATCTCGTCGATGTCCGACTGGTTGAGTGGCATCGGATGGGCGAAGTCGAACCGGAGCCGGTCTGGCGAAACGAGTGAGCCGGCCTGAGTCACATGCTGACCAAGAACCTGCCGGAGCGCGGCGTGGAGAAGATGCGTCGCCGTATGACTCCGGCGGATGGCGGCGCGGCGTGGTTCGTCAACGACTGCCGACACTAAACTGCCACGGCTTAGGGTGCCGGCAAGGACGTGGACCTTGTGCACCCGCGGGTAGACGCCCCAGCCGGACGTGTCCTCGACGACGGCCTCTGTCTCTCCGTCTTCAGACACGATGTGGCCGGTGTCCGATACTTGGCCGCCTGACTCGACATAGAACGGACTGCGGTCGAGCGCCAAATATCCCGTGTCACCCGTGGCGAGTTGCTCGCACGGCGCTGGCACGTCATTCCACAGTCTCAGAATCACTGCTCCGTCGACCCGTGTTGCCTCGTACCCCTCGAAGCAGTCCCGAACATCCCGGAGACCTTCGGTGAGTTCCTCGGCCTTCCAGAAGGCGCTTGTGTCACTCCGCTTGGTGTTGAACCTGCTACTGGCACGGGCTCGGTTGCGCTGTTCCGCCAAAAGGCGCTCGAACCCGTCCCAGTCGATTGCAAGTTGGCGGTCGCCGGCTAGGTCCTTGATGAAATCAGCTGGCAATCCGAGCGAATCGTACAGCCGGAAGATGTCCTCGCCGGCCACAGTCCGGTCGCCGGTGCTGGCACGGTCCAGCACCTCCTCGAGTTTCACCAGCCCGGCGTTCAGCACCGCGTCGAACCTGTTTTCTTCGTGCTGCACCACGTCAACGATCTTGTCACGGTTGCGGGAGAGGGCAGGATACGCCTCACCCATGTCCCGCACAACGATATCGACGAGGCGATGGAGAAACGGATCAGTGAGGCCAAGTTTCTTGCCGTGCCGCATGGCCCGGCGCATGATCTTGCGTAGTACGTAGCCGCGCCACTCGTTCGATGGCGTGACCGAGTCGCCGATCAGGAACGTCATCGCACGCAGGTGATCGGCGACAATACGCATCGACACATCAGCCTCTGACCGTTCACCGTGCGGTGCACCGACCAACTCGGCGATTTCCTGCAGGAGTGGCTGAAACAGGTCGGTTTTATAGATGGAGTCCACGTCTTGCAGGACGGCAGTCGCGCGCTCAAGACTCATGCCCGTGTCAATCGACGGCTTGGGAAGAGGCTTCAACGTGCCGTCATCCTGTCGGTCGAATTCCATGAACACGTTGTTCCAGAGTTCTATGTACCTCTCGCAGTCGCAATCGGTACCGCGGCAAGTGGGTTCGGGGCAAGGTAAGTCATCGCTTACGAAGTAGTAAATCTCCGAGCACCGGCCGCATGGACCCGTGTCGCCCATCGCCCAGAAATTGTCGGCGGCACCCGAGGCACCGATCCGTGCCTCCGGCAAGAACTTTCGCCATGCGTTGTAAGCTTCGTCATCTCGTGGTGTGGTTTCATCACCGCAGAAAATCGTCGCGTGCAGTCGCTCGGCGGGGAGCTTCCACTCCTTAATCAGAAGGGACCAGCTCATCGCAATTGCTTCCGTCTTGAAGTAGTCGCCAAACGAGAAGTTCCCGAGCATCTCGAAGAACGTGTTGTGACGCCGCGACCGGCCTACAGCACTGAGGTCGTTTCGCTTTCCACTGACCCGCATGCACTTCTGCGACGACACCGCGCGTGTGTAGTCACGCTGCTCTAGACCCTGGAAGACAGCCTTGAACTGGTTCATGCCCGCGTTGGTGAAGAGTAGGGTGGGGTCGTCCCCGGGGACCAGCGACGTGCTCTCGACGACTCGGTGTTCGTGTCGGGCGAAGAAGTCCAGGAAACTGCGTCGAGTCTCGCGCGCGGTCATGGCGTCATTCTACAGTGATCTACCGGGGTTCCGTCGTGGGCCGCGATCGCCGCAGGTTACTCTTCAGCGTCATCTGGCGCATGTTCGGCCAGCGCGTGGACGATGAGCGAAGTGGGGAAGCCCTGCCGTTGAAGAAACCGGTGCAGTCGGCGCAAATGGGCAGCGTTACGTACCGGGCCGTCGAGTCGCTTCGCCAGCGCGCGCGCCAGAACTACGGTTTCATCCACATCGGCGAACGCTGCGTCAACGGCTTCGCGCGCCATCTTGTCGTCGATTCCTCGCGCAACGATTTCCTGGGCGACGCGCCTGCGGCCCCGCGTTGTAAGCCGGACGGCGGTTCGGGCGTATGCGAAGGCCATACGCCGGTTGTCGATCGCACCTTCTCCGCGCAGGCGCTCCAGCGCAGCGTCGATTGCCGGCGCGGCGAACTTGCGCTTGCGGAGGCGCTCGCGGAGCTGCATCTCTGATAGCTCTCTGCGGGCAAGCAGGTTCAGGCCGAGGGTGTACGGGTCCGTAGAAGGGCGGGAAGACACGCGAAGCTTACCGGACAGGTCAGAAGTAGGGGATTTCTAAGAGGTTATCGGTGATGGCCGATTGTGCCATGTTATTCGACGTCATGTCTCCCGCTGTTGTGATGCAATGGAGCTTGAGTTTGAGCCCGTCCGCATTTGTTGTCCACCGCAGTTGACCGATGGGAAGGTTCGGGTCCTTAGCCGGTGGCCTTCGCCGCCGTCTGTTTCGTCCGGTTCTTGGCTGTCTCCGCCGGGTAGACGGGTCGCAGCCATCCGTGCTGGTCAGGCACTCGGGCGTTCACGATGTCAAAGAAAGTGCGCTGGATCGCTTCGGTGACCGGTCCTCGTGAACCCTGGCCGATTACGATCTTGTCGACCGACCGGATCGGGGTTACCTCAACAGCGGTGCCTACAAAGAAGAGTTCGTCTGCGATATAGAGCAGTTCGCGTGGAATCGTCTGTTCGACGATCGTGAAGCCGAGATCGCGAGCGACCGTCATGACCGAGTCGCGCGTGATTCCGGGCAGGATCGACGACGCGAACGCGGGTGTATGCAGCGTTTTGTCCCGCACGAGAAAGACATTCTGGCCGCTGCCTTCGCTCACCGTGCCGTCGCTGTCGAGCGCGATGGCCTCGTCGTAGCCGTTGGCCATGGCCTCCATCTTGATGAGCCCCGCGTTCGCGTAATTCGCGGTTGACTTGGCTAGCGCCGGGAAGGTGTTCGGTGCGCTCCGAGCCCACGAGCTGACACAGACGTCGACACCACGCGTGATGCTCTCTTCACCCAGGTAAGCCCCCCACTCCCACAGCATGATGGCAGCTTCGACCGGACACGGTAGCGGGTTTACCCCGAGCGTGTCGTAGCCGCGGTAGATCAGCGGCCGAATGTAACAGGCGCGAAATTGATTGGCCCGGATCGTGTCGAGGACGGCGTCCTCAAGTTGCTCGCGAGAGAGCGAGTACTCCATCCGGTAGATCTTGGCCGAGTCGAGGAGCCGCCGGATGTGGGCGTCGAGGCGGAAGCAGGCAGGGCCGTGCGCAGTGTCGTAGCAGCGCGCGCCCTCGAACACACCGCTACCGTAGTGGACGACATGGGAGCCAATGTGAATCTTCGCGTCTGCCCAGTCGACTAATGACCCATTCATCCAGATTTTGCCGGTACCGGGGAACCCCATGGGAGACTCCTTCGTGCGGGGAGCGGCGGGTGCGCCAAATGTTCGCGGCACACTCAGAATGCGCCCTAAAATCAGTCTAAGTGTAGCACTACCGCTTTATCTTTTCGCCACAAAACAGACACTGCTTCGGTATGCTGCGCGCGCGTGTGGGCAGCGGCTTGTTACAGTTGGGACAGAGGTTCAGCGTTGGCGTCGTGTGCGTCGCGACTGATTCGGTGGTCAGGTCAGCGTCAGACGTGGGCCGCTTTCGGCGGCCTGCCGACCGTGATGCAGGTTGTCGCTCGGCAAGCAGGGCATCGAGCAAGTGGCTGACCCTCTGGTAGCGGTTGGCGATGTGCGGTGCCATGGCGCGCATAACGATGTCGCTGATCCGGGTTGGGATGTTCCGGTTCTTCAGCCGCGGTGCTGTGACAAGGGTGCCGGTCATCAGTTTCTCGAGGTCGGCTAGGGTAGGGGCCTCGTAGGGCAGCATGCCGGTCAGCATCTGGTAAATCGTTATGCCAAGAGAGTACACGTCCGACGCGAATACCGCTTTGCCGTTGAACTGCTCGGGCGCCATGTAGGGCGGGCTGCCGATTAGGGTTGTACCGTGGGCCGCGACATCTAGGTACCGTGAAGTGCCGAAATCGGCGACCTTCGCGCGGCCCCGAACTGAAATGAGCACGTTGCCCGGCCGGAGGTCACGGTGCAGCACGCCTTGCCCGTGTGCGTGGTCCACCGCCTCACAGATCTGGCACGCGTAGTTGAGCGCCTGCTCGAGCTCGACCACGCCGTTCGTGGCGATCAGCTGTTCGAGGGTCTTGCCTTGGACGTATTCCATCACAATGAAGAACACACCTTTTTGTTTTTCTGCGGTGAAGATCTCGACGACGTTGACGTGTTTGAGCTTGGCGTGCAGCCTAGATTCTTGAAGTTGTTCGCCGAAATCCAGATCCTGTCGGTGGGGGACCTTGAGGGCAAACTTCTTCTTAATATTCGTATCACTCGCTAAGTAAACGGTGCTGAAGCCGCCGCTGCCGAGGGGTTTGAGGATTTCGTATTTACCAAGCTTCCGACCGCGTTCCAGCATATTTGTGCTTGGAGTATAGCGCGAAACCGAGGGCGTTCTGGTGCGCGTCATACGTGCCGGCGCCGTTGCCTGGGTTGAACTGGGCACTATAATCTCTTCGATGCCGCCACGCTTTTTTGCGCCCGCGATTGAAGGCAGCGGTGATGCCGTCGTGCTTCCCGTAGACGAGTCTCGGCACCTCCGTCAGGTCCTGCGACTCGGTGTTGCTGACGAGGTGTGCGTGTTTGATGGTCGCGGGCACGAGTACTTGGGCCGAGTGGAGCGTGTGGGACGCGCGGGTGTCATCGTCCGGATACTCGAGCCAGTAGCTGCGGTGCCAGAAGCGTCTGTAGCCGTCACTGTCGCGCCGACGGTTCTGAAAGGACGGACGTTCGACGCCGTAGTTCGAGACGCCACAATGCTTGGGGCGGCGGCCGTTCAACCGTTGCTGGCGGTCCGGCAGGCCTCGCACAGGCCGTCTGTCATTCGGGGTGGCAGCGTTGCTGCTAGGTGGCGCCGGATCGCTGTGGCCGCTGCCAAGCAATGCGGACGGGCCGTGGTGCCAGAGGTCCGCGAGCCGATGGCCGTCGAGTCGTTCGCTACGGCCGATCGGGCTGATGTGCAGCTCGTCCTAACCGAGCCAAGTGCTGCCCGTGCCGACGCGATCCGTCCGAGGGACCTGGCCGAACGACCGCGACCTAAGACCGTCTCGCTGGCTATCGGTCCGGAGGGAGGCTGGGCCTCGGATGAGTTGAATCAGTTTATCGCAGAAGATTTTCAGGTGATGATGCTGGGGGGGCGGATTTTGCGCGCTGAGATCGTCCCCGTCGTCGCCCTAGCCGCGCTCGCCTGTCTCTGGGACGATTCGTGAGAGCTGGATGCGAAGTGTGGCTGACGGGTCAGCCAAAGATATCTTTGACCCGATCGAAGAACGGCCGGTCTTCACTGTGAGATTCTCGTGTGCGTGGCTCGACCTTGTGGTTGCCCATCGTTTTAGCGAGTTTTTCGAGGAGCGCGTGCTGTTCTTTTGAGAGTCGGCGGAGAGTGTCGACTTGGACTTCGACAAACAGGTCGCCCTGGCCTCTACCGTTCACGTTAGGCATCCCTTTGTTTTTTAGTCGTAACCTAGCACCCGGCTCCGTGCCCTTTGGGATGACGATGCGCTCGTCGCCGTTGAGCGTCGGCACCGAGATATCACCGCCTAAGACCATCGTGGGATATGGGATCGGAACGATGCAGAGCAGGTCGTCGCCGTCGCGCTGGAAGAACGGGTGTTCGCCCACGTGCACGACAACGTAGAGGTCGCCGGGTGGCGCCCCGCGTTCGCCAAGCTCGCCCTCGCCGTGCAGCCTCAGCCGCTGTCCGGTGGAAATACCGGCCGGGATCTTCACTGTGAGCTTACGCTCCCGTGTCGTCCGACCGGCGCCGTGGCAGGCTTCGCACGGGGTCACGATCACCTTACCCACGCCCCGACATCGGCTGCAGGTGCGGGCGATAGTGAGAAAGCCTTGTTGGTAGCGAACCTGACCGTGTCCGCCGCACTCCGAGCACGTGCCTGGGGTGCTTCCTGGAGCTGCGCCTGATCCCTGACAGGCGTGACACGGTTCCTCGCGCGGCAGCTGCAACGTGGTTTCAGATCCGCGCGCGGCGTCCTCGAACACAATCTTGAGGTCGTATCGGAGATCAGCGCCGTGGCGCGGTCCCGCGCGGCGCCGGCCACCGAAAAGATCGCCGAAACCGAAGACGTCACCGAGGCCGCCGAGAATGTCGTCGAAGCCCTCAAAGACCGTGGGATCGACTCCGCTACTCGGTGTCGTACCGAGTCCAGCATGGCCGAAGCGATCGTAGACGGTACGTTTCTCGCGGTCGGCAAGGACGGCATAGGCTTCCGCCGCTTCCTTGAAGCGTGCTTCAGACGCCGAGTCGCCAGGATTCCGATCGGGGTGGTGTTTGAGAGCAAGCTTTCGGTACGCGCTCTTGATGTCTGGGTCACTGGCGTCACGAGTGATACCCAGGACCTCGTAGTAGTCGCGCTTACTCACGCTTGGCCACCTTGACCATGGCTGCCCGGAGCAGATTGTCGCCGAGCATGTAGCCGCGGCGTAGCTCCACCGTTACCTCGCCGTCACGGTGTGTTGTACTTGGCTCATGCACGACCGCTTGATGGATATGCGGGTCGAAATCAGAACCGACCGCATCCATCGGCGTCACGCGGTACTTCCGGAGCAAGTCGAGCAGCTGTCGGTGGATGATTTCGACGCCTCGCCGGTAGGCATCTTCTCCGCTCGCATCGTCGCCCGTGGCAACATCTAATGCCCGCTCGAGGTCGTCGATGACCGGCAGTAACTGTTCGAGGACCTCGGCGCCAGCATGTTTGATCATCCGTTCACGGTCTCGATCGATCCGCTTTCGATAGTTGTCGAACTCAGCCGTCTTGCGGAGTAGTAGGTCCTTAAACTCGGCGCGCTCCCGCTGCAGTTGTTCCACGGAAGGCACGTCGGCAGCTGTATTGGCTTCGGCTGCGCCCTCACTAACTGCCTCGGGTACTGCTTCGGTGTCGGTCGCGTCCTCGGACGGTGCAGACCGCGCCTCGTCGCCCATCACTTTCGCTCAGTTGGCCCAAGTTGCGCCGGTGGTAGTGCCCAGCAGTCGGCTCACTGTGCGGGAGACACCGTCCACGGCAGCGATCGAACGAGCGTAGCGCATTCGTCGAGGGCCGATGATGCCCACGCATCCGGTTTGATGTCCGTCGAAGTAAGTAGAAGTGATTAAGCTGAGGTTCTTAAGAGTCTGCGTGCGGTGCTCGGTGCCAATTATGATGGTCAGGCCAGGATCATCGATGTATTTGTTCAGGACCCGCACGAGCCGATCCTTTTCCTCGATCATCTCAAACAAAGCGCTCAGCCGTGATACAGATGACGGGTCGTTGCCGTCGGTGGCGTCGTCGAGGAGTAGCGAGGCGCCCTGGACGAACAGCGAACTCTCGGGCAGGTTTTCGAAGGTCTTGCGCGCGAGTCGGAGCGCTCGAGTCCGTAATGTGTCGTACAACGTGCGCTCCTGATTGAGGCGCTCGACGATCGCTGTCCGCACGTCGCACAACGGTAGCCCGGCAAATTCCTGATTGAGATAGTTCGCAGCCTGCGTTAGATCCACAGGTCGTAGGGTTTCGGAAATATTCACGACCTTGTGGGAGACGTGTCCCAAGGCCGAAACAACCACGACCAGCACGCGCTTCCGGTCGAGCGTGACGAAGTCGATCTGCCGAAACGCCGCGGCTCTGCCCGAGGGCGTCAGTGCAAAGCCGAGGTGGTGCGAGGCGCGCGACAGCTCGTGTGACACGTTGCTGAGTAAATCATCGACTGTCGACGCCCTCCGGAGTCTGGCTTCGACGTTGCGTGAAGAGCGCGCCGGGCGCCGGCCTTCGAGCAATAAGTCGACGTAGTAGCGGTAGCCGCGGTCGGTGGGTACGCGGCCGGCCGAGGCATGTGGCTGATGCACATAACCGAGCCGTTCAAGCTCCGCCATCGTATTCCTGAGAGTTGCCGACGAAACGCCGAATCGTCTATGCCGTGTAAGCCAGAGAGAGGATACCGGTTCACCACGCTCGATGTAGCCGAGGACGACGGCAGCTAAAATCGCGCGTGTGCGGTCTGAGAAATGCGGCGAGTGTTCAGCATGGCGACGGTGCGAAGGGGAGGTTGGGGTCATCGGGTCGTCAGCTCGTTTCGACGCTCTTCGGCGTCCAGCTGAGTGAGTGGGCAGGCGTCTCAGCATCATCGCGCCCGGCTCTGCCGTACTTAACAGCAATCAGTTCTGCGAGGATACTCACGGCGATTTCTTGCGGCGTGACGGCACCGATGTCGAGACCGATTGGCGCGTGCACGCGCCGGAGACATTCGGCTGGCATCGACTCCTCCATCAGGGACTCGAAGATTCGTGACACCTTGGCCCGGCTGCCGATGAGGCCCAGATACCGCAGGTCGTGTGTCGCCAAAACTCGCAGCGCATCGAGATCGTGCCGGTGGCCGCGCGTTACGATCACCGCATATGCGAAGGTTGGAATCGCCGCGCGATGCAACCACTCGGGAATTGAGTCCACCACAACTTCAGCTGCATCCGGAAACCGTTCGACGTTAGCGAACTTTTCGCGATCGTCAACCACGTGGACACGAAAACCGACGCCCGCGGCCATGGCAGCCAGGTGGTACGCTATGTGACCGGCGCCAACGATGTAGAGTGGCGGCGTCGGCTCCAGCGGTTCGATATAGACTTCCATTTGTCCGCCACACACGAGCCCACTCTCTTCGGCGAAATCGTCGGTGAGCTCGTAGCTAGCGACGACGGGACGTCGAGTCTCCAGCGCTTCGCGTGCCTTCCAGAACGCGTCGTTTTCGTAACAGCCTCCACCTATTGTGCCGACTGTCCGGCCGTCGGCATAGACTAGCATCTTCGCACCAACGCGCTGCGGTGTTGACCCTTCCGTCTTGATGATGGTGACCAGAGCCGCGGACTCTCCATCTACAAGTGCTCGGGTGATTGCTTCGAAAACTTGCTGACTCATTGTGGTTTGCTAGGCCGCGGGTTGTTGAGCAACGCGCGCCCGGCCTGCCGAAGCGCTTTCCCTAATTATAACAGGCTCGCCGATGGCCGCGGTGAGAGGTTAGGGCGTGATGAGGATGTGATGCTTAGGGTCCAAGGGCAAGTCGGAGAGGAGGCGGTCGACTAGGTCCGGCCCAAAGCGATTGAGGAACCCTACGAATCCTAGCGCCCGTTCCTGTGGGTGACCTTCGGGGAATGCCTGTGCGCGAGTGTGTGCGAACTGCCGTCGCAGCGTGTCATCACGGCGTTTCGCAGCCTGGAGGATCTTATTGTGGAGGGTTTTCAGGCTGTGCTCCATCCGGCCCAACGTGGATCGTGCGGCACCTGCCAGCGTGGGATCAACAGTGGGAACGACCTCGACAACCCTCCCGAGGTAGGCTTGGATCGCACGCCGCGCGTCGTCAATTGATTGCTCGACCGACGCCGGTAGCTGGGCTTCCAGTAATTGGTTCAACGCCGCCTCGTCTTGTGGCTGAAGAGCTTCGAATGGTATGTCCTGACGGTTCAGGAATCTTGCGCCGACCGAATCAAGCAGGGTGGCGCTGTCACGGGGATGGATGAGCGGCATCGGCAGTTCAAAGTCCTCGTAGACGGTTTTGAGCTGTGCCAGATACGCGAGCTCGTTGGGTCCAGAGACATAGCAGACCGTCGGGAATAGGGTGTCCTGCACGAGTGGCCGGAGTAGGACGTTGGGGCTGAACTGCTCCGGGTGCCGCTTGAGCGCTGCGAGTAAATCGTCGAGCGTTGTCGGCGTGTTGCTGACCGAGAAGCCGTCGGCCGTCCGACGGATCGGCTGCCGCGTGCCATCGAGGCGGAAGAGCGCAGTGCTTTCCCGGTGTGGGGTGACCTGAGCGTGATACCCCTGCGCGGTCAGACGCTCGCCGGCTTCGGTGGCCAACGCCGAGGTCCGCATGCTCCGCAGTTCTTGTTCAAAGAGACCACGAACAAATGGCTTAGCTGCCGGATCGCACGAGTCGAACACGACGAGCCCATGCGGTCCGAGCACCGACTCCAACCATCGGCCGAAGGCTTCGGCCATGCCCCTACCGCTCTGGTAAGTCCGGCGCAAATCGCCGATTAGGGATGCCGTGAACTCGCTTGGTGGGAGCGCCTCGGCCAGTGCGTTGAGCGCGGTCCCGACGTCCTCGCCGATTATCAGCGAGCCTACGGGCACGTGGCCGGCGCCTGTCGGTGGGTGTAGCGTCACTCGCTGCACCTGGCAGTTAGGGTCGAGGACGGCGCACGAGGCCACCTCGTCCCAGTCGTGGTCTTCCGCGTCGATCCAAAACACGGCGACAACGGGAATACTCTGTTCTCGGGAGACTCGTTTGGCTAGCTGGATAGTCGTTAACGCCTTCAGGAGAGTGAAGAGTGGACCGCCAAACAAACCGGCCTGCTGGCCGGTGACGACGGCCACCGCCTCCGGTTGGCGTAGCGTCTCGGCGGCGGCCCGTGCCTCCGCCGGAGCGCCGCGCGATTCCTGCTGTGCGCCGAGGACATCGACAAACCTACTTGGCGGACGCGACGCCTGCCGCCGTGCGATGGCATCGCTCCAGCTGGCAGGAGACGCGGGATCGCCCGCGAAGAATGAGGCTAGGGCGCTGTGATTGGAAGCGTAGTCTGAAGCCAAACGCCGGATCCATGTGAACCGGCGGATATCGATGGCGTGTTGCACGAAAATGCCTGAAGGGATTAAAGAACCGGCAAGCGTAACGTCTTAACTAGACTGTCTCAAAGGCTCGCTCGGCGTGTCAAGGGATGGCGCGAGGTCTTGCCTCCGCACGCCCGAGCGCGTTGAAGCAACGCAGTTTCCATGCTAGCATTCTGTTGCCCTCCGGAGGGGTAGCTCCACTGACACGCGACGAAGCAAATTCATTCCCACAGCCTAGTGCGTTGGGCCCGTTCCGGCTACTTCATCAGATCGGGGTGGGCGTTCTCGGACCTGTATTTCGGAGTCGCGATCCTAAAAACGACCGCCTTGTAGCCCTCAAGGTCTTTCAAATCGGCATCACACCGGAGCAAGCCAGGGCGCTGGCTGAGCAGTTGAATCGGGTCGCGCAGATCGGCTTGGCTGAGCCGGGGCTGATTGCGCCGCTCACTGCTGGCGTTGAGGGTTCGGTCGTCTATCTTGCGCAGGAGTACGTTGCGGCCGACTCACTGGATGTCGCGATGCGACGCGATGCGCCGGCATCGGTCGACCGGAGGGTGCTGTTCATCTCGCAACTGGCAGGCGCCATCGACGGAGCCCGCGCCGTTGGCGTGCTCCATGGTGCCCTGCACCCGCGCGATGTGTTCGCGACGTTGGATTCCGCGCGAGCGACTGGGTTTGGCGTTGTGCCGGCTCTGGAGGAAATCGGTGTCCAGGGACCCGTCAGGCAGCCTTATACAGCGCCTGAACGGGCTAGTGGCGGTGATTGGGGGCCCGGCGCTGACGTCTTCTCACTTGCCGTGATTGCGTACGAGTTACTGACTGGTCAGCGTCCGGCGGGAACTAGGCCGGAGGCGGCTGCGCAATTGCGGAAGGCGCCTGTGGTGGCCGACTCCGCAGCAATGGAAAAGCTGTTTGGAGCGGCGATGGCCGCCAACCCCGACGACCGCCCACGGACCGCTCACGAATTCTCCAGCGCGTTAGAGGCGCTGGTGTTCAAGGCTGGTGGCGGCGGTCGCGCCGCCGCCCCCTCCGCGCAGCCCGAACCCGTGAGTTCACCGCCCCCTCCGTCGGCCGCTAATCAGGATCAGGCGGGCGAAGCCGAGCTGTTGCCGACAACCGAATTGGTCGTCGAACCAACCGCGGTGTTTGAACAAACCGACGCGACTTCGGAGGCTTGGAATAGTGATACGCAGGAGCCGGCCGTGTGGGTGGCTCCTGACGAGGAGATGCCTACACCCGAGTTATCCACGGCAAGCGAATCACCTCAATTTGAATCGGTCCGGCGGCCCACGCCGTTCGAGGTCGATCAGATCCTTAGTAGCCCCGAAGCAAGTGAAGCCGAGCCCGAGCCGCCTGCGGTAGAACCGGCGGCGGTCCAGCCGCCAGCTACCACCTCACCCCCACCGAACCGATTGCCCTTCGATGATGCTCCGGTTGACGTGCTGCCACCGCTGGAGGCCGATAGCGAACCGGCCCGGATGACTGAGTCGGTCAGCGCCAAGGCGCCGTCGCAGGCGAGTGCGAGTGGGCCCGTACGGTCAAACCTACCGGAGCCACTGTCATTGCTGACGGATAACCCATCCATCTTGGCCGGTGCGAATGTCGGTTCCGAGAAGGAGAAGCCTAAGCTGGCCTTACCCTTTTTCATCTTAGCGCTCATCTTCGGGTTGGTTGTTGCGCTCGGGATAGGCTACAGGTTGCGTTCGCCAGACTTGAGCGTGCCGCCCGCCGCGACAGCGGTCCCGGCACCGATGGCCGTGGTGCCTGAGCCGACCGAGCCTCTGCTGGTTGCCGACGCTGCTGAAGCGCCGACGGTGGTGGCGAGTGAGGTGGTCCCGGATGGGGAACCGACTGGGGTATCAACGGAAGTCCCGGCGATTCCCCCCGAGGCTGTCGCCGCACCGGTTCTTCGTGTCGAGGTGTCCCAGCCTTATGAACCGCCGCTTCTTTCTCCAACGCGGGCGCCCGGGCACCTTCTGATCCGCTCGCGTCCACCCGGTGCACAAGTCGTGGTGAACGAGGCCGCAGCGGGGATTACCCCGCTGGCGATGGGCGATTTACCCTACGGTGACTACGTCGTTCGGATTAGCCGTGCGGGGTATCGTGTTGAACTGCTCAGCGTTTCGATCGTGGCCGACGAACCAGTGGCGGCACTTGACTTGGCCTTGAGCGAATTAGGTGACGCAACGTCTGAGGTGCTCACGACATCGGCAGTTACTACTCAGCTTTCGGTTCCCGGCAGCGTCGGGGTTGAAACGCGACCGGCGGGGGCCAAAGTGTACGTCGACGGCCGGCTTCTGGGTGAGACACCGCTGGCACCGGTGGATGTGCCGCCAGGGACCCACGGGATTCGACTTGTGCGCGACGGCTATCGAGAATGGGTGACCACCATCGAGGTCGCCAGCGGCCAGTCGGTGCGTGTGGCTGCTTCGCTCGAGGGTGCGCGATGACGAAGGCGATTCTCGCGCTAGAGGATGGGTCGTGGTTTGAAGGCATTTCGGTCGGTGCGCGGGGTGACACCGGTGGTGAGGTTGTGTTCAACACAAGCATGACCGGCTATCAAGAGGTGCTCACCGATCCGTCGTACGCGGGTCAGATTGTCACGATGACCTGTCCGGAGATCGGGAACTACGGCGTGACCGACGGTGACGTCGAGTCACGTGCGCCGCAGGTTGCCGGCTTCATTGTCCGCAACGCTTCGCCCATCGCTAGCAACTGGCGCGCGTCTGGCACGCTGGGTGACTACTTATCGACCCACGAGATTGTTGCGATCGCCGACATCGATACGCGTGCGCTCACGCGCACGCTCAGATCGAAGGGAGTGATGCGTGGTGTCATCTCCGCAGTTAACGTCGATCCTGAGCAGGCGATTGCTCGTGCGCGTGCAGTCCCACCGATGGAGGGTGCGGACTTGGTGACGCGCGTGACTTGCTCGACAGCGTTCGACTGGCCGCCGGATCCTGCCGAGCCAGGTGCGGCATCTGCCGAGGAGTTTGGTCTGCCACCGCAGCGGCGTGCCGGCCTGCCCTTGCGCATCGCGGCCTATGACTTTGGTATGAAGTGGAACATCTTACGCCGGCTTGGAGCGTACGGCTGTGAGGTACGAGTTTTTCCGGCCAGCACGCCGGCTAGTGAGTTATTGGCGACCGATCCCGATGGCGTGTTTTTGAGCAACGGTCCGGGTGACCCCGCTTCGCTCGACTATGCCGTGAAGAACGTGAAGGCGCTCGTGGTGGCTGAGGTGCCGACTTTTGGCATTTGCCTCGGCCACCAGCTACTGGGCCTCGCGCTTGGCGGCAAGACCTATAAGTTGAAGTTCGGACACCGAGGCGCTAACCACCCTGTGAAGCATTTGGCGACGGACAAAATCGAGATCACGTCGCAGAATCACGGTTTTGCAATCGATCCCGATTCGCTGCCGAACGATGTGACGGTGACTCATCTTAATTTGTACGATGGTACGGTCGAAGGCTTGCGTCACACGTCGCGTCCGGCATTCGCCGTGCAATATCATCCCGAGGCGTCGCCAGGCCCTCACGACGCTGATTATCTCTTCGGATTATTTCTCGATTTAATCGAGGAGCATCGCTGATGGCAACGCGCTTTCGGCTTGGTGCGACGATTTCTGAACGTTGGCCTGTGCGACTCAACGTCGAACTTCTGTGATGCCCAAGCGCACCGACTTGAAACGTATCCTCGTAATCGGTTCGGGTCCAATCGTCATCGGACAGGCGTGCGAGTTCGACTATTCTGGCACGCAAGCGTGCAAGGCGCTGCGTTCGGAAGGACTCCAGGTCGTGCTTGTAAACAGTAATCCGGCGACGATCATGACTGACCCCGAGGTTGCCGATCGAACCTTCATCGAGCCGCTCACACCGGAGTTCGTTACGCAGGTCATCGAGCGCGAGCGTCCCGATGCCCTTCTGCCGACCGTCGGTGGGCAGACGGCGCTCAACCTCGCTGTGGTTCTTAGTGAAAGCGGCGTGCTGGAATCGAACGGCGTTGAGTTGATCGGTGCATCGGTCGAGGCGATCAAGGTGGCTGAAGACCGGCTCCAGTTCCGCGAGGCCATGCGATCCATTGACGTCGCCGTCCCAGCGAGCGAGTACGCCAAATCCCTAGATGAAGCGATGGCTTCGGTCGAGACGCTCGGATTTCCCGTGATCATCCGGCCGTCGTTTACGCTCGGCGGAGTCGGCGGCGGCATTGCCTATAACGTGTCCGAGTTTCGGGAGATGGCAGAGCGGGGGCTTGGTTTCAGCCCCGTCAGCGAAATCCTGCTCGAAGAATCGGTACTCGGCTGGAAGGAGTTCGAGCTTGAGGTTATGCGCGACGCGGCCGACAATTTCGTCGTCATTTGCTCGATTGAGAACGTCGATCCGATGGGCGTGCACACCGGCGACAGTATTACCGTTGCTCCGGCATTGACGCTAACCGACAAGGAGTATCAGCGGCTCCGTAATATCGCCCGGCGGATCATCCGTCGTGTGGGCGTTGAGACGGGCGGTTCGAATATTCAGTTCGCTATACACCCCGAAGACGGGCGCGTCGTGGCTATCGAGATGAATCCGCGCGTCTCCCGGTCATCTGCGCTCGCGTCGAAAGCTACTGGGTTTCCGATTGCGAAAATCGCTGCGAAACTCGCGCTGGGATACCGGTTGGATGAAATTCCCAATGACATTACTCGACTAACGCCAGCGTCGTTTGAGCCAGCCATCGACTATGTAGTCGTAAAGATTCCCCGCTGGGCGTTCGAGAAATTCCCCCAGGCCGACCGGACGTTGACGACGCAGATGAAGTCGGTCGGCGAAGTCATGGCTATCGGCCGCACCTTCAAGGAAGCGTTTCTCAAAGGGTGCCGGTCACTTGAGAACGGAACGTCAGGTCAATTGTTTGCTCAGCCGGAAGGACAGTCAGAGGACGATGCAACACTTCAGCGAGAGTTGGCTGTGCCTACTGACCGCCGGCTGTGGGCCGTCTTCCGTGCTTTGGAGCGGGGCTGGCAGATCGATAAGGTGCACGACCTAACAAAGATCGATCGGTGGTTTCTCTGGCAGTTTGCGGAGATCGTCGAGCTTAAGCGCGCAGCTGGACTAGTGGGCTTGCGGGACATGTCCGTGGAACTGCTAACGACGCTCAAACGCTCAGGTTTCGGCGACACTGACATCGCCGCAATTACCGGCGCCGATGTCTCGGCGGTGTTCGATCGGCGGCGGGATGCTGGGTTGCGGCCTGTCTACAAGCGAATCGACACGTGCGCGGCGGAATTTGAATCGTTCACCCCGTATCAATATGGCACCTACGAGCGCGAGTGTGAGGCTGACCCGACCGACCGGCCAAAAGTCGTCATTTTAGGCAGCGGACCAAACCGGATTGGGCAGGGGCTCGAGTTCGACTATTGCTGCTGTCACGCCGCATTCGCGCTTCGGAAGCAGGGCTATGAGACCATCATGGTCAACTGCAATCCAGAGACGGTGTCCACCGACTATGATTCGGTCGACCGGCTCTATTTCGAGCCGCTTACGTTCGAGGACGTCGTGGCGATCATCGAGCGAGAGAAGTCTGCCGGCGGTGATGTGGCGTGTCTAGTGCAGTTCGGAGGGCAGACACCGCTGAAACTGGCGCTGCCGCTTCAAGCCGCGGGCGTTAAGATTCTTGGGACTTCTCCGGATTCGATTGACCTAGCGGAAGACCGCGAGCGTTTTGCGCGTCTACTTTGGGACCTCGGTGTATCCCAGGCTCCCAGTGGCATTGCCAGGTCGCGCGAGGAAGCGCGCGCGGTGGCGTCCTCAATCGGGTTTCCGGTCGTCGTCAGGCCGTCCTACGTGCTTGGCGGGCGGGCGATGGCGATTGTCTACGACCTGTCGGCGCTCGATCGCTATATCACCGAGGCGGTGGACGCGTCCCCAGAGCGGCCGGTTCTCATCGATCAGTTTCTGGAAGACGCCTTCGAGCTCGATGTTGACGCAGTTGCCGACGCGACGGGCGCGGTCGTCATCGGCGGCATCATGGAGCACATTGAGGAGGCGGGCATTCACTCAGGTGACAGTTCGTGCGTCGTGCCGCCGTATCTCGTCCCAGAGCGACACCTCGCGGTCATTCGGGATTACACGCGCCGTATCGCGCGAGCATTAAATGTTGTCGGTCTCATGAATATTCAGTTCGCTGTCAAGGACGACACGGTATACGTACTGGAAGTGAATCCTCGTGCGTCCCGTACGGTACCGTACCTGTCAAAGGCAACTGGTGTGCCGCTCGCGAAGGTGGCGGCTAGGGTTGCGGCAGGGGCGAGCCTCGCCGAGGTCGAACTCGTGGACGACCTCAATGTGGTCGGCGTGTTCGTCAAGACTCCCGTGTTTCCGTTCGTGCGGTTTCCTGGCGTCGATACTTTGCTGGGACCAGAGATGAAGTCAACCGGTGAAGTTATGGGCGGTGCGGAGACGTTTGGGGCCGCATTTGCCAAAGCCCAGTTGGCTGCTGGCCACCACCTCCCTGACAAGGGCACGGCATTTATTAGCGTGAACGATGACGATAAGGCTAATGTGGGGCAGATTGCCTCGGATTTGGCGGCCCTCGGATTCGTGATCGTTGCGTCGCGTGGCACGGCGGCCTATCTGCGCGCGCATGGTCTCGACGTCGAGGTTGTGTTCAAGGTGAACGAAGGGCGGCCACATATCGCCGACCGTGTGCTCGACGGCCAGATTGACCTCATCATCAATACGCCGCTCGGCCGGGAGTCATTTTTTGACGACCGGATCGTGCGACGGGTGGCGATGCTGCACTCCGTGCCGTGCATCACCACCCTGACCGGTGCCGTCGCTACTGTGAATGCCATCCGGGCGTTGCGGTCCGAAGCGCTCGGTGTGCGGCCGCTACAGGACTATCACGCGGGAATCGTGACCGATGAGGCCTAGCCGAATCGACGCCGCCGCTCTAAGACCCTGAGGCCACGCTTGCGACCGTGCACTTCAATGAAACCGACCATCTTTTGGTTGGCTTGTGGGCTGATACTCGTCAGCGCAGCTTGCTCAAGGCAGGACGTTAGACCGGTCGTTATCCTCGCCACGACCAGTAGTGTAGGTAACAGTGGGCTACTTGAAGTGCTGCAACCAGCCTTTGAGCAGTTGTCTGGTGTCAGAGTACGCGGCCATCTCGTCGGTAGCGGCCTTGCGCTTCAGATGTTGGAGCGTGGGCAGGTCGACGTTGCGATTAGCCACGCTCCAGAGATGGAGGCCAGGTTTCTCAGGGCGCATCCAGGGTGGTTGTACCGAAAACTGATGTACAACGATTTCCTACTGGTCGGACCGCTTGGCGATCCAGCAGGCGTCCTGTCCGCGCCGTCGATCGAAGTGGCGATCCAACGTATCGTCAAAGACGGCGCTCGCTTTGTCTCGCGAGGTGATGAATCCGGCACACACACACGTGAACAGCAGCTCTTTAAACTGGCCGAAGTGTCACTGTCTGCTGAGGACGTTGTCATTACCGGCCACGGTATGTCGCGAACCTTGCGCATAGCGAGCGAGATTGAGGCGTACACCCTTACGGACGCTGCGACGTTCGCGCGGATGAACGATATCCTGCATTTGCGACCCGTCTTCCAAGGCGGGTCGAACCTTTTAAACACGTATGCGGTCATCACGACTACATCCGATCCGGATGCAGTCAAACGGGCCGGCGCAGTCTCCTTGTTCGAATGGCTCACGGACGGTGGCGGGCGGCCCTTAATTACCAACTTCCGTGCAAATCCTGAGGTGGCTGGGTTTATGGTCTGGCCAGCAGCCAGGCCCCGCGGCGAGCCAAACGCCTTGCCGTTCTAGCCTTCCTTGGGGTGTCAACGGGATACTTGCTAGCTTTAAGACTCCTTCTTCGCTGTCTGCCACGCCGCCTCCATTTCTTCGAAGCTCGCGTCTTGCAGCGACCTGCCGACGGCCCGAAGCCGCTTTACCAGCCGTTCGAACCGATCGCAAAACTTTTGGTTGGCGCGGCGCAGTGCGCCTTCCGGTTCGATGCCGAGCTTGCGTGAGAGATTGGCGATGGAGAAGAGGAGGTCACCCATCTCTTCTTCGCAGCGCTCGGTCGTGTCCGCATTGACCGCCTGTCGGAGTTCCTCGACTTCCTCTTCAATCTTGTCCACAACGTTGGCGCTGGTCTTCCAGTCGAATCCAATCGAGGCGACGCGCGATCCAATCTCGAACGCGCGCAGGAGCGATGGCAGCGTCGCAGGCACCCCCCCCAGCAAATTTTCTGGGCGTCCCGCCTCGGCGCGCTCTTCGGCCTTCAGGTCCTCCCACTGTTCACGCACCTCACTCGAGGTGGAGAGTCGGGTCACCGGTGTTCCGCCGTGTGGGCCGAAGACGTGCGGATGGCGACGCACTAGCTTGTTGGTAATCGCTTCAATCGCGTCATCGACGGTGAAGGTCCCGGATTCTGCCGCGACTTGACAGAGGAACACCACTTGGAAGAGAAGGTCACCGAGTTCGGCCTGGAGGTCTGTGAGGTCTCCCCGGTCGAGGGCATCGAGTACCTCGTAGGTCTCTTCGAGGACGAACGGCCTGAGCGACGCCAGCGTCTGCGCGCGATCCCACGGACACCCTTTGGAGGAGCGGAGGGTGCGCATGATCTGAATGAGTCGCTCGAACCG
This sequence comes from Acidobacteria bacterium UBA823, assembly GCA_002296225.1. Taxonomy (GTDB): domain Bacteria; phylum Acidobacteriota; class Vicinamibacteria; order Vicinamibacterales; family UBA823; genus UBA823. Next base: position 5,408 of record DBHR01000105.1, on the reverse strand, counting down.
TGTGCCGGTTGTCTGTTCTAACGCCGGCGTGCTCGGTTCGTTGGAGTCGCTCATGTTTGGCTACCCGGTCGCCGTTCGCTCTCGACAGTCTATGCTAGCATCAGTGGGTGTACGCACAGCCGGGCAACGTCTCGTTCGACATGTTCGTGAAATCGCTTGCTGCCTCGGCCGCTGCACACCTCGGCGACGTGGCCGATCCGGTCACTGGTGCGAAGGCCTCGCCGAATCCAGGTGCAGCAGCGCAGATGGTCGATTTACTCGTGTTACTGGAGAAGAAGACCCATGGCAATCTTGACGGGTCCGAGGTGCAGTTTCTCACCGAAACGCTCCGCGTGTTGCGGGCAAGGTTGCTGGAGGTTATGCAGGATGTTGCTTCCGGTGCCAAGCCGACCGCCTGACACCTTTTAACGGCATCCACCGTGCGCATTACTTTTCTCGGCACGGGCACGTCGTCTGGCGTGCCAGCGATCGGGTGTGACTGCACCACATGCCGGTCCGACGACCCGCGTGATCAGCGCTGGCGTCCGTCCATCTATATCGAGTTGGACGACGGCATGTCCGTTCTCATCGATACCACGACTGATCTGCGGGCGCAGGCGCTGCGCTTCGGCGTTGGCCGCGTTGATGCGATTCTGTTCACGCACAGCCATGCCGATCACGTACTTGGGCTCGACGAAGTGCGTCGCTACAATTATCTGCAGCGTGCAACGATTCCCTGTTACGGTGACGCGAGGACGATGGCGGATGTGCGGCGGATGTTCGCCTACGTCTTCGAGCCGACTCTTGAGGTTGGCGGCGGCCTGCCCCAGCTTGCGACGTTCACGATTGGTGGCCCGTTCTGCCTCGGGCACGCGACGTTTGTGCCTGTGCCGCTGTTGCATGGCAAGCGGTCGATCTTGGGCTTTCGCGTGGGAGCTTTTGCCTATCTGACCGACTGCAACGCGATCCCCGACGCGTCGTGGGCACTACTCGACGGGGTCGACCTATTGGTCATCGATGCGCTTCGGCTGCGGCCACATACGACCCATTTCTCGCTCGATGAAGCGGTGGCGACGGCGGGACGGATTGGGTCGTCGCGCGTCTACTTCACTCACATGTGCCACGACCTACCTCACGCGGCCACCTGCACGAGCCTGCCGGCGCACATGCAGCTGGCGTATGATGGATTAAGGTTGGATTTGCCGGAGTGAGTCCTCGCCGGGCGTGCGGGCTCCGCCGGTCCTTGCGCTCGCGTACCAACGCCACCGTGCATATCATCCACTTTCCCGACGACAAGCGCCCGGCGACGTGGCAGCAGCCAGTGCTGGCGCTCGGCAACTTCGATGGACTCCACCGTGGGCACGTCGCGATCGTCGAGCGCGTGCAAGCCCGTGCGCGCGAGCGAGGTGTTGTGCCGCTCGCGTTGACATTCGATCCGCATCCGCAGTGTGTCGTCCATCCCGATAAGCCACCAGCGCTTCTGATGACGGCGGCGCAGAAGTTTGAGGCGCTGTCTACCTCTGGTATTGGTGGAATCGCGGTTGTGCGTTTCACCGAGCAGCTGTCACGCTGGGAGCCCGAGCGATTCGTCGTCGCCGTCCTCGTCGAATGGCTGCAGGTGAGCGAGGTGTGGGTAGGTACAAACTTTCTCTTCGGCCACGCGCGGTCCGGCAACTTCTCGCTACTTCGCGCGCTTGGCGGACGACACGGATTTAGGACTGAAAAGATCGAGCCGGTTCGTTACAAGGATTTCGTGGTGAGTAGTACGCGAGTGCGGCGTCTGATTACTGAAGGGCGTGTCGATGAGGCGGGCGCCCTGCTCGGTCATCACTACGTCATTGACGGCACTGTCGTGCGCGGCGAGGGTCGGGGTCGCCAACTTGGCGTACCGACCGCTAACATCCGTTCTGATAACGAGCTCGTGCCGCCTGACGGGGTCTATGCGACGCTGGTCACACTCAACGGTCTCGTTCACCCCGGGGTAACCAACGTGGGTCTCCGGCCGACGTTCGGCGAAGGAGGACGGGCGATCGAGACGCACGTCTTTGACCTGTCGCGTGACCTCTACGATCGGTCGTTGCGTTTGTCGTTTGTAATCCGGCTTCGGGATGAGCGGCAATTCGACAGCGTCAAGTCGCTGCGTGCGCAGATCGAGGCCGACTGTCGGCAGGCCAGGGATCTGTTTAGTCGGATTTCACTGTAAGATCGTAACAGCGGCATGCTCGAGCCGGCAGGCCGTTCTGCGCTGCCGGTCGCGCAAGCTTCCAGCGGCTGCCGAACGTACTCCTCGCTGAAGATACGACGGCTCGGAGCGGTTTCACCGAAAGCCTAATGCGTCTCTACAACACGCTCACCCGTTGCGAAGAATTGTTCACCCCGCAGCGCGGGCGGCAGGTGCGGATGTACACCTGCGGTCTGACGGTCTATGCGCACGGCCACATTGGCAATTTTCGGACCTTCGTCTGTCTCGACGTGCTACGTCGCGCGCTCAAGTACTTGGAGGGCTACGACGTTCGCCAGGTGATGAACTATACCGATGTGGACGACCGCACGATCGTTGAGTCGCGGAAGGTCGGTTTACCCTTGCGCGAGTACACCGACCAGTACATCTCCGCGTTTCAGGATGACGTGGCAAGGCTTGGTCTCGAGTCGGTGGAAGAGACACCCCGTGCCACAGACGAAGCTAATTTACGTGCGATGACTGAGATGATCCAGGCGCTCGAGAAGAACGGCCATACCTATCGTAGCGACGGCTCTATTTATTTCAAGATTTCGACGTTGCCGCAGTACGGTCTGCTCGCGCGGCTTGACCACGACGGGATCAAGCCGGGAGCCCGCGTTGACTCGGACCGGTACGGCAAGGAGGACGCTCGCGACTTTGTGCTTTGGAAGGCGACTCAGCCGGGTGAGCCGACATGGGATTTCGGTATCGGGCCAGGCCGGCCCGGGTGGCACATCGAGTGCTCGGCGATGGCGCTGAGGCTACTCGGCGGGCCTCCAATCGACATTCATGCCGGGGGTGTTGATTTGGTGTTTCCCCACCATGAGAACGAAATCGCGCAAAGCGAGGGTGCGAACAGTGCACAGTTCTCGCGGTTCTGGGTGCATGTTGAGCATCTATTGATGGACAAGGGCGAAAAGATGTCCAAGTCGGTTGGCAACGTCTTCACCGTGCGGGACGTGCTGGAGAAGGGGCATCGCGCGTCGGCGCTTCGCTACGTGCTGTTGTCGGTCCATTACCGCAAGCAACTGAAGTTCACTTGGGACAGTCTGGCGCAGGCTGATGAAGCGCTCACTCGGGTAATGGATTGTCTGGCGCGCCTCGACACGGTGACGCGGCCGGGGGCCCAACCGGAGGTGGCTAAGAAAGTCGAAACAGCTCGCCGTGGTTTTGCTGAAATGCTGGCGGCTGACTTGAATACCCCAGGCGCGCTCGGCGTGATGTTTGAGCTTGTGAGGGCGGTCAATGCCGCCATTGACGCTGGGGAGATCGGCACCACCGACGTAGCTGAGGTTCGGAACGCCTTTGAGTATTTCGATCGAGTGCTTGGGGTTATCAGCGTTCGGCGTACCGATGACTCGGCACCACCCGTCCCGGTCGATGAGATCGAGCGTCTCCTCGGCGAACGCAAAGCCGCCAGGAGCCGCCGAGACTTTGCCGAAGCCGATCGCATTCGGGACGAGTTGGTGGAGCGAGGGATCGCGCTTGAAGATAGCGCTGGCGGTACTCGCTGGAAACGGAAATGACTGGGCCTGATATCAAGACCCCGTTGCCCGGCCCGAAGGCCAAGGCTCTGATTGACCGCGACACGAAGTTCGTTTCGCCGTCCTATACGCGCGGCTACCCGTTGGTGATGTCACGCGGCGAAGGCGCGATCGTCGAGGACGTTGACGGCAACACGTTTCTCGATTGCACGGCGGGCATCGCCGTTAACTCGACCGGACACTCACATCCCGAAGTCGTGCAAGCGATCGTCGAACAGGCGCAGCGGTTCCTGCACATGTCGGGGACGGATTTCTACTATGAGGCGCAGGTGCAGTTAGCGGAGCAGATGGCTGCGATTGTGCCGATTCCTGGCGATGTCAAGTCGTTCTTCGGCAACTCTGGCACTGAGGCGACGGAGGCAGCAATCAAGCTGGCGCGTCATGCGACCGGGCGCCAGAATATCATCGCGTTCCTAGGATCGTTTCACGGGCGGACCCTCGGCTCGGTCGCGCTGACGTCGAGTAAGGCGACACAGCGGAAGGGATTCGGCCCGCTCATGCCGGGTGTCTACCATGCGCCCTATGCTGACTGCTATCGTTGTCCGGTCAACCTCGAGCCTGAGACCTGCGGTGCCGAGTGTCTTAATTTTGTCGACGAGCAGATTTTCGTACACCTGGTATCGCCCGAGGAGGTTGCCGCTGTCGTTGTTGAGCCGATTCAAGGCGAAGGCGGATACCTCGTACCGCCGAAGCAGTTCCTGCAGCGGCTGCGGGAGCTCACGCGGCAGCACGGCATCCTGCTCGTGGTCGACGAAGTACAGTCGGGCATGGGGCGGACCGGGCGGATGTTCGCTTGTGAACACTACGATCTCGAAGCCGACGTCGTCACTGTGGCCAAGGGCGTTGCCTCGGGGATGCCGCTCGGCGTGACTTCGGCACGTGCCGATGTGATGAGCTGGCCGCCCGGGTCCCACGCCAGCACGTTCGGAGGCAACCCCGTCTGTTCGGCGGCCGCGCTCGCGACGATTAAACTCTTGCGCGGTCAACTGATTCGACACGCGGCCGACGTCGGCGCGCACCTGCTCGCTGGCCTGCGCGACATGTCCGACCGGCACCCCCTCATCGGCGATGTTCGCGGCAAAGGCCTCATGATTGGGGTCGAACTTGTCCGCGATCGTGCGACGAAAGAGCGGGCGACCGACGAGTGCGAGGCCGTCGTCGAGGCGGCCTTCCGCCGCGGCGTTCTGTTGCTCAGTGCCGGCCTGAACACCGTCCGCTTCTCGCCGCCGCTCGTTTTCACTAAGCTGCAAGCCGACATTGCGCTCGACGTGTTCGACCAGGCGCTCGCTCAGGTGGAGCGCGAAGGCTCTGGTCTCTAGTCTCTCCGCTGTGCCTCGCTTACCTGACACCGGGTGACCGGAGGCATCGCCCACAGTATCGATCGTTTGGCGCGCACGGAGGGATCTCCGTGCGTTGGGCTGCCTTGATGGTGTCGCGACGGCTATGCTAAGGTGAAAAACTGGTTGTTGGGCGGGAGTAACTCAGTGGTAGAGTGCGACCTTGCCAAGGTCGAAGTCGCGGGTTCGAATCCCGTTTCCCGCTCCATAATATTGCTTCGAAACTCCCGCGTCAGCCGCACGCACTCTAATCGGCGCCGTCGCCAAGTGGTAAGGCAGAGGTCTGCAAAACCTCCATCCCCGGTTCAAATCCGGGCGGCGCCTCCA
>DBHR01000090.1:8186-27205 GCA_002296225.1 Acidobacteria bacterium UBA823 | reverse complement strand
TGGCAAGCGCCACGAATCCAATGAGCATATTCGCGATGAGCGCAGCAGCTGGAGTCTGTCGATGGGAGAGTGTTTGCCCCAGGATGGATGGAAGATAACCGACTCTCCCAAACTCGAACATGGCGCGTCCGGCGACGAGCATGATGCCATGAAAGGATGCGACCAGCCCAAAAAGACCCGTGATGACCACGACGTGATACGCAAAGTGTTCCCGACCGACGACGCTGGCTAAACCGAGTGGAAGTGGGCTGTCTGACTCGTTTCCCGAAGCGTCGTAAACGATCGCTTCCCAACCCGCGACGCCGACAGCCGAGAAGAAGACCAGCAGGGCAAGGACCACGAGCGTGGTCATCGCGTAGATGAATCCTCTTGAAATATCGCGCTGAGGCTCGCGCGCTTCCTCCGCAACGTTCGCCACACCTTCGATGGCAAGGTAGAACCAGACGGCGAACGGAAGAGCCGACAGCACACCACCCCAGCCACTCGGCAGTGCGTTTCGGTTGAAGTTTGCCAAGTCGAAGTGAGGCAGTGTGAAGCCCGCGAACAACAACAGTCCTGCTACAGCCATAATCGTAATCACGAGCTCGAAGATTGCGGATTGCTGAACCCCCCAAATATTGAGACCCGTAAAGAGGAAGAAGGCCAGTACGGCAAAGGCCCACACAGGAAACATCGGAAAGTAGGTCTGTAGGTAAGCACCAATGGCGAAGGCAATTGCAGGTGGAGCGAAGACGAACTCAGTGAGCTGCGCAACACCAGCAATGAAACCAACAGTGGTCCCGAATGCCCGGTCGGCATAGACAAACGCACCGCCGGCGCGCGGTATCGCGCAAGCAACCTCGGCATAGCTCAAGACGAATGCGACGTACATGACGGTCACGAGCAGAGTCGCGACCAGCATGCCGAGCGGGCCACCGTACGGCAGGCCTAGATTCCAGCCGAAGTATTCGCCTGAAATAACGTAGCCGACACCGAGACCCCAGATCGTTAGGGGTCCCAGCGTCTTCTTGAGAGAACGCTCTTGGCTTCCGGAGCTAGCGGGTTCGTCCGTCACAGGCTTGAGGCGCAGCAGGCACAATCGCGATCAAGAGCGGCCACTCACCCACTTGCCACCAACAACGACTTCGCTGGCCACGAGTTTCTCTCGGCCAGTTCGCACCGTGTTCTCGTTGTCAACAAACTCGAATGACCCGTCGCGAAGCTCTAGGACTGCAATATCAGCAGGGTTTCCGACTCGTAACGTTCCACGATCACTAAAGGCAGGAAATACGTGTGCAGCATTGGCGCTTCCACAGGCAATGACCTGTTCGAGTGGCATGCCCAGGAGCAGGAACTTCGACAGCACATTGGGGAAATTGAACACCTGATCGGTGCTTCCCGCTACGCTCCAGTCCGACGAAATTGTGTCGGGTGGGAACCCTTGCGCAAGCGCGCGCTCGGCCATGCTCCACGTGATGTGGGCAATCCGGCCATGACCGATATCAAACCAGACACCGCGACGTCGCGCGGCAGTCACCTCCGGGAGCAACTGACCCTTGTCATCAAAGATGCTATGCGGCGGCGGCGCATACACGTGGGTCACGATATCACCCGGTTTCAGGAGTTCCAGAATGTCCTGAAGCGGCGACACCGTGTCACCCACGTGAACCATCACCGGGAGATTGAACGGCGCCACCATGGCCTGCGCGCGACGGACGACCTCAAGGTCGTTTGCACCGGCAACGGCGCGGGACAACCGTGCCTTCACACCGATAATCATGTCGCGGTGACGCTCGATCGCTTGCTGAGCCAACGTCACGTGAGCCCGACTGATGTCCATGAACTCGCCTTCGGGGCGCGTGATGCCCGTGCGCGCCACGTTGAGCAGGACCCGGACTCGATTCGGCGCACTCTTTGCGACCTCAATGATCTCCTCGATGCGGTCCGCCCCCTGCGAGCCGCCATCGACGAGTGAGGTCACGCCATCGGACAAACAGATCGACGGCATCGCCTTCACTCTAGTGTGCGTGTGGATATCAATAAGACCAGGAACGACCAACCTGCCGGTGGCGTCGAGAATCGCGTCCGCATCCGACACGGCAATGCCTGGCTGGACGGCCGCAATTCGGCCACCCTGGATGGCAACATCCATGACACGGTCGAGACGACTCGCCGGGTCGATCACACGGCCACCAACGATGACTAGGTCGTATCTGGCCGCGAGCACACGGGATACGCCAGAAAGCGCGGCTACCCCAGCAGCCGCGGTCCTGCAGAGAAACGCGCGACGGGTTTGCATCTCCGGATTATAGCGCCGAATTTCCTCGAGTTACGATGTCCGGTGTCGTGTTGAGTTCCGCATTTGCCGAGCAGGTCGCAGCAGACGAAGTCGCCCTTCGAGCAAAAATTAGGCTGCGCTCGCTTGTCAAGCGCTGCGTTTACTGCGCCTGTATAATCGAGCCATTCGGACAGATTCGTGGGAATCACCGCCAGCGCCCACTGAGCTTCGGTGACTTCTCGCTCAAGGGCGGTAGCGAAACAGGAACTAAGAGGAAATGCAATGACACGAGCTATCTCCGTCGCGCTACTGGCGTGGGTATCGGTGGGATTTGGGTCGGCGCATGCCGCTGCCCAGACTGACAGCACGTTTGTCGCGCGGCTTTCGGTCGTGCCGATCGACGAAGAAACGGCGCTGACGACCTCCGGCATCGGGTCCGTTCGTGGGGTGCTGATCGAGAACCGCTTGTTCATGACGGGCACTTTCGAAGGGATGAGCTCAGCCGCTATTGCGACGCACATGCACCACGGCCGCGCAGGCCAGCGAGGACCGGTTGCCTTCCAGTTGAGTATCAGCAGAAGCGCGAGTGGAGTTCTAGGCGGCAGCGTGCGCCTGACGGATGAGGAGGCTCAGGCGTTACGGGACGGTTCTTACTACATCCAAGTGCATACGGAGGAGAATCCCGCCGGTGAGCTGCGCGGGTGGATTTTGGAATCGGAGTAATCGATTATGGGGCACAAGTTTCGCATCGGACTCATGTTGATCGTCGTCGTATTGCCGGTCAACCTTGCGAGTAAAACAAGGCAGGAGGCGGCCCACTATACCCCGGCCCAAGCCGCGGCTGGCGCGACCGCCTACCAGGTGGAGTGTGCCGGTTGCCACATGTCTGACTTCCGAGGAGCCTTTGAAGCACCGGATTTAGCTGGACCGAATTTCCAAAACGCCTGGGAGAATCGACCCGTCAGTGATTTGATCGAGTATGTCCGAGCCACGATGCCCCCCGAGGGCGCGGGCTCACTCCCCGACCGAACCTATATCAACATCGTCGCCTATCTTCTCCAAGCGAATGGCATCGCATCGGGAGATGCGCCACTGGCATTGGACGTCACCGGCGTTCTGACATCCACAACTCAGCCTGGAATTCCGACGGCGCCGAATTCTCCGGGTGTGCCGGTCGTGGCGGGTAACCGCACGAGCCTGTATGAAGCAGTGGCCGAGTTCGTGCGGGTACCTACCGCAATGCTTCGCGACCCTGACCCAGGCGACTGGCTAATGTTCCGCCGGACGTACGACGGCTGGGGCTACAGCCCACTGAACCAAGTCACGCGTGACAACGTGCACGATCTGCGGCTTGCCTGGGTTTGGGCAATGGCGGATGGCACGAACCAGCCCACGCCGCTTGTGCATGACGGCGTGATGTACCTGCCCAACCCCCGTAACATCGTCCAGGCGCTGGACGCCGGGACCGGAACATTGCTGTGGGAGTATCAGCGAGAGTTGCCCAACGAGTTGCAGCGTGGCTTCACGACAATGCGCAACCTCGGCTTTTACGACGACAAGGTGTTCTTGCCAACCAAGGATGCGTTTATGGTGGCACTGAACGCGCGCAACGGCGATGTTATATGGGAAACGAAAATCGCTGACTACACCCAAGGCTACACGAATGTCAGCGGCCCGCTCGTCGTGCGCGGTAAGGTCATCAACGGTATTAACGGCTGCCAGCGATTCCAGAGCGAGAGCTGTTTCATCACCGCGCATGATGCTGAGACCGGCGAGGAGTTGTGGCGCACCTACACAATCGCCAGGCCTGGCGAACCTGGCGGTGACACGTGGGGGGATTTACCGCTCACGCTCAGGGGCGGCGGGGACTCATGGATCGCAGGCAGCTATGACCCAGAACTGGATCTGATCTACTGGCCCACCGCGCAGCCGAAACCCTGGGTGCCGGCCAGTCGTGGACTTACGGTGCATGATGCAGCGCTCTACACCAACTCGACGCTGGCGCTTGACCCAGACGACGGGTCGATCGTGTGGTATCGGCAGCACGTACCTGGAGAGGCGCTGGACCTGGACGAAGTGTTCGAAAAAGTCCTCATCGACGTCGGTGGCCGGAAGGCGCTCTTCACGATCGGGAAACACGGCATCCTTTGGAAGCTGGACCGGGAAACGGGTGAATTTCTTGACTTCAAGGAAACGGTGTTCCAGAACGTGTTCGATGACATCGACCCGGAAACCGGCAACGTGACGTATCGCGCGGATATCGCGACGGCTGAGGTGTCGCAATGGGTCTCCGTCTGCCCGAGCACCGCCGGCGGCCACAACTGGATGGCGACAGCGTATAGTCCGGAGGCCGGCGTGCTCGTCATTCCACTGAGTCAGAGTTGTCTGGAAATTGCCGGCAGAGAGATCGTGCTCGAGCAAGGGTCGGGAGGCCCGGGAGCCTATCGAAAGTGGTTTGAGATGCCAGGTACGAACGGCAACCTAGGTAAGCTTGCCGCCTATGACGTCGAAACACTGGAGGAGGTCTGGAGTCTGGAACAACGCGCGGCGTTCTTGACTGGCGTGCTTACGACCGCCGGTCGCCTGGCATTCGCGGGTGACCTGAATCGATTCTTCCGCGCACACGACGTCGAAACTGGCAAGGTGTTGTGGGAAACCCGCCTGGGCACGTCAGTCCAGGGCTTTCCAATCACGTTCACAGTTGATGGCGAACAATACATCGCCGTCTCGACCGGCCTAGGCGGCGGCAGTCCCCGAAACGTGCCGCGGCTCCTGACACCAGACATCCGCCATCCCACCACGGGTAATGCGCTCTACGTGTTCAAACTGCCGGGCGGGCAGGTCGGGACCAAACGGTAACCGCTCCGCAGACCGACGGAGAGATTAAGAAAGGTCGAGATGGCTGACAAGCCGCCACGTGTTATTTCTAGGCGGGATCTACTGACAGGCGCCACCCTTACTGGCATCGCGGCGACAACGGGATTCCCATCGGTGGCAACGGCGCAGGGCGCAGCCGCGACTCAGACCTCCGAGGCCTACGAGCATCTAACCACTGAAGAGGCGACACTGCTCGAAGCAATCGCCGACGAACTGATTCCGCCCGACGAGCACGGGCCCGGCGCAATTGAAGCCCGCGCGGTCCATTACATCGACCGTGCGCTCGGGGGCGCGCTATCCGGCTCTCTCGATGATTACCGCTCGGGTCTCGCCACCTTCGACCGGTACTGCCGGCAATCGCGGGGAGTGCCCTTCACCGAGCTATCGCCGGCGGATCGGATCTCGGTTTTGGTTAACGTCGAAACCGGCACCGCAACCGGATTCGCAGAAAGTTCCTCGGCGTTTTTTTCCAAAGTGCGGAGGCACGTGCTCGAAGGCACTTTCGGCGATCCCTACTATGGAGGAAACCACAACTTCATTGGTTGGGATCTTCTGGGCTACCCCGGCGTCCGCACGGCAGTCACGCCAGACGCTCAGCAACGCCTGGAGGGAAACGAACTTCGGCCTAGCCGCCGGTCCGCTTACGACTGGGAGACGTTTACCAAAGCGAGTGCGCGGCTATCGCGCCGGGACCCGCAGCATGGCAACTAGATTACCCGGCACTGACGTCGTCATCGTGGGACTCGGTGCCACGGGCGGCAGCGCGGCACTCCCACTGGCCGAGGCAGGACTCGACATCGTTGGAGTTGAAGCTGGCAGCCGTCTAACTCGCCGGGACTTCGCGCCAGACGAGATCCGAAACAACGTGCGCGACTGGCCGTTCGCAGTGCAGAAGGCCAGCCAGGAGATACCAACTGTTCGGCCGAACCGTTCGGTTGCAGCGGTCCAGGCCGGCAGCCATCCCATGATGAATGCCGTCGGCGGGACAACCCTCCACTATTGGGCGCAGAGCTGGCGACTCAATCCGTGGGATTTCCATGTCGTCAGCGAGACGCAACGCCGATATGGCAAATCACGTCTGCCCTCGGGCACGACCATCGAGGATTGGCCCTTCGGGTACGACGAACTCGAGCCGTATTACGACCGCATCGAACGCGAAATCGGCGTTTCTGGACAAGCCGGCAACATCAACGGACGGATCGACCCACGCGGGAACCCGTTTGAGGGACCGAGACAGCACGAGTATCCGATGCCCGCGCTCCGCTGGACCAGCTTCCTCAACCGGATGGCGGAGGGGGCCCGCGGTCTCGGCTGGCACCCGTTTCCCGGCCCTGCTGCGATTAACTCGCAACGGTATCAGGACAGGTCAGGCTGCGTGTATCACGGGTTCTGCAATAAGGGCGGCTGCCACGTGGACGCAAAGAATTCGACCGCCGTGACGACGATCCCACGCGCCGAGGCAACCGGACGCTTAAAGGTCGTGACCCACGCGCACGCCACTAAGGTCGAGACGGATACCGTGGGCCGCGTGAACGGCGTGACCTACCTTCAACACGGCGAGGAGTTTTTCCAGCCAGCCAAGTTCGTGCTCCTGGCAAGCTACACCTACGAAAACGTGCGGCTCCTGCTACTGTCGACCTCAGGCGGCTACCCCCTCGGCCTGTCGAACCAGCACGGGCAAGTCGGCCGGCATTATTTCAGCCACCACCAAGGGGCGCCAGTCTCGGCACTGTTTCCATTCGATCTGAAGGCGTGGTACGGGCTGCCGGCACAGGGTGTCGCGGTGGACGATTGGGCCGACGACAACTTCGACCATGCTGGGCTGGACTTTATCGGTGGCGGAAACCTGTGGGTGATGTCTGACCGGCGGCCGATCGCTGCTGCGGAAATGAGTACTTTCGGCCGCGCGCCAGGTTGGGGTTCCGCCTGGAAGGCCTTCGTCAGAGAGAACGCTGACCGGTCACACAGCACCTACATTCAGAAGACAACGCTGCCCTACGAGTCGAATTACCTTGACCTAGACCCTGTCGTGACCGACCCGCTCGGCTTCCCGGTTATCCGGATCACGGGCGAGTACAAGCCGAACGAACTGGCAATCGCCACCTTTCTGCAGGACAAGATGGCCCAGTGGTACCGTAACGCGGGCGCTATTGAAGTGGTGCGCGCGGGTCTCGGTGGGACAATGGGAGTGTCGACGCACGCCTACGGTGGGACACGCATGGGTGACAATCCGGAGACGAACGTTGTCAACCGCTTCGGGATTTCACACGAGGTCCCAAATCTTGGCATCCTCGGTGCATCGGTCATGGGAACAAGTGGCGCACACAATCCCACGTTGACTGCCCAGGCGCTTGCGTGGCGGACAGCGGAGCATGTGGTGGAAAATTGGCGCACGCTCGCCGAATAGCCCCTGTAGCAGGTTACCCTGACTCAGGCCCCTTGAGACCGTGGACACTGAACGCCTTGAATGCGCAACGGCAGTTTCCACAAAGCCGCACTCCATGTGTAGGAACGTCGAACCCGTTTAGTGAAAAAGGTGCTCGGCATGACAACTGACAAAGCCGTCTCTCACCCACCGCCATCGCTCGTGACAATGCGCTCTCGACAATCCCTGGCTGTATTGCTCCTCTGCGCCGCGTCAATCAGCGTCGCCGCACAGGAACAGATGCCACCGACAACAGTTGACTATGGCCAATGGGAAACCTTGGGTCGTAGCAGCGTGCTATCGCGCGATGGTGAGTGGCTTGCGTATCCGATCACGCGATCGAACGGCGAGAACGAACTCCGAATCTCGAACACAACGACCGATGACCGAACCGTCGCCTCATTTGGCGAGGACCCGGCGTTTTCCGCGGACTCGCACTGGATGGCCTATGCCATCGGCCGCTCGGAAGACGCAGTCGCTGAACTCCGGGCCTCTGGAGAAGCAGCACGCAAAGATATGGGACTTCTGGACCTGACAACGCTCGACGTCAAAGTCGTCGAGAACGTCACCACATTCGCCTTCAGCGAAGGTGGTGCTTACCTAGCCATGCATCGAGAGCGACCACCGAACGACGACGCACGAGACGGACACGATGCTGATACTCCTAATGACCCAACCGGGTCCGACCTCATGATGAGGGACCTGAACACCGGTACCGATGTGCAGTTCGCCAACGTGTCGGCGTTTGCGTGGCAAGACGACGGCGCGCTACTGGCAATGACGATCGCCGCTGAAGGGCGAACTGGCAACGGCGTGCAACTGTTCAATGCACTAACCGGCGGGTTGCGTACCCTCGAGTCCGACAGCGCTGTGTTCAGTGGCTTGTCGTGGCGGGAGGGTGAAGACGACCTCGCGATTCTTCGCTCGCGCTCAGTGACCGGGTACGAAGGTGACACACACAGCGTCCTAGTCTGGCGCAATCTGGTAGATACGCCGACGGCGGCCCTTACCTATGACCCAGCCGACGACACTAATTTTCCGGCAGAGGTTCGCATCGTCAAGGAGCGACAGCCGGTCTGGTCGGACGACGGAACTGCGGTGTTCTTCGGGGTCAAAACCTGGGAGGCGGCCCGCCAAACTGACGATGAGCCGGCAGCGGGTGCTAATGACACGAACGGTGAGAGTGAGCGCGCGGAAGAGACGGCCGAAGTGGACGTCTGGCACAGCGAGGATCGGCGGATTATTCCAATGCAGCGGGTGCAGGCGCAGCGTGACCGGGACCGTAGCCTGCTAGCAGTCTGGCATCTGGACAAGGGGCACTTCGTGCAACTCGCGACAGATCTGATGGAGGAGGTGTCGCTGCTAGAGGGGCAGGTATTTGCCGTCGCGGAACACACCGATCCCTATGCGTTCGAGAGCATGTTTGGTCGGCGTTGGATGGACATCTATGCGGTCGACGTGAAGACCGGCGTCCGCACCAAGGCCATCGAGCAAATTCGACATTTTCATGGCGGCAGCGCGACCGGCCGTTACGTCCTGTATTTCAAGGATGGCCACTTCTGGACTTACGAACTAACGACCGGCCATCGTGCGAACATCACGGAAGGTCTCCCTGCTTCGTTCGCTGATGCGGAATTCGACTACCCGACCGAGGAGCGACCCGCATACGGCGTAGCCGGATGGGAAATGTCGGACAAATCGGTTCTGCTTTATGACCGCTACGACATCTGGCGCGTGGCCTCAGACGGGTCGTCATACGCTCGCCTGACCAACGGTTCGCAGGAAGACATCCGGCATCGATACATTGAATTAGATGATGCGACGTCCGGTATCGATTTAGCGAAACCGTTCTACGTCAGCATGTATGGTCAGTGGACCAAGAAAAGTGGCTACGCACGGATCGACGTCGAAGGGAGAACCAAATCCGAGCGCCTCGTCTGGCTCGACAGCCAAGTTGACCGAATCATTAAGGCCAACGATGCTGAATTATATGCGTATGTCGTCCAGAGATTCGACGACTCGCCGGATTACTTTGTGAGCGGTCCAGGCCTATCGGGTGCCAGGCAGGTCAGTAACACCAATCCATTCCAGCAGGACTACACCTGGGGACGCTCGGAATTGGTGGACTATTGGAATCCGGCTGGTCAGCGTCTTCAAGGTGCGTTGTTCTATCCCGCCGATTACGATTCCAGCCGTCAATATCCCATGATCGTCTACGTGTATGAACGACGGTCGCAGGTGGCACACAGCTACGTGGCGCCATCGGAACGGCGTCCATACAACACCACGGTCTTCACGAGTCAGGGTTACTTTGTGCTCCAACCCGACATTGTCTATCGGGACCGGGACCCAGGAGTATCAGCGACCGAGTGCGTCGAAGCGGCGGTCGCTCAGGTATTGGCCATGGACATCATCGACCCTCAACGGGTCGGGCTTGTCGGACATTCATGGGGCGGGTACGAAACGGCATTCATCCCGACCCAGACCGATACGTTCGCGGCGGCGGTCACGGGCGCGCCGCTCACCAATTTCTTCAGCATGTTCGGCACCATCCACTGGAACCAAGGAATGCCCGAGTCGTCACATTTTGAAACCGGTCAGGCCAGGATGGACGTGCCCTATTGGGACGATATGGAAGCCTATGTCCGGAACTCACCCGTAATGTCCATTCGTGAACTCGACACGCCAATGCTGGTGGCCTTCGGCGACGCCGACGGCACGGTCGACTGGCACCAAGGCGTCGAGCTGTACAACTACGCGCGGCGTGCCGGTAAGCACTTAGTCATGCTGGTGTATGCCGACGAAAACCACAGCCTCCGACGAAAGCCGAATCAGGTCGACTACCACCACCGGGTCCTCAACTGGTTCGATCACTTTCTCAAGGGGAAGAGCGGGCCAGACTGGATCACCGACGGCGTGAGCGTTCTCGCGCGAGAGCGAGAGCTACAACAGCAGCAATAGACTTTGACCAGACGTTCCCGAACCGCCAACAGTACAAGGCTTTTTGGAACGGTGCGACGTCTTGGTCTCGACCCGCAACCCCCTCCTTCTACTAGCGGGATCCTCCAAGCGCCGCCAAGGCCTGCGCCGCCCCCGGGTGGGAAGGCCAACGCTGCAGGATGCGGTGGAGTTCCTCCTCTGCCTCCTCCCGCCTGTCCGCCTCACGCAAAATAGAGGCCAGTGAATAGTGGAAGCTCACGGTGTTGGGTGAGAGCGCAAGAGCCCGACGAACGTGGTGGACCGCTTCTTGGAAGCGTCCGGTGGCGGCGGCGGCGAGGCCGAGATTCTTGTGCGCAGCCGCCAGATCGGGGTCAAGGTCGACCACCTTCCGGAGCACCACTTCGGCTTCCCGTGGTCGGTTTTCCCTCAAGAGCATTTCCCCCAACCCAACGTGTGCCAAGGCATGGTCTGGCGCCAGTGAAACAGCTGTTTCGAACGCCTGGCGCGCCTGAGCGACGTCTGGGGCATGCCGGCCGAGAACTACGTAGACCTCAGGGTTATCCGGCTCTAGCTGACGCGCGCGTTCGAAGGTCCGCTGCGCGAGTGCTCCCCGGCCCGCCGACGAATACCGTGAGACATGCAGTAAGAGCGACTCGACGTCGTAGCTCTTCTCCAGTAGCTGGGCAACCCAGAGATCGGGTGCTGGCGCGAAGCGACGCGCACTGTCAGCCTGCGCCAACATCGCTTGCATTTGCTGCCGCCGACCGAAGTGCTCGTGCACAGAGGCCAACAACCGGTAAACGGTAGCAAACGCGTCGCCTGTTGCGGCGCGCTCGAGATGGCGTTCGGCGACCTCCCATTCCGACCGACCCAGCGCCAGACGCGCTAACCCAAGACGAGCGTATGGGTCGTCAGTAGACAGCGCCAACCGACGCTCGTAGCTCGCATGCGCCCGGTCGAACAGTCCCTGTTTGAATTGGTTGTCAGCAAGCTTGAGCCAAGCGGGAGAATACTCGGGCGCCAGATCGACCGCTCGTTCCAAGAGTTCCGTGACCGAGTGGCTTTCGCCGCGCTCTTGCCGCAAGACAGCCAACAAGTACGGCCACCGCGAATTGTTCGCGTCCCGCGTCATGGCCAGCTCATAACACCGGGCGGCGCTCTCGCCGTAGCTGTTCGCGTGGTAGAACTGGCCCAGACGTCCCGCTGCCTGGCCTATCGTTTTCGCATCAGCATCCTTGGTAATGGCCTGGCGAAGCTCCCGATCGGCTGCCGCAACCACCGGCACGAGAGCGCTCGGCATCTCGGAGGCTTCTGGCAGGTCAGGCAGCGAGACCGATAGTTGATCGACCGGGGCGGCCTGAGAAATCAGACGTGAGGTGCCCCAAGCGACCGCCGCCGTCAGAATCACCAACGCAGCCAGCGCGAGGGCACCGGTCGGGTAACGGGCTAGCCCAGCGCTCCGGCGACGGACCACTCGGTGCGTCTTCTGCGTGACCATGCTTCTCGGCGGCTCACTTTCCGGTTATGACACACCTAGGTCTAAGCACGATCGATCATAGCCGTGCCCCCACAACTGAATTGACAGTTATGGGGTCATCTGACTATCGGTCGAACGCCGTAGCGTGCAATGAGGTACGCGGCCATCGCCGCGATACAAGCAACTATGACCGAGCCAGCGTTCAGAAGACCGGTCTGTGCGTACCAGACGAACACATACCCCAGGGCGCCTGGCAACAGCGCGTAGTACACGAACGGGATGACCGTGAGGCGTATTACCGCTCCTTCCCTACCGAGCAATCCCACAACAGCCGATGCGGCCACGACGTTGTGCACACAGATCATGTTACCCGCCGCGCCGCCGACGGCCTGCAAAGCCACGATCCAGGTTGGGTCGACCCCGATCCGCTGGCCCATGTCGAACTGAAACAACGAAAACATCATGTTGCTGACCGTGTTGCTGCCCGCAACGGCGGCGCCAATCCCGCCAATGAAGGGAGCGACAATCGGCCACGCGGAGCCCACAAGCACCGCGATTCCATCGGCTAGCGCGATCGGCATCCGTTCATACCCAGCAGCTCCGCCGTCGCTATTGATGAATACCTGCACCATTGGGACGGTGAAAACCAACGCGACCGACGCGGCAGCTGTCACGCGAAGCGATGTCACCCACGAGGTTTTGTACGAGGCGGTTGGGATTTGGTGCAGGCCCCAAGTGATCAAGGAAACCACGATGAAGATCGTCCCAGGCAGAAAGAGCGGCTGCACGCTGGCCGACACGTCAGTATCAAAGATATTGGGCCAGCGAATCGTCCACGCCTGGAGCCAGTCTCCGAACGGCAGTGTGCGCAGGCGCGTCGCAAGCAGGAGTGTCGCAACGAGCACGTAAGGTAACCAAGCCTTACGCAGACCCATCGAGCCACTCGGGTGCGTGACGTCCTTCGGCTGAATCGAGCCGGTCCAGTCGGACGGCCAGTGTTCTTTCCGATCGAACTCCCAGGCGTCCTCGGGTGCCGGGACGAATACACCGTTACGGGCCGCCGTGACGACAACCGCAAGTCCAACGAGGCTGCCGAGCAGCGTCGGAAACTCGGGTCCTAAAAAGTAGGCGGCAGCGAGATAGGGGATCGTCATCGCCAAGGCCGCGAACAGCGCAAACTTCCACACCTGAAGCCCTTCAGCCAACGAACGGTTCTTGCCGAAGAAGCGGGTGATGGCCGAGACCAGGATGAGTGGAACGAGCGTTCCCGCTACGGCATGTAGGACCGCAACCTTCAGCCCGATGAATGCCAGGAACCCGCTCCAGTCGTAGCCGAGCTGGGCGGCATACTCCCGAATCAGCGGATCAGCCGACAAGCCAGTGTTCACGCCAACGAGGATGGGGGTGCCGGCCGCACCAAAGCTCACCGGCGTACTCTGAATAATCATGCCGGCCGTGACCGCCGCCATCCCGGGAAAGCCTAATCCCACCAGCAATGGCACGGCAACCGCCGCGGGGGTCCCGAAGCCGGCCGATCCCTCAATGAACGACCCAAATAACCACGCAATGATGATGACCTGTACCCGGCGGTCGGGGGTGATGTCGGTGAACCCCTGGCGGATGGTCCGGAGGGCACCGCTTTCCTGCAGCGTGTTCAGCAAGAGGATGGCGCCGAAGATAATGTAGAGAAGCGTGAGTGCCACGATCACACCGTTAATCGATGCGGCGAGGACTTGCACGACAGGCACCTGCCACACGCCCAACGCGAGGAGGATTGCAGTTGCCAACGACAGCGGCATGGCGCGACTCGCCGGCCAGCGGAGAATCACAAGAAACACTGCGACCGTGATGATCGGCAGCAGTGACAGCACCGAAAGTGTTGCTACGCTCATTGAGTTCTGTCCAATCGCAGTCTACCGCTGTGCGTGAACCAGTGCCCGCCTCACCCCTGGCGGCTTCGAATGGTGCCGCCCATGATATCGAATCGGCCCCGTCAGTGCCTTGAAACCGAGAAAGCAGACACAGAATCACTCTCATCGGTGATCGTCAGTAGGCATGCAACATAGAATGGAGAACATGCTGCAGACTATTCGGGACGCGGTAACTAACGGGACGATCGTCGAGTGCCAAGGCAATCTCACGCTGGTGTGTATAACTCGAGTGATGGCGGTGCTGTTGATGACCGCCTGCACACTCGCCCAAACGACTGACGACCCATTCTCTACGCCCATTGCCGCTGGAAAACGCGCCATTGAGGTTGGCATCGTCGAGTTCGCCGCCATCCCGAACAGCGACGGCCAGGCGGCGCGCATGATGCTCCTGGTCGATGAACCAGGTACGCGGCGCTTGTTCGTCAACGATATGCGTGGACCGCTTTACAGCGTGAACTATGAAGGCACGAGCGTGACTCAGTACCTCGATCTCAACGCCGACCACTGGGGCGTCAGCGTCCAATCGTCCCGTAGCGAGCGCGGTTTTCAGAGCTTCGCCTTCCATCCCCAGTTCAATGAGCCTGGCACGCCTGGCTTCGGCAAGCTCTACACGCTCACTGACACCAGCAACACGACGCCGACGCCAGACTTCACGCCCGGCGGGGGCAACAACTCGCACGACACCGTCCTACTCGAGTGGACGACTGAGCATCCCAGAGCATTGACCTACGACGGCGGCCCGCCACGCGAGCTCATCCGGTTCGAACAACCCTTTGGTAACCACAACGGCGGCCACCTCGCCTTCAACCCGCTCCCGTCGCCTGGCGACGCCGAGTTCGGCCTGCTCTATATGGGTGCCGCCGACGGTGGCAGCGGCGGCGATCCGCTCGACCTCGCGCAGAACCGTCGCTCGGCCTTCGGTAAAATCCTGCGTATCGACCCGCTGGGCTCCAACAGCGCCAACGGCGAGTATGCCATTCCCGCCAATAATCCATTCGTGAACGCTGGCTACCCTGACACGCTCGGCGAGATCTACGCCTTGGGTGTACGCAACCCCCAACGCTTTGCCTGGGACTCGACCACCGGCAACATGTTGGTCGCCGACATCGGCCAGAACATCGTAGAAGAGGTCAGTCTCGTTACGGCCGGTGCCAACCTCGGCTGGAACGACTGGGAGGGCAGTTTCGCGTTCATCAGCCGTCGCGAGGTCAGTCTCGCTAACCAACGTGGCGATGCCCAGATGACGTATCCTGTGGTCGAGTACGGGCAACTCGACCCGCTCCTCCAGCGAAGTTCCGCGGCAACCGGTGTCTATGTCTACCGCGCGACCACGATTCCTCAACTCACCAACCTAGTGCTGTTTGGTGACAACCCTAGCGGCGAGGTCTTCGGCTTTTCCGCCGACGACCTCCCCGTTGGTGGACAGGACGCCATTCACCGCATTCTGTTCGACAACGGGGATGGCCCAAAGACGCTCCTTCAGTTGATTCAGGAGAAAAACACCGCACAAGGGAAGGAACCGGCCACCCGCGCCGACATGCGTCTCGGTCTTGGACCAGAGAATCAGGTCTTTGTGCTGAACAAGCGCGATGGAATTATCCGTGTGCTCGTTCCAGAAGGCAACGTATCACCGTAAACGATTGGCCTACCCACCGACGTCGAACGGTTTTCCGGAGGAAGTCGGGCTCGAGTCTCAGATGTCGCGTACGGACCGCTTCACAAGATTCTGCAGGAGCGGAATCTTGTAGTGGTTGTAATTCAAAGGTCTCGCCTCCTCGGCAGCAGCCGCGGCGGCGAGCCCCGCGGTCTCTTCGTTTTGCGTCCGGCCCTTAACCAGATTTTCGACGTCTGTAAGACGGCGTGGCGTGCACTGCACAGCGCCGCATGCAATGCGCGCGTCCTCGATCGTGCCAGCACTGTTGACCCGCATCGCAGTGGCCACGCTCACCAGTGCGAAGTCCCACGCGTTCCGGTCCGCAACTTTCTCAAAGTAGAAGCTGGCACCGGCCCACGTCTCAGGGAGCCTGATGGTTGTAAGGATTTCACCGGGCTTAAGCACGGTCATCCGAGTGATGTCCACGGCCGGTGCCATGAAGAATTCCTCTGCACTCACAACGCGCTCGCCGTGCAAGCTGCGAATGACCATCGACGCGTCTAGGGCGACCAACGCTGGCGCCGTATCGGAGGGTGACACCGCCACGCATCGATCGGCATCGAAGATGCAGTGTTCCCGGTTCATGGCGACCGGCGTGTCAGCGTAGCAAATGTTGCCCCCGGCCCGGTAGCAGTTGAGGCCGTAGCGATAGTACCAGCACCTCGTGTCTTGGCAGAGATTGCCACCGAGCGTGCCAGTATTGCGGATCTGCGGACTCGCCACGCGACGGGCGGCGTCCGCGAGCAGGCCGTAGCGCTCCTGCAGCATCGGGTGCCGCTCGATCTCGGTCAGCGTCGTCAAAGCACCAATCTCGATACCCTCGGACGCCTGCCGAATGCCCTTGAGTTCGGCTATACCCTCGAGGTCAATCACTGTGCCTGGTTGCTTGGTACGCTCCTTAAACCAGCCAAGGCTGTCGTGTCCCCCGGCTAATATCCAGCCGCGCTCGCCCAAGCGCTCCACGTGCTCCAGTGCGGTCTCCAGGTCCGCTGGCTGGAGCAACTCGAAATGCGGCATCATGTCATTCGCCATGAGGGTTTCTCAGTCGGTGTTGACTTGTAACGGCGTGTGGGACTGCGGACGCTGCGACGCCGCATTGATGATCATGTCGGGTAAGACCGGCGACCGGTTGAAGTAGTGGCCTCCCAGCGCGTCGGAGATCGCACACAACAGAGCCGCACTGGCACATCCCATCAAGGGCTCGCCGATCCCCTTGGTGCCCATTGGGTTTTGCGGGTCTGGCTGGTCCACCGCCTCCGCCCCCATCCCAACTGCCACGTCCAAGTAGGACGGCGGCTTGGCCTGATACAAACCAACCGAACGAGGCAGGCCGTAGTGCGGGTCGTAGACCTGACGCTCGAGTGACGCCATGCCGAATCCCATAACCGCACCGCTCCGGATCTGCGCTGCGAGGCCTTGCGGATGAATGACGGTTCCACAGTCAGCAACACCGAGGTAATCAAGGATCTCAAACTTACCGGTCTCCAAGTCCAACTCAATCTGGATGAATCCAGCAGCCAGCGCCGGCACCATTCCAGTGCGCGGCAGGTTGTCCTTGGCCACACCGACTAATCCTGTGCCGGCCAAGCCTCGGACGGCAGCCTTCGTCATCGGGTTGAGGTCATCAGCCATCTCGTGGCCGCAAAACTTACCGCCCAACTGGATGGCCCGTTTGGCGGCCGCCGCATAGGTCATCCGCCGCGATGGATTGCTCCGTCGGAACACCGCTTCGTTCCCGATCTCGTAATTGTCTGGAGCACCGCCCAAATCGCGAGCCGCGATCTCCTTGAGCTTCCCGACGGCATCCATCGCCGCAGCGTAATTTGTGCGCGACATCGTGAACGACGTGTTGCTGCCAAATTGCCCGAGGTTCCATGGCAGGCCGATGCTCGAATCACCCCGCTCAATGACGCAGTTTTTCCAGTCACACTTCAGCACCTCAGCTGCTACCCGTGAGGTACCTGCATACGAATAGGTGCCCAGGTTGCCAACGCCAGTGTGAATGTGAAGTTTGCCTTCAGGCGTTAGCCGCACCAGTCCGTCGAAACCATTCGACCCAGCGGAGTGAAATGCCTGACCGATCCCAACACCGATCACCTTCGACCCACGCCGTTGACCGCTCTGGGCTTGCTTCTTTTGCCAGTCGAACTTTTCGGCACCCTTATCCAGCGCTTCTCCCAGGTAGGCGCTGGTAATGGCCCCCCGGTTTGCCCCATATCGGGAGTCATGATCGGGCGCATTGACCCGGCGGATTGCAAACCGATCGACACTAAGTTTCCGTGCCGCTTTATCGAAAAGCGGCTCTATGGCATTCGCGATCTGGTTCTGCCCAGGACCACGTTGGGCGCCTCGGGGCGGTGTGTTAGTCAGCACTGACGCTCCGCGGAACCGCATAGCCACCGGGGTATAGACGATCGATATCGCACTGGCCGCAGCCGACATATCACCGAAGCCGCCGTTCGGACCGTTCTCCTGGACCACATAGAGGTCGCACGCCAATAGCCGACCATCTTCTCGGAACCCCAACTTGACGCGCCCCTGGAAGCCTGGCCTGGCCGAGCCGATGGCATACTCCTCGGCGCGGCTGATCCGCATCATCACTGGCCGTCCCGTTTTCTTCGCCATTAGGGCCGGGATTACCATAGTTGGATAGGCAGCGCCCTTTGACCCAAATCCACCGCCACAGTTCTCACCCACGTATACGACGTTGTCCGGTTCAAGCCCGAGGTAACGAGCCAGTCCCGGCACGACGAAGCTCTGGCTCTGAGTAGACCCATAGATGTGGCACTTCTCGTTCTGCCAGTAGGCCATAGCCGTGCGGGGTTCCATGGAGTGGTGCGATGTACCCGCAGTCACAAACGTTTCATCGAGTACGACCGCGGCGCCCGAAAAACCCTCCTCGATGTCGCCGTACGACCACGTCGCAGTTGGCTCGCCCATCGGCAGTTCACCATCGGCGACCGCGTCAAAGTCTTCCGTAGTCCACTTGATCTCTTTCAGTCCCTCACCTGACACGACAGTGTTGGCACTACCGCGAGCATTGGGTCCACCCGGGCGAAGACTCTCAAGCGGGTCGACGGTAAATGGCAACGGCTCCAGGTCAACCTTGATCTTCGCGATTGCTTCCTCGGCGAGCGTTTCGTCAACTGCCGCAACCGCCAGGATCGGTTCGCCAACATAGAGCGGCTCGTTTGTCAAAATCGGATTACCAGGCGCCGGTATCTCCGGCACTTCATCGGCCGTTAATATCGCGATCACGCCCTCCATCGCGAGCGCCGCGGAGGCGTCGATATTCCGCACTCGTCCATGTGGCATCGGACTGGTAAGCAGCCGGCAGAAAAGCATTCCCTCGGCGCGGAAGTCCTCTGCGTATTTCGCCCTCCCGGTCACCTTCCCGCGCACGTCTGGCGGTGTAAAGTCCTTGCCAATCAGTGCATTCGCCATCTCAGGCTCCCTTC
>DBHR01000090.1:5204-7866 GCA_002296225.1 Acidobacteria bacterium UBA823 | reverse complement strand
CGCCGCACGCATGACGCCGTTTAAGTAATGATCGTAGGCGCCACACCGGCAGAGATTCCCCGCCATCGCCGCACGTGCTTCCTCGCGCGTGGGCTTCGGATTAGCTCTGAGCAGCGCTACACCTGATAACACCTGTCCTGGAGTGCAGAAGCCGCACTGTGGACCGAGCTCGTCGATAAACGCCTGTTGTACCGGATGCAACTCACCCGACGGACTCTCAAGGCCTTCAACAGTCGTAATCTGGCGCCCACGGACGCGGTGCGTGAGGGTGGAACATGAGTAGTGGGCGATGTCGTCAATCAGGACGGTGCAGGCACCGCACTCGGCACGATCGCAGCCGAGCTTCGTCCCGGTCAAGCCGAGCTTATAGCGGAGGGTCATCGCAAGCGTTTCATTCGGGAGCACATCCACCCGACGGGTCTGCCCGTTCACGTTCAGCGAAAGGAGGCGCTCCACCCCCGCCGCGCGACCAGGCGCTGATTGCGCCCAAGCAGTGGACACGTAGGCGACGCTCGACACCGCCACCCCAGACGCAATGACGCTCTTAATGAACTCTCGCCTCGAAGGGGCGCTGCCGCCTTCGGGAAAAGGACAAGCTCCTTGATCGGCCATGACTGTCGGCTCTCGGTTTCGTGCTGAGGTTTCGCGATAGCCTACTACTGTAAGCGGCGAGATTACCACACTTCAGAGGGTTGCCGGCTCGTTCCAGCGACCTCGTCGAAGCGCTAGTCTAACATTGAATAGCACGCGTGCCCGCTCGGGTCGGCATGCGGAACAACTCAAACAAGTAAACGCACGAGCCACTACCTCAGTCATTCTCTGTGTAAGGCTTTCTGCGGCCTCGGCGTTCTCGCACCAGTTAAGATCACCTATCATAAACAGGAAAGAGAGCCGGGATGAATCGCGGAGTCAAGCGTACTTTTCAAATTCTACTACCCGTTGCCATCATCGTAGCGGCCGCTCTCGGTGCTCGCACAATGGTGGACCTCAGACCTGATGCGCCGACACGGCCGCCGATAGTGATCATTCCCCAAGTGCGTGTTGTGGAAGTAGAGCTGACCGAGGTCACCCTCACCGTCAAGAGTCAAGGTACGGTTGAGCCCCGCACTCAGAGCCAACTTGTCCCCGAGGTCTCTGGACGCATCATTGATGTCTCACCGTCGTTCGTCGCCGGTGGCTTCTTTGAAGCAGGTGACGTCCTATTCAAGACGGACCCGCATGACTACGAACAAGCTCTCGTCCAGCGCAACGCAGAGGTCGAAAGCGCCAGGCTCCACATCGCGCAGGAGGAAGCCGAGGCTGAGGTGGCCCAATGGGGTTGGGACCGGGTCGGCACCGGGCAGGCACGGTCGCTTACACTGCGCGAGCCGCAAATCGCCAGCGCAAAAGCTGAATTGGCTGCTGCAAAGGCCAATCTCGAGACCGCTCAGCGAAACTTAGAACGCACGGAAGTACGCGCACCTTTTTCGGGTCGTGTCCGCCAGAAAAACGTCGACGTCGGGCAATTCGTAACAGTGGGCGCGCCGGTAGCTCGCATCTACGCGGTCGACGCTGCTGAAGTCCGGCTTCCGCTCCCCAACGAGGACCTCGCCTATCTGGACCTTCCGCTGAATTACCGCGGCGAGTCAGGTCGTATCCGGGGACCCGCCGTGACCTTACGCGCGGAATTCGCAGGCCGAATCCACGAGTGGCAGGGCCGTATCGTGCGTACCGAAGGCGAAATCGACCCTCAAACGCGAATGGTGCACGTCGTCGCCGAGGTACAGAACCCCTACGGTCGCGGGCCTGACCCGACGCGTCCCCCCTTGGCGGCTGGCATGTTTGTCGAGGCAGAGATCGTAGGACGGACAGTCGAACACGTCGCCATCGTGCCGCGTGCCGCGTTGCGCGGTCCGAGTCAAGTGCTTGTCGTCGATGTGAACAGCCGGCTCAGGTTTCGAGACGTTGAAGTGCTACGCGCCACGACCAACGAGCTGTTCATCCTCGGTGGGCTAGAGACGGGTGATCGCGTGAACGTCTCGCCGGTCGAGGCCGTGTCTGATGGGATGGAAGTGCGGACAAGTACTCTCGGGAGCCAAGATATCCCGCCGATCGTCAACACCGACGAAAAACACGTGCCATGAAGGGAGCCGTTAACTGGTTCGCACGTAACGCTGTGGCCGCCAACCTGTTAATGGTGTTGATCCTGGCTGGCGGATTGTTTACCGCCTTTACGGTCAAGCGCGAGGTCATGCCGGAGTTTTCGCTCGACATGATCACGGTGCAAGTGCCCTATCGCGGTGCGGCACCAGAGGAAGTCGAGGAGGGCGTCTGCATCCGCGTCGAGGAGGCGATCCAGGGACTTGACGGCATTAAGCGAGTCTCCTCCACCGCCAGCGAAGGCTCAGGGCTGGTCACGGTCGAGCTCGAAGCCGGTGCCGACGTCCGCAAGGTACTGGATGACGTGAAATCGCGCGTCGACGCCATCGAAACATTTCCCGAAGAAACCGAGAAGCCGATCATTCAAGAGATTACCAATCGTAGCCAAGTGATCAGCGTGGCTGTACATGGCTATCTCGATGAGTTCAGCCTAAAAGCATTGGCCGAGCAGGTCCGCGACGACATCACGGCTCTCCCCGGCATTACACAGGTTGAGCTGGCCAACGCTCGCCCCTACGAAATT
>DBHR01000090.1:0-4996 GCA_002296225.1 Acidobacteria bacterium UBA823 | reverse complement strand
TCATGGCCATATCGATGAAGTCAGTCTAAAAGCGATGGCCGAGCGGGTCCGTGACGATATCACCGCTCTACCCGGCATTACTCAGGTCGACCTAGCCAACGCTCGCCCCTACGAAATTTCAATCGAAATATCCGAAACGTTACTGCGCCGCCACGGTTTGACGTTCGACGAGGTCGCGCAAGCTGTACGCCGCTCATCGCTCGACCTGCCAGGCGGTTCCGTGAAGACGGATGGTGGCGAGTTCTTGCTTCGAACCAAAGGCCAAGCCTATCGCGGGCACGAATTTGAAAACCTCGTACTCCTGACTCGAACGGACGGTAGTCATCTGACGCTAGGCAATATCGCCACCGTCATTGACGGATTTGAAGACACCGTCCAGTTCTCACGATTTGAGGGCGAGCCCGCGCTCATTATCCAGGTCTCCCGCACTGGCGATCAGGGTGCGATCGACGTGTCGGATACCGTCCACACCTACGTGAACACCATGCGCCCTCAGATGCCCGAAGGCGTGTCTTTGACGACGTTTGGTGACCAGGCGATCATTCTAAAAGAGCGGCTGAACCTCCTCGTCAGGAATGGCCTCACCGGATTCGCTCTGGTCTTTATGGTCCTGACGCTTTTCCTTAGGTTTAGCCTGGCATTCTGGGTCAGTCTCGGCATCCCAATTTCGTTTCTTGGCGCCTTATGGGTACTTCCTAGCTTCGACGTGTCGCTGAACATGATGTCGCTTTTTGCCTTCATCGTCGTACTGGGCATCCTAGTTGACGACGCCATCATCGTCGGCGAGAACGTGTACGCGCATCAGCAACGCCACGGCGACCGATTGCGCGGAGCAATCGAAGGCACTAACGAAGTTGCCATACCGGTTATCTTCGCAGTCCTCACCTCAATCGCAGCGTTCGCGCCGTTGCTGGTGGTGCCAGGCATTATGGGCAAGATGATGGTCACCATGCCACTGGTGGTCATTCCGTGTCTGTTCTTTTCCCTAATCGAATCGCAGCTAATATTGCCTGCCCACCTGGCGCATGGAACACCCCGCCCGCCCCGAAACACCTGGGCTCAGCGGATGCGGAATCGGATTGACGGCGCACTTAAACGGTTTATCGACCGGGTTTATCGGCCGCTACTCGAACACGGCATTCAAATGCGCTATTTGACGGTGGCCATCGCCATCGCCGTCTTGCTGCTCACTGTCGGTCTTGTGGGAGGCGGCTGGGTCCGCGTCGTCTTCATGCCGCCCGTTGACGCCGACTACCTGTCGGCGTCGGTCACCATGCCCCAAGGAACACCGGTTGAGGTGACCGAGGGCGCCGTGCGTCACCTAGAAGAGACGGCGGAGATACTCCGCACGGAATTCAGGGCAGAAAATGGACGAGAGCTCTTCCAGTATGTCTACAGTCTAGTTGGTAGCAGTTCACCGAATATGATGGCCAGCCCGATGGGGCCTGGCGGCCAGACGAGTGGCGCCTCCCACCTCGGCGGAATCTTCATTGAGTTGACTGCAGCTGACGAGCGCGGCATCGGGAGTGCGGAGGCCCTGAACCGCTGGCGTGAACTGGTCGGCACAATTCCCGACGCCATCGAAGTGGATTTTGACGCTGAACTGTTCATGGCAGGCGGTGACCCGATCAATGTGCAACTCACCGGCTCGGACATCGACGAGTTGCGAGCCGCCAGCGACCTGGTGAAGACTCAGTTAACAAGATACGCTGGCGTTTACGATATCGCCGACTCGTTTCGGCAGGGTAAACAGGAAATCAAGCTAAACATCGAGCCGACCGCGGAGGTGCTCGGACTGTCCCTCCAGGACCTCGCCCGCCAAGTCAGACAGGCGTTCTACGGTGAGGAGGCACAACGCATTCAGCGTGGCCGCGATGATGTCCGGGTGATGGTACGCTACCCTAAAGCGGAACGCCGGTCAGTTGGCGATCTCGAAAATATGCGGATCCGGACTCCCGATGGTCAGCAGGTCCCGTTTTCGCAGGTCGCTCGAGTCGAGCCAGGTCGTGGCTTCGCTTCAATTAAAAGGGTTGATCGACAACGGGCTCTCAACGTCACCGCAGCAGTGGACGAAACAACCACCACAGCCGGTGACATCGTTGCCGACTTAGATGCCCGCGTCCTGCCTGAACTCCTCCTGCCATTCCCGGACATCCGCTACTCCTTCGCGGGGCAACAGACTGAGTTGCGTGATTCAACAAGCGGCTTGACGCAGGGCTTTGTGGTGGCCTTGTTGGTCATCTATCTGCTATTGGCCGTGCCTCTCAAATCGTACTCGCAGCCGCTCATCATTATGTCGGCAATTCCCTTTGGACTTGTGGGCGCGACGTGGGGTCACCTCATCATGGGCAAGGACATTAGCTTGTTGTCGATGTTTGGCCTAGTCGCACTCGCTGGCGTTGTCGTCAACGATAGCCTCGTCATGGTGGACTTTATCAACCGGTTCCGTCGCCAAGCCGGTAGCCTGGCTCGTGCCGTACGCGAGGCAGGAGTCGCCCGCTTCCGGCCGATCCTGTTGACTTCGCTGACGACATTCTTCGGATTGCTGCCACTTATGTTGGAGACCAGCCTGCAAGCACAGTTTCTGATCCCTATGGCGATCTCGCTTGCCTTCGGTGTGGTCTTTTCCACCTTCATCACTCTCATGCTGGTGCCCGCCGGCTATATCATCTTGGATGACCTAAAGGGGCTCTTCCGTGCGCAGCACGATCTCGACTCCCTGGCGGTGGAACCGAACGTGAATGTTGGGCTCGAAACAGTCGACCGCTGAAGGTCGGAGAACGTTGTTGCGCACAAATCGGTCGTCAACTCTCCTCCGAAACTCAGCGCGCGGTTGTGCACCAATATTGTGCGCCTTAGCCATATCCTTCACGCTTCTGGCAGCTGACGGTCAATCGGAACTCGAGCTTGGCCGGGCTGCTCTTGAGGATCGGCAATATCGAGAAGCCATTACCCAGCTTGAAGTCGCAACCGCTGCAACCGCGAATCTTCCCGAGGCCTTCTATTTGCTTGGCGTGGCATATTGGGGCGAGGATCGTCCGTATCCCGTTTCCGCCAATAAAGCGATTGTCGCGCTACAAACTGCGATCGAACTCGACCGCGATGGACCTATTGGAAGACTAGCCCTCGAATCTCTCGCTACGCTTTATCTGAGAAACGAACGGATGCCTGAGGCGCGACGCGCCTATCAGCAACTCCTCAAGTACGAGATGCGAGAAGAGCTTGTGCTCCTCTATCTCACTCGGATCGACGAGATTGACCTCGACACCGGTCGCTACGTACCCACAGCGCAGAATCCCCGTAACGCCCGAGGAGAGGTCATCGCCAACGTGGGACCGTTGGGGATGCACACGAATCAGCACTTTGAAAAGGGCCAGCACACTTGGGACCCAGTCAAGCACGTGAACTACTTTTCTCAAGCGATTGAAGCCGACCCAACACTTTTTCAAGCGTATAACAACCTAGGGGTTGCCCTGATGCACCTAGGCCGATGTCGCGAGGCCGTGCCTTATTTCGAGCAAGCACTACAGGTATGGGACACGACCCAACCAGCATCGGCTGGTACTTATGCTGAACCCCATGTTTGGAGACTCCGCTGTCACCTCGAACTCGGAGATCTAGAGAAAGCTGTTGGCGATTACGAGGTGCTCCAAACGATTCCTGAATACAACTTCTTCGGCACGCTATATACGATTCAATTGGCGATCGCAGCCGGTCAGGCAGAGAACGCGGTCCAGCCACTTGAGCAAGCACTCGCCGAAGACCCCGATAATGTCGAAGTGATGCAGACGCTGGCCTATGCATACGCGGGCGTCCGCCGGGTTGACGACGCGGCCGAAATGATGGCTGAGGCGTTGGCAGCGATTCCGCCTAATAGCCCCTTCTTCCGTCATTTTGTCGGACCCTGGACGCAGCAACTCAAAGCGTGGCAGAGCCAGTAATAGTTCGGCGGCGCGTAGTCGGATGCTACAAAACCGGGAAGGCTATTTCACAGCGATGAAGTCGATCTCGACGGCCGCTCCGATCGGTAGTGCCGCAACGCCCACAGTTGAGCGACTCGGTTTAACGTCCACATCCTCAAAAAATTGTCCGTAGACCTCGTTTAGCGCCGGATAGTTGTTTATATCGTCAAGATAGACCGTGGCACGCACAACGCTGTCCTTGGTCAGGCCGGCTTCAGTGAGCAGGCTCTCAAGATTCGAAAGAGCCTGACGCGCTTGAGCCTGTAGACCCTCGTGCAGACTCCCGGTCTCGGGGTTGATCCCCACTTGACCAGAGAGATAGACAGTCTCTCCAGAATCCACGCCAGGCGAATACGGTGCGAGCGGCCGTGCGCCACCGTAGAGTCCGCTGTGGCCTGACTGGGCGCCAAGGCGAGCCCCAACTCCAGCCCCTGCAACAAACGCCACCGTAATTCCCAGTGCAAATCCCGTTACTAAATACCCGCGAGAATTTAGCATTACTTCACCTCAATTGTTTTGATCGCCCTAGAAACGGAAACACGTCAGACCGTCTATCGGCGACGCGCCACAAGCGGGCTAGGTTATCAGAAAGGTCGGGGGGCTGTGCTAAACTGCCATGTTCCCATCAGTGGACTTGCCCCGGCCATCCATGGTGAGTGTAGCTCAAGGGTAGAGCGCCGGTCTGTGGCACCGGATGTTGGGGGTTCGAATCCCCTCACTCACCCCATCATATTTTCCTACCGGTGTTTGACCTCTTCGCCTCGCTTTGAGTCTCAAGAATTTCGGAGTCGTAAGAGACGCACCTTCAGTAAGAAGGTTTGGGGAAACAACTCCCATTCAGTGGATGACTTCGTCCTCAACATACTCAATATGCGGGATATCCAACGTGCGAACAGCCTCAATCGCAGCAACGATGGTCTGGGCGTCGCGGTCACCATCCGGCCTCACACGTAGCCGTTTATGAGTCGCCCGAAGCGCCCGAAGAACCCGAGAGCGGCCAAATCGTTGGCCCTGACAATGTTCACAGAAGCTCA
>DBHR01000034.1:1241-13003 GCA_002296225.1 Acidobacteria bacterium UBA823 | reverse complement strand
CACCGGCCTGCCGCGCGCTGGCCGGCTCGGAACGCTATGCCGAATCTCGATCCGCTGATTCCTCAGGTTAGCGAGTTCGATCCATCGGCGCCGGGTGCGCCTGGATGGCGGGTTTTTACCCGTGCGAGTAGCGCAGTCGGTAAGGGTGTGGCGAAAGGGGGCACCACGGTCGCCAAGGGTGTGGCGAAAGGGGGCACCACGGTCGCCAAGGGTGTGGCGAAAGTGAGCACCACGGTCGCCAAGGGTGTCGCAAAAGCGAGTGTTTCGACCGCAAAGGTGTTTAAGAAGGTGGGTCTGTTTCTAACTCGCCCGTTTCGTGGTCAGAGTGAGGGTGAGAGGCAAACAAAAAGGTGGGTCTCGTCCTAACTCGTCCTACTTCCAGCACGAACCATCCAGTAATTTGATTCTGCCCCCGCGCGCGCGCAGCTTCGTACTTCACCTCCATTGTCTTCCGCTCTTCGGTTCTAAGAGCCTCAGGTAAGGTCTGACCTGTGAGGTTTGCACTCGTGCAGTGATTCGGTGTTCCGAGCCACTCCCTCGACCCTGGTCGTGGCTAGAATTAGTGAATTTCTCACCATTTTTTAACATTTTGATTCCAATGGTGCGGCCTGTCCGAAATCGCGGTAAAATCTGGACCACTTAAGGTTACGCTGGCTTTCGGTAATCGGTCTCAATGGTTCGAGGCCTTCCGGGCCCGCGAGATTTGACCCGGATGATTTGGCAAGGGAGTGCGTGATGGTAGAGGCACAGGTCCGTAGCGGGATGGGGCAGGTTCTAAGTGTGGGCGTGCTTGCACTTGGTGTGGTGGCGGTACTGACCTCGACGGCGTCGGCGCAATCGTCTGACCCATCGGTCACGTTCGCGCGTGATGTTGCGCCGATCTTCCAGGAGAAGTGCGAGGCGTGTCACCGTGAGGGCTCGATGGCACCGATGTCCCTTGTGACATATGGTGAAACGCGGCCATGGGCGCGGCGGATCAAGGCTGTGATTGCGTCACGTGAAATGCCTCCGTGGCATTTGGACCAGCGTGTCGGCATCCAGGATTTTAAGAATGACCGGTCCCTGTCGGATGAGCAAATCGACACCATCGTCCGGTGGGTCGACAACGGTGCGCCGATGGGCGACCTGGCGAATATGCCGCGTCCGATGACCTGGCCTGAGGGTGAAACATGGAATTATGAGGAGCTGTTCGGTCCGCCGGACCTAATCATCCGATCGCCAGCGTACACAATGCCTGCGCAGGCCCAGGACGTT
The DNA here is from genome assembly GCA_002296225.1 of Acidobacteria bacterium UBA823. Taxonomy (GTDB): domain Bacteria; phylum Acidobacteriota; class Vicinamibacteria; order Vicinamibacterales; family UBA823; genus UBA823. The sequence continues at coordinate 11,749 of DBHR01000034.1, read as the reverse complement.
TGGTATAAGCCGGTCGTTGAGACTGGGTTAACTGAGCCCCGGTGGGTTCGGGCGATTGAGATTCGGCCGTCCACCCCAGAAGGCCGACGGATCACTCATCATGCGCTCGCGCGACTCCAACAGGAAGAGCCAGAGTTCATGATTGGGAATGATCCCGATGACATCGGTCCCGGGCTCTTTATGGAATGGGCTGTTGGCAAGCAGGGCGAGATCACCCGTTCCGATAGCGGTAAGCTCATGCTACCTGAGTCCAAGATTGTGTGGGATATTCACTATCACGCGGTCGGCGAAGAGATTACCAATTCAGCTGAGCTCGCAGTCTACTTTCATCCCAAGGGCTACGCACCCAAGTATCGCCAGGTGTTACATCTCATTCATGGCATTGAGGGTGGAAGTCGCGGCCTCGATATTCCTCCGAATACCGTTTCCGTGCACCAGGGCTTCTTTGCGTTGAAGAAGGCCGGTCGTGTTGAGAACTTCCAACCCCACATGCACCTTCGTGGTAAGGCGATGTCGATGGAGGCACTGCTTCCGGACGGTAGACGCCGGATGTTGAACCACGTTGATAAATACCAGTTCGATTGGCATAACAACTACGTCTACGCTGACGATGCGGCGCCGTTGCTGCCCAAGGGAACCCTACTGCGGGTCACGGCGTGGCACGACAACACCTCAGCGAATCGTGATAATCCTGACCCCAACCAATGGGTCGGCTGGGGTGACCGAACGGTCGATGAGATGGCGCATGCCTGGGTGAACATCACCTACATGAGTGACGAAGATCTTGAGGTTGAGATTGCTGAGCGTGAAGCGAACCAGCTTGCGTTGACTGACCAGCAGCCCTAATTATTCGATGTTATCTCCGGCGGGGGCGTTGATGAGCGTGTCCCCGCCGGTCGATGCACCGACAACGGTCTTGCGTTCGTCCGTGTCGATTACGCCCCTCCCCAGACAGGAGTTCCCGTTGTGACCGCAGGTTGGACTTTCATTACACGCGTCAGTGCTGCTGCGATTCTGGTGGTCGCCCTCCTAGCCGTGCCACAACGGGTAGTAACCCAAGAGTTGCCACTGGCGCCGATGCGAGCCTCTGGCCAAAGCGTGACCGCGGCCTACGAGGGCTGGTTCCGAACTCCAGATGGGCAGATTCACTTGCTCGTGGGGTACTTCAACCGGAATACCGAGGAGGTGCTCGATATTCCGGTGGGGCCGGACAACAGGATTGAACCTGGTGGTCCCGACTACGGCCAGCCTACGCACTTTCTGCCTCGCCGAGCTTGGGGCGTCTTTTCCATTAACGTGCCGCCAGATTTTTTTGGTCAGACTCTCACCTGGACGATCGTTGCGAACGGACAACTCACACAAGTGCCAATGGGTCTCGACCCGCTATGGGAAGTTGAGCCCTACCTTGAACCGGCGCAGGGAAACACACCGCCGCAGGTCAAGTTCATATCGTCCGGCGAGTTTCATCACGGCCCCCCGCTTGGGATTAGTGCTGAGTACGAAGCGGCGGTGGACGACTCGTTGACCTTGACCCTGTGGGCGACTGACGACGGGCAGGTTGACCCGAATCGGCGGGTTCTTGAAGGTGCTCCTGTTCGGGTCCGATGGAGCAAGTATCGCGGCGAAGGGGAGGCCGTCTTCAGTGAACCCCGACCGGAAACCGACGAGGCAACCGGTGAGACGAGCACGACCGTTACTTTTAGCGCCCCGGGCGTATATATCCTACGAGCACAACTGAACGATTCATCTGGCGCCAGTGGCGGGTTCCAATGCTGCTGGACGAACGCCCATGTGCAAGTAGATGTCTCGCCCTGAGTGCGGTAATTTCTACTACCTAGGTTTCTGATGAACACAGGGTTTACCACCGCTTTATGAGTCAATTATAATTAGTCGTGGTCTGTCCCTTGGGAGCCCAGGGGGCTAAGAAAAACTTTCGGGTTTTGGGGGCTAACGTGAAGGATTACGCATTACGGTTGGTGGTCGTCCTGCTCGTTGCGCTGGCAGTGCCGGTGGCGGTCAACGGTCAGGATTGGAAGGGTCGGGTCGACTTGGACGGCTCGGTGACTAATGCCGCGGGAGAGGGCTTGTCTGGTAGCACGGTCACAGCGGTCTACTTGGAAACCGGTACGGGGCCGACTCAGGAGTTCGCCGGTGGCAACGGCGATTTCGACCTTGACGATTTGAAGGCCGGGATGTGGCAGATCACCGTCAACGGAACCCACCTTGGATACATTATTTCCCAGCGGGAAGTCGAGGTTCTCCCACGTGGCAACGAAGACCTCGCGTTCGTCCTGCCGGCCATGCAGGATCTGGTTGCCGAGGCGTCAGCGGATATGGCAGCGCGCAATTATAGTGGTGCACGTGAAAAGTACCAGATGCTCCTCTTCTCGCTTCCGAACAACGTGAATCTGCATGGCGCGATCGCACAGACCTACGAAGCGGAGGATATGCTTTCAGAGGCACTGAGTGAATATGACGCCATGCTTGCGTGGTGGGCCGATGTGACGCCGCCGACGGATCCAGGGCTTCCGGTCGAGATTGGGATGCAGGCGATGATGATGGCTGGCAAGGAGGGCCTGTATCAGCGGATGCACGGCTACGTCAATGGGCTCGGTCGTCCGTTACCTAGCGATTGGGTGACGGCGTTTATCGACCTTAGTGCGAACACGCTGATGGAGCGTGAGGAATATGGCCATGCGATTCGGGTTCTGGGCGTTGCGATCAGGCGGTCGTCAAATACCGCGATGCCGTATTACTATCGGGGGATGGCTCGGGTGCAGTCCAATCGACAATCGGGTGAAGAGAACTACGAGCCGGCAGCCGACGATTTTCAAAGGTTCATTGACCTTTCTCCGAACGACTCGGCACAGAAAAGACAGGCGATAGATTTACTTACGAAAATCCGACCGCAGTAATCCGTCTCGGTGTGAAATTGTTGGGTATCGCTGGGGGTCGTGTAGAACGACCCCCAGTTTTTTTTGGAGTAGATGGTGTCGAAGTGGCTCTTGGCGGTTGTCATGGTCGCGGTCAGTTCTGCGCAGGGTGCGCTCAGGTTTGATGCGCCGGAGGGTTGGCTAGTGGTCGAGCCCGGGTCGTCGATGCGATACGCGGAGTTCATCCTGCCGCAGGTTCAGGGTGATGGCGAAGACGCCTCGCTGGTTGTGTACTACTTCGGGGGCTCAGGTGGCAGCGTGGAAGCGAATCTTGAGCGGTGGCTCGGTCAGGTCGAGCAGCCAAGCGGTCAGCCTTCGCGGGAGGTTGCCAAGCTGGACACCTTTGAGGCGGGTGGGGGACTCGCTGTTACGCACCTTGTTGTAGGTGGCACCTACGTTGCTGAGGTCCGTCCCGGGTCGTCTGTGCGGCACGAGAAGCCCGGTTTTACACTCGAAGCGGCGGTTGTCGAAACGCCGGGCGGGCCGTATTTCGTAAAGGTGGTCGGTCCGGCTCATACCCTTGACCGGTGGAGTACCAGCATCCGCGACTTCCTGCAGAGTACCCGCTACGAATAGTCTGGGGTGAGCCTGTTACGGCTACGGCGAGTGGCCGGATACGCCTTCGATGTCGTCAAAACCGTAGAACGCCGCGTCGACCGGTAGCGGCTCAACCTGGTAATCTTCGTCCTTATACGGATAGGACGGCCGCGGTTTTGAAATAATGAATGCAGAAACGTGTTGTGCGTCTTCGTCGCTAAGGACACCAGGGTCGAGATAGGGCATCGCGTAACGAATGAAGCCGGCGAGCGTATAGAAACGGGCCATTCCAGCGCCATCGTTCCACGACCGCGGTCCCCACAACGGCCCCGCTTTTTTATCACCGACCTGCACGCCCTGGCCTTCGGGGCCGTGGCAGTTCACGCACCATTCGGTATAGACCGCCTCTCCGCGTTGCGGGTCCAACGTATCGATTGGCAGAAGGCTCTCACGAAGAATTCGATTCTTCTTCCGCCATGGCAGATCTTCACCCGGCGTGTAGCCCTCTGAGAGATACCGTAGATAGGCGGCAAGCGCGACGACTTCTTCGGAATCTACGTTGGGGAGAAGGGGTGTGTCCGTGTTAACAGTGGGGGGCGAGGGCACTGTCCCGGAGCGCGCGGCTGAGAGACCACCGTTATCCGATCCATGCACAGCGTTCTCACTGCGATAAAAACATCCCACAATCCGGTCTTCGAGGCTGAAGCTCCGGCCTGCGCGGTTGTTGTATTCGGGAAACATCCCGGATGTACCGACCAATGGTAACGCCAACTCACGCTGGCCCTGATTCAGATGACAGTTAGCGCATGTCATGCCGCTGGCTGTGAAGCGAGGCGTCGCCTCTGGTGTGTTGGTGAACAGTTGAAACCCCTGACGGATCATGTCGGCGTCCGCACGTATGTCGAGCGCGGGGTCGGTCAGGGGGTTCTGGGGGAGGTCCCAGGCCGTGACCATCGTCGTGGTCTTCGGCACCAGTGGGCCAACCAATTCGTAGGTGTGAGACGCTGGGCCGAATTCGCCGGTTTGAGGTATCCGTGGTAGTTCGACAGTAGGAGGAACCGATTCTCTTGAAGGTGCCGAGCATCGAAGCGCGGCGGTCAACGGGAGGATGACTACCATCGCAGCCACACCCCGTCTTGTGATTTGCGTCATGGACGTCCCATTCCTACTATAGCGCACACCCCTTGGCAGGAGAGGTCATTAGGTTCATTTCATGGTCGCGCTAGAAAAGGAGATGTAGTTGAGCAACCCGGCTGTGTGACGACAAGAGTTCTCCTAGGGACGCATGATCATAATATGAGCGCGGTTAGTGCCTGCTTGCATCAGCCAGATGCCGTCGTGACTTCGTTCCTCCGGTAGACCGGTTGAAGCCGACGTGGCGTATGGGAGGCGTGCCACTTGGCCGCGACGGGTTGCATTCCCGAGACTGTCGCCTGACAGGATGTACTGCATCTGGCCGGCTACCGGTAGGGGAATTTTTCCCGCCTCGACAGCCTGCACCCGCTGACGAAACACCTCAGCGCGTTCGTTACTAGCCGCAGCTACCTTTTTCTCAAAGTTCACACGTGACACGTGCCCCTCTTGGTAACACCACGCCGTAAACCCTTCCGTGTTGGGGTCGTCAGGCTCGCAGACCAGGGTGTTGGTCCCCTGGCGAAGGATGTGGCGATCACCGTTCTCGTCGTAGTCGACGACGGTCGCACCAGCCCTTAAGGCCGCTGGTGCCGCGAGCACGGCCGTAGCCACCTTGTCGGTTTCAGTCGAAGAATCCATTGGTGGAGTGCCCGATGGTGTGCCGACGATCATGATGTGGGCACGGTTTGTGCCTGCCTGCATCAGCCAGACACCTTCTGACTCATCGGTTCCCGTCGGTAAACCTGTCGACGCAGCGGTGGCGTAGGGGAGGCGGACCGAACGAGTCGGTGCAGCGCTCGCTTCATTGGCGCCCCCAAGGAAATAGCCCATCTGCCCGGCTACGGGGAGTGGTAATTCTCCGGCGTCGACCTTCGCGCTCCGAGTTTGAAAGACTTCCGCGGCGGATTTACCGCTCGCTGCAAGCTGTCGCTCGAAGTTGAGTCTGGCGATTCGGTTCTGGTGATAGCAGGTAACACGGAAGCCCTCGACAGTGGGGTCATCCGGTTCGCAAACCAGCGAGTTTGTTCCTTCCCGAAGAACCGTGCGATAGCCCATTGCGTCGTACTCGACTACCGATGCTCCAGCTCGCATCGATTCTGGCAGGGCCTTGATAGCCTGAGAGATTTTCTCCTCAGTGGTTTGTCCGGATGCGAGGTTGGCGATAACTACAAGGATCGTACAGGTCAGTGCCACACGTTTCATCGGGTTGTCTCCATTTGCGTTTTAGTAGGTCAGGAACTGATAGCCGTCTGCCTGCAACGTCACGACGGCGGTCATTGCCGACAGGGCACTCTTGACAGGCGCCGACACTTCATTGGCATCAAGACCATTGAGAACGCGCGATTGCTCACAGAGAAAGATCTCGACTCCGGCATCCGAGAGTGCCTCAAGTAACGGCAAGCTTGGGTTGTCCATCTCGTAGCGTTCCCGATATGCCTCGTTTGTCATCGCCGCCCGCGTGCCTCCACCATGCAACACCAGTTTCACTTGCAGGTCTTCCTGGGGGATTCCGGCATGAGCATGCATGTTCATGAAACGCGCGGCGGCTTCTAGACGCATGTGTGGCCGTTCCGGGGCGTTCAATGGCTGAGAGATCTCAAAAGCGACTCTATAAATATTGTCGTCGGTTCGCATGACGAAATCGGCGTTCGGTAGGTCGACGTGCCGGCCGAACCCCTCGATGAGCGGACCATCGTGCAGGTCGTTGCGGGTGTTCTGTGCGCTGACTGGCACGGTCACGAGTAACCCCACAGCTAGGTTCATCGCACACATACCCAGAGCTCTCATCATCCCGGTCCGTCGTTTTATCATTTTCCGTCCTCGTTTCTTGATTCACAGCGCCGGACATCAGCACCGCAGACAATAAATTTTAGCAGAGCCGCCGGTGGTCCAAAACCAAACCTATCTTACCCGCAAAATCTGTCGTAATAAGCATATGCCTCGGTGCCTTAGTTCTTCACGCTGGCTCGGGAAACCCTGTCCTCTCAGCTTAGTCATAACGGGGTGGGTAGGCGGGCGTTAATCCCCTCTGTCGACTCTTTGTCCGAGCCGAGGGACGGGTCCGCTACTGTAGAGTCGTCTATGGCATGATGGGCGGATGGTGTGGACGCGGTTTAGACTTTTAGAAAGATTGTCATGTCCGACTGGGTGTTTCCCGCGGTTGATGTCTGATGTTGTGGCCTGCTGAATGACCGACACGACAAGACCCACGAAAACGTTCGACCGGCGGATCGTTGAGGGTCCGCTCGGTCTCGCCGTATGGCGACTCGCCTGGCCGACGATGTTGACGAACCTCATCGGCGGATTCCAGGGCCTGATCGATCAGGTGCTCATCGGGAACTATGTGGGTCACATCGGCAATGCCGCGATCGGCGTGAGCATGCAAATCTTCCTCCTAGTCATCGTTTTCGTAGCGTCGATCTTCACCGGAATGGGCGTGTTGGTGGCTCGCTTTGCTGGCGCTGGCGATTACGACAAGGTCAACCGTTCTGTGTATCAGGCGTTTATCGTCTCGCTGGTGATGGCGTTCGGCGTCCTCGCGCCGCTCGGTTATTACTTCGCCCCGTCGCTCCTGCAGTTGATTAATGCGGCTCCCGAGGTGCGGGTCGAGGCACTGCCGTATATCCGGATCATGTTTGTTTTCAGCTTTGGCATGCTGATGTTCTTCCTGTTCAGCGGCGCGTTGCGCGCGGCCGGCGACGCGAAGACACCGATGCGGCTTGGCATCCTAATGACCGTGCTCAACGTCGTTCTGAGTATCACGCTCATCTTGGGCATCGGCCCGGTCCCGGCGTTCGGCACGCGCGGTGCAGCGATGGGCACGGTGATCGCGAGCGGCACGGTAGGTCTCGTGTTCCTTTACTTACTCGCGTCGAACCGGCTCGTGATCCAATTCCCGCGTACGATGTCTTTCAGGCCTGACTTCGTGTTCATCAGGTCGCTCTTCCGTTTCGGGCTGCCCGCTGGTTTTCAGGGGATCGTGATGAACTTAGGTGGGCTGCTGATGCTCCGGTTCATCGGTGCGCTGACCTTCAGCGCCGAGGCGCAGGCCGCCTACGCGGTTGGTTATACGAACCTTTTTTCTTTCATCACGTGGACGTCGGTGGGGTTGATGAGCGCAGCATCGGCCATGACGGGTCAGAATCTCGGGGCCGGGTACCCGGGTCGCAGCGCTCGGTCCGCGCGGCTTGCCGCCGGCTTCGGTCTCGGCTTGGCCAGTGTCATTGGCGCGGCGTTCGTCCTGGCGCCAGACGCGCTGTTGGCCGTGTTCGGCATGACTGACGGACCGGTATTGGAGTTGGGGCGTCAGCTCTTGGGGTATCTGGCGGTCTCGGGCCTTTTCGTCACCGTGGCGATGACGTTTACCGGGGCGCTCCAGGGCACCGGTGATACGAAGGGACCACTCTATATCTCGATTTTGTCGCAGGTCGTCGTGCCGGTCGGGCTCTGCCTCATCTTCCAGACGACTCGCGGGCTCGAGCCTACCGATATCTGGCTCGCGATTGTTCTCGGCCACGTGACGCGGTGCGCGCTCAGCATCCTGCGATTTCAGCAGGGCAAATGGCGTGGTATCCGGGTAGACATTAGCCCAACCCGCGCCTAACGGGTGCGGTATAATCCGGCTAGCTAGCATGCGATGCTTCCGCACCTTTGGTCCGCTTCTTGACTCCTGCTGTCGACGCGTACGGGTTGCGTTGTTCGGCGTAGCCGCCGTCGTGTTTACGTGTTTCCCGGTGCTGGCCCAAGACCCCGTAACGGTTAAGCAGTTGGCGTCACCCGCGCCTGCGTCTAGCATTACCGGAAATCTTGTAGCGTCTGACTCCGGACTCTACCTGAGTTGGCTGGAGGCGCGTCCTGATGGGCACGCGTTTCGTTTTGCAATGTGGGACGGGCAGGAGTTCAACGAGGCGAGGACGATCCGCACCTCTGATGCGTTCTTCGCGAATTGGGCTGATTTCGGGTCGATGCTTCCGTTTGCGAACGACCGGCTGGCCGCGCATTGGCTCGAGAAGGCAGCCAACGGAACCTACCAGTATGACATCTGGATGTCCCACTCCGATGACGGCGGAACGACGTGGAGCCCAGCCCAGCGTCCGCATCGCGACGGAACGTTGAGCGAGCATGGTTTCGTCTCGCTGGCTGAATACGGGACATCGGGCTTCGCCGGGGTGTGGCTGGACGGACGGAAGTTTCGCAAGGGCGCTCGCGACAACGAGATGTCGCTGATGTTCACGACCTTCGCGGATGGACGGTTCCAGGACGAGCACCAGCTTGACGGCAGGATATGCGAGTGCTGTCAGACGGGCATGGCACGAACGGCCGACGGTCTGCTCGTCGCCTACCGCGATCGATCACCTGACGAAATCCGGGACATCAGTGTTGTACGGCACGCCGATGGCGTTTGGACCGAGCCGGTCACGCTGCACGAGGACGGATGGGAGATCCCGGGATGCCCGGTTAACGGTCCGCAGGTGGTGGCTGATGGCGACCGCGTGGCTGTCGCCTGGTTTAGTGGGGCGGATGGCGATCCGCGTGTTCAGGTGAAATTCTCACGTGACAGTGGGGCCAGTTTCGATGAAGTGATGCGAGTCGACGACGGGCGACCGGCGGGCCGCGTCGACATTGAGTTGCTCGGTGGCGAGGCCATTGTGACTTGGCTCGAACGCGGTGGTGAAGGAGCCGAGGGTGCTGTGAAGTTGAGGCGTCTATTGCCGCCGGACGGGCTTGGCCCATCCCACCCGATTGCGCATACCGGTTCTGGCCGGGCCAGTGGCTTTCCGCGGATGGCGGTCTTTCGCGGTGACGTCTACGTGACTTGGACGGAAGCCTATGCCCGCCAGGGCCCATCCCAAGTGCGCGTTGCCAAGGTGTTGATCGAGTGAAGACGTTCGGGACCTTGTGTTTGGTCTTGTGCGGCTTAGGTGCGTCTGCGGCGGTTCAGGAAGACGGCGGGTCTGCCGACCTTGTAAACGAACCGTCGATCAATTTCGAGGCGGTTGATCTCGACGGGAACATCGTCCGACTCTCGGACCTGACCGGCAAGGTCGTACTGATCAATTTTTGGGGTGTTTGGTGCACTAGCTGCCGGCAGGAGATCCCCGAATTGATTGCGCTGGATCAGCGATGGCGGGACCGTGGGTTGATCATCCTTGGGGCCGATTGGGGTGACGAGCCCACAGCTCTCCCGCCGTTCGTCGAAGAGTTCGGGATGAGCTATCCGGTGTTGCTCGATGACGGTCTGGCCGAGCGCTATAGCGTCATCGTCTTTCCCACGAGCGTTCTCATCGACCGCTCCGGCCGCCTACGGCTTCGGGTCGAGGGGTTTCTGCCGGAGCGCTTCGAAACGATGACGGCCGCCGTCGAGCAGTTACTCGACGACGGCCACTGATGCTAGTGGAATCGCGCCCCCACGGTGAATGGAGCGCCTCCGGATCCGATAGGTGAGACCTCTTACTGTGAGGCGCTCGGCCACACCGCCCCTTGGTCCTGCTCAGTGACCGGACCCATCCCTTTATAAACGAACTTCTGGACCCGTTTTCCCTCGTAGGTTTCTGTGGTGTAAATGTTGCCCTTCGAATCAGTGGCGATACTGTGCACGCCAAAGAACTGACTCGGCTGGCGTCCACCGTCGCCGAAGCTCGTCAACACCTCGAGCGTGTCACGATGAATGATGTAAACCTTCTCGTTCAAGCCGTCGGCGAGATAGAGGTAGGTCTGGTCCGGGTCCTTTGAAAAGGCAAGGTCCCAGACCGAACCAGAGCCGAGCGTTTGCCCTGCGACGATCACCTCGTCCTGATAGGTACCATCTGGTTCGAACACCTGTATGCGGTCATTTGACCGGTCGCATACGTAGAGCAGGCGGTCGTCAGACAGTTCCGCACAGTGGACCGGGCTGCCAAACTG
>DBHR01000034.1:706-951 GCA_002296225.1 Acidobacteria bacterium UBA823 | reverse complement strand
ACAGTGGACCGGGCTGCCAAACTGCTGCGACGGTGGGGCATTCGGATCGTACCGGACGGTGATCGTGTCGTCGGGCGGATTCCCGTAGGCGCCCCAATAGCGTTTGAAGGTACCGGTGTCAGCATCAAGGACAGCGACACGACGGTTCCCGTAGCCGTCGGCCAAGTAGGCCTCGTTGGCTTCGCCATCCACGAAGATTTTCGCGACACGGCCGAAGTTTTCTTGGTCGTTGCTGCCCGCGTTGC
>DBHR01000034.1:0-378 GCA_002296225.1 Acidobacteria bacterium UBA823 | reverse complement strand
GCCCGCGTTGCCAACCTGGAGGAGGAACTGTCCGTCACGCGTGAACTTCAGCACATGGGCATCGTCACCGCCATTGCCGCCGATCCAGACGTTGCCCTTGTGGTCGATGGTGATGCCGTGATTTGACTGGGGCCATTCATACCCGTCACCGGGACCACCCCAGTAACCGACTAGATTGCCGGCCTGATCAAACTCGAGCACTGGCGGTGCCGGTTCACAGCATTCTGCGCCGATGGGCGGGTCGTTGAGGACGGGGGTTTCATTTGTCGCGCTCATCGAAGAAGCCCCGCGATGAATGATCCAAACGTGATCTTGGTCGTCCACCGTTACCCCGATCGTTGAACCGAGAATCCAGTGATTCGGTAAGGGCTTCGGCCA
>DBHR01000069.1 GCA_002296225.1 Acidobacteria bacterium UBA823 | reverse complement strand
TGGGGAGCTTCGTTCAATAACCTGTTTGATGAAACCAACTTGTTCTACAGCGTTAATTCTCAAAGAACCATCAAGCCAAAATTCAGTCAAATTAAAGTTGCTATCCAAATCACCATATTCGGAAAGAGTTAAGTAACGTCTATATTTTTGCGCCCCAATCTTCTTTGCCAATAACTGATAACACCAAACACAGGAAACTCTGAAGGCACTCTTTAAGGAATGGTTTCTGTTCCAATTTTGAATTGAGTGCTGCTCACCATCCCAAAGAAACATGTCATCATTGTTAGTTGCTACTTCCTCTTCAAGCGCAATCAGCGTATTCATGATTTTGAAAGTAGACGCTGGAGAGACTTCTCTAAAAGAACGAGCGGCGTTGTGTGTGAAGGATTGGTTCGATTTCATAGATGAAATCACTACGGTGCCATTCAAGTTGTGCTGAGAAAACACTTGAGCAATGCTCGTGTCTCCACTTATAGCAGATGAAAACAACGAGAAAATAGATAAGAAAAAGAGGTGTTTGGCCACGCTGACTCCTTCAAGATAACTTTATTCAAATCTTATTTGCCATAATGCTGCTTCGCTGAAGAACACTCTTCGGTGACCGATGGTGGATTAGAGTTTATCTCTGGCCGATGGCGGGTTTGACGTGGAGGGCGTGTGCCACTTTGTGTCACCTTTTAAAAACACTCAGCGCACACCAGTCACTTGAGGTGGCTCAGCCGCGTCGTTTGCTGTAGGCGCCCCTCAGTTAACCCGAGACGAAGGTCCACACACGTGGCACATGGCGGCTCCAGCCCAGCTGCATCTATGTTTGGTGGGGGTGGTTCAATCCACAAATTCAAACGTCGCCCTGTCTTCAGCGCGTAGGCTTCGTTCAGAAGCGTTCCGAACGCCGATCCGAGGTTTATTCGCTGGCTCCGATCGTCCGTGATCACGACATGCGCACCATCTTGGAGCGAGGCCGTCTCGCGCTCAAGATCCGCGAGAGTCGTAGTGGCCAATTCGGCGGTCGATACCCAACGCTCAGTGCGCAAATGGTAAACCGGGCCCAAGATGATGCATAGACCGAGAGTGACCACAAGCGCACGTGATCGAGCCGTCGCCGCCGAAGTCTTCCAAAAGTGCCCGCAGACTGCGGCTGCAATGAGACAGGTGCCGACGGCCGGTAGACATGCGTAGAGATCTGAGCGCGTGGGCAGGAAGACTGTGAGACCAAACGCTCCAACGACCCAAAGAGCAGCGCATCGGATCATCGTCCGAGTCCGAGAGTCAGCGAACATGCCGGGTCGCCCCAAGATAGCCCACAGAAGCAGTGTCAGAAGGACCGGAAATGTGGCCACGCGGTCGGCATATGACACGATATTTTCTGCGACGGCGATCGGGTTGAACACGAAGCGATAAAATGACGGTGCGGTGCCCGGCAGCATGGCATCGGTCATCGCCCGTGCCGTCAAGTAGACCCACTCAGCAGCGAAGGCTCCGCCAATCCACAGGATCCACGAAGCTTTTCCGCGCCAGGGCTGGAGAAAGGCAAGCCAGCCCAACAGGATGATTGGTAGAAGGACGGCCTCCTCCTTTGCGAACAGCGCAACCACGAGCCACGCAATGGAGACGGCCCCGCGCCCTCGCACGAGGGCGGTCGCCGAGAGCACCGCAGCCAACGTTAGGACGAGCGCCGTCCGCCCACTGACCCACAGGACCGCCATCCGGATTCCGTGAAAATTCAGGAGCCACATGGCCGCTGCGAGAGTTGCCGCACCTCGCGGTAGTCCGAACGCGACGCCAAGCCGACCGATCGCCAAAGCACAAAGGCCCGCCAGGAGAACATTCGTGAGGCCGTAACCGAGCGGCTCCGCGCCAAACATCCATTCATTTGCCGCAAAGGTGAGTGCCACAACTGGGCGATAGAAGCCGTTGTCACTCCGGAACAGGTCGGCTAGGTCGGCTATCCCGTGGCTTGTGCTTTGCAGAATCCAGACGTAATCGTCCTGAATGAAGCCGTGACCAACTCTCGGGGCATAGACTGCAACGAACAAACAAAATGGGGCTAAATAGGTTAGCGTGACCAGCCAGCGGTGTCTTCCCATGGTCCTGACAATCACCGAAGCAAGGTGCGGAAGACGGCCACACAACAGGCGTTACAAGCGGACTACCGGTAAGGGAACTCCCCGACCGGCATTGTCGCGTGGCGGATTCGCTGGCGGGTGGAAGTGCTATTGCTTGATTACCTCAAGCATTGCACGGGCACTGTCGGCGTAATCTCCGTTTCGGTCCAATTCGAGGTATCGCTCAAGTGCGGACACCGCCCCCGGCGAGTTTCCTTGGCTCAAATTCGTCAGCCCAAGGTGATAGTGAGCATCAGCATGCCTTGAATCCTGGCTAATGGTCTGCTCGAAATACACCTTCGCCTCGACAACTTTTGAATCGGTCCAAAAACCCATGCCCCGCTCAAAGAGCTGCCTCGAATTTGTGCCAAGTTCCCCTGCTATCTGCGCGGCTGCGGTAAACGCTTGCCCAGCCTCATCGAACTTTCGCTGACGATTGTAAACATTCACAAGCCTTCTATGTGGCGCCGCGAACTCGGGTTTGAGTGACGCCGCCTGCGTGAACGCTGTCACCGCGTCCGCGTCACGAGACGACGCAGAGTAGACCAAGCCGAGGTAGTAGTAACAGTCATAGCAGTCTGCTGCGATCGTAAGAACTGCGTTGAAATTCGTTACCGCTTCTTGGTAATTCTTAGCAGCATTCGCTTCAACACCCTGCGCGAACAACTCCCGCAACTCCTCCACTTGGTCCTTCTGTCTGAACTGCGCCAAGACTTCCAGAAACGTCACCGGGGCCGTTGCGGATGCGATGTCGAGGTAGAAGTTCTGGCTAACAGTGTCGGTTTGAATCCTGACTACTTTCCTCTGACGCTCGCCATCTTTCTCGACAGTGATAACGTAATCGCTCGGTCGCAGACCCATCTGACTAAATCTGCCCCGCTCATCTGTTTCGTCCTCAATTCGTATAACGGGAGGTTTCGTAGACTCAATCATCACCTTGACTTTGGCGAGCGGTTCATCACCTTGACCCGTGACCGTGCCTCTGAGGTTCCCGGTGGCCGTCTGGGCAAGAGTGGGTGGGGCCACTAGGAAAAGCACCACAAGCAACATGCACATCGTGAAGAGTTGATTAATCTTCGGCATAATCCCCCGCTACTAAAAACCCATACTCAGCCGCCAGGCGGCCTTGCGAATGAGGTTGTACCGCAGGACGGGATCCCGCTGTGCCCTCGCCAGCCGAAGCCAGTGGTGCGCTTCGGCGTGGTTCTTCAACACACCTCGGTACCACTGCACCGCCTCGAAGCAGTCCTGCCGAAGGCTTCTCCCACTCATATACCTGACTCCACAGTTCCGGGAGGGCAAACGGGAGGGCAAACCGGGAAGTTCCATCGCCCTGCTCAGCCGCCAATCGGGTCGCCCGAGAAAGTGCTGCAGTGTGCCATCACCCTGGTCGGCACGTGCGCGTAGGTCGGCGAGATCCTGCGATGTCCGTTCCTGCTGAGCAGAGACCGGCACACTCAACACCGCATTAGTGAGAACGGCGAGGACAATGAGCTGAGCGTGGCGACCGGTCATAGTGCCCTTCCGATGCCGACGACGAACTCAGTGGAGGCCCCGATTCTACCGCTAACCAATCGAATTTCTCCAAGAAACTTTCATTACAGGACGGTCGTAATTTTAACAAATAGCGTGTTTCCCTGGTTGGACCGTTCACCGAACTTCGCGGTTCCACGCTGGTAGGCGACCTGCACGGTGCCGAACGGTGGCAGATACCGGTAGACGAAGACCGCCTGCATGTTCCGTCGGTCAATCGCCGAGTTCGTCTGGAAGAAGACACGCAGAAACAGATCTGGAGTAAAGAACTGGTTGGCGCGAAGGACGTGGATCCAGGTGCTCTCGTTCTCCGGGTCCGGGTCAAGCTCCAACCGCTGAAGCTCGTATTCGACCGAGAACTCCTTGGTCACCGTGTAATTCGCAGCCGCGCTCAAGAGCTGGAAGTCGGCGTCGAAGTTCCGGCCGAACGAATAACCGCCCCGTACCGACTCATAGGACCGCGTGTTGTAACCGAGCTCCACCTTCGTCTGTCTATTCCGGAAGTCTTTCTCGAACCGCTTGAACTCTTCAGTGTGGCTAACGGAGGTGCTCCAGCGGTTCCGCCAGTCAAACTCAAGCGACTCGTCGACCTTCCAGCTCCGCAGGAGGCCCGCCTGTCCCCAGTAAATGTTGTAGTTCGAACCGTACTGCAGACGCTCGATAGCGCCGCCCCGAACCCAGAGCGTCTTTCTGACGGCACCGTCGATCTCACGACGATCATCATCGCGGATGAAGCCGACCGCATTGATGTTGTCCGCGACCCTATCGCCAAGGTGCGTGATGCGTACATGCGCGTGCGCGGTGGGCGAGTCATAGGACGGCCGAGCGAAGAACGCGACGGTGCCCTTTTCGTGCTCGCCGTAGCTCTTGACGAACTGCCCCGTGAACCCGAAATGCTCGGTGAAGAATAGGTTGGCATCAATTTCAACCGACCCCTGCTGTCGACCATCGTGGGATCGATTGGCCAACATGAAACCAAGGTTCGAACGGGTCGCCACGTCACGCCGTACCCGCGCCACCGTGTAGTTCGCTCGGGTGGTCGAGCCTTGCAGCTCGCCTTGAGCAGACAGTCCCGCGAAGTTCCACCCACCTTGAGTGCCGAGGACTTTCGCGCCACCCGAGATGTCCCCAATCCGACGAGAGTAAAAAGTCCTGATCCGCTGCCCAAACAGTTCCTGCCCCTCAATAAAGAACTGTCGCTTCTCGGACAGGTTCAACTCGAAGCGAGTCAGGTTGATCTCTTCTTGGTCCGCCTCGATCGTCGCGAAGTCTGGGTTCACAGTCACATACGCCGAGGTCTGCGGAGTGAGCGCGTAGCGGGCATCCAACCCGATCGACGCATCCAGTGAACCGCCCTCTTGCGCTTGCGATAGCGCATAGGGAATCACCTGATGACGACGAGCCGGCGACGGCAGATTCAGACCGATGAGATCACCGGCCTGCGACATCCGGCCCCAGTGGTCGACCGGCCATGACCAGTAGCTGCGTTCCAGCGTGCGGCGGCGGCTACGCCCAAAGTTAATGCCCCAAGTCGTGTCGTCACCGGCGGCGTATTGCAGCGTGTCCAACGAGATGGAGACCTCGACGGTGTATCCGAAGTCGGTCTGTTGCGTCACTGACACCCACGGCGCGTCCCAAGTGTTATCGCTGGTCATCCCATCCTCGGCCAGCCGCCCATCGAGTTGGGTGCCCAACACGTTGGTCATGAAGAAATAGCCAGAACGACCATCGTGGAACGTATCAAGGTAGACCTGCACCGAGTCGTCGTTCCAGAGCTCCGCGTCGCGCTGCGTCATCTGTCCCATGACCGGCTCGGGGTCGTGCGCCACGAAGGCGACGTAGAGATGCGCATCGTCATAGAGCACAGTGACCTCGGTCTTGAACTTGGACGGTTCTCCGCGGTTTGGCTCGAATTGGATGAAATCTGTCACACGCGCTGCGTCTCGCCATTCGTTGGCGTCGACCACCCCATCGACAGTCGGCGGAGAGGCCGTCTTGACGGCCCGCATCGTAAACGGGTCGATGGCCTGTGCCTGGACCCGCACACCGGGCGCAAGCGCAACGAGGACAGCAACGAGACCGATGACGCACGCGAATTTTGTCATCGGTTGTCTGTAGGCATGACGACCTGAATGAAGAACATTCTTTGGCTGGCCGGCGGGCGGTTCAACGCAGAGCCCGGCTGGGATTCACAGACCTAGAGCGCGTGGGCTCACAAAGGGCCGTCTCGGGACGGCGTCATTACAATTAAGCGAGCGCAGTGCCTACCCGGGCGCCGAAGTTAGAGTGTACACTGCGTGCACCGATTAGTTCCCGGGTAATTACCCGTTCAACACGGGCTCGGTATAGGCCGCGCAACCTGATTTGACGTGGCGTTTCGGCTTCGAGATGGGGGCGTGGAGGGAACCTACGGTTAGCATTCCCAAGGAACGGACAACACCATGGAAAGAAGAGAATTCTTCGTTTCGACGGCATTGGGGGTGATGGGCTTGGGTGTCGGAGACCTCTCCCTCGCCGCGTCACGGCCCAGCACACCCTCGCAAGCGAACAACCGCAAGATCTTGATCGCCGGCGGAGGCTTCGGGACAACCTTCCTCCGCTACATGGCGTCCCTCACGGGTAAGGAGCGACCGAAGCTCTGTTATTTACCGACCGCCTCCGCTGACCGCGAGTCAGGCATTATTCGATGGTACGAAAACTGCGCACCGTTGAATGTCGTCCCGTCGGTGCAGGCGAGCTTTATCAGTAGCGGACGCATGACGCAGACGTTCGAAGAGGTCTTGTTGTCCGTGGATGGCATCGTCGTGTCAGGCGGCAATACGCTGAATCAGCAGGTCATCTGGAAGGCCCATGGAATCGACAAGGTCCTCCGAAAGGCCTGGGACCGTGGGATCGTGCTCGGCGGTGCCAGCGCCGGCTCACTCTGCTGGTTCGAGGAGGGCACGACAGATTCCCGACCAAAGGAATTGACGAAGGTCGAATGCCTAGGTTTTCTTAAAGGGAGCCACTCCCCTCACTATGACGCTGAAGAGAATCGTCGGCCGACGTATCACAGACTGATCAAATCGGGTGAGCTGAAACCCGGATACGCCTGCGACAACAACGCAGGAATCTATTTTTCGGACAACGAAGTGAAGAGAGTGGTGCACACACGAGAAGACGCCAAGGCCTACTACGTCAGCCTCCAAGGGGGAGAGATCGTCGAGGAAGAGTTAAAAGCGGAAATGATTGAATGACATAGCGACCCGTGCGTCCCACGGATTAAGAATCGATGGGTTTCGTAACCACCACGCCAGGTAGTGCTCTCGCCGCCTGGCTAGTCTTCGTTGGAGCGGCCGGCTGCTCCCCTCCCGAACCCGGACATCCCGAAGCGACTCCTGAGCCAGAGGTAGTGGCAGGCGATCGGCGCAGCGAACTCCTGCTAAGCGAGGTTGTAGGCGAAGTTGAAGAACGAGAGAAGATGGAAGCCGCCGCCTCGGAAGCGAACGTTCAACAGGTGACGCTTACTGTCGTCGAAACCCCTAGAGGCTCAATCACTATTGGCGCCAACGTTCGAATCACGGGCAATAATCGAAATGACACAGAACTCCTGATCCCAATTATTGATGCCTGGGATGCAGGTCCCCAAACCGGAACAACCTGCGAGCTTGAGCACAGAACTCCGGTGAGGGTCATCGCCGCAACGTATCTCGAATCCGAAGACCGGTATTACTTCAATGTGATCGGCGCGGACTGTGGAGGCTGGGTGTCAGAGAGCCTTGTCCAGCCGTAGAAGCCACTGCGACTACGCAGGCAACTGGCACACCGCTTGGCGCCCTAAGTGGAATAGCGGGAGGAGCCCCTCCCGTACACGCGAACTGAAGCCGAGAGTCCTGAGCGGCCGTTTACCGTGGCAGTCTTTGACTTGACGCCGAGAACAACCGTTTGCCCGTGCTGGTCAGAATGACGACCCTGGTGCTCGCCGTGTCACTGCCATCCCGAGCGCGACTCCCTTCTATACTGACAACGTCACCAACGTTCATCGTACGCCGCGTCCAGCCAGCCCTCACGAGCTGATTGGGACTGCCCATTTCCATAGCCCAGTTCGTTACGTTGCCCTGGTCGTCCTCCTCGTCCAGAAAGAACCAGACGTGGGGATTCAGCCACTCGATTTTCTGAACGGTCCCCGTCACCTCAACCGGTGAATTGGCGTCGAATTCTGCGGAAAAAGAATGATGCGCAACAACCGGTATGGTGGCCAAAAGAAATCCAAGACCAGCAACAACCGCGAGTAACCTAGTTCTCATCGCCACCCTCTCAGCATGCGAGACCTCATCAACGCGTGAACGTCGGAACCTATTTTGCCAGTGCGAACCAACCAACGCAAGTGCCAGGGCCTCACACTCTGCTTCCACGAAATTAAGTGTAGACTACCCGTATCTGCCTGACAGGCGTGTGAAGCGGTTGCGCCTAGAATCCTGCGCAGCAACTGAATTTGAAGGAGGCATTGCCATGAAAGCACCGGGAATGTGCTGCGTTGCGGCGGTCGCATTCGTTGGCCTCGTGCCTTGGTCACCCGCGCCGGCGGTCGCACAGACTGCGCAAGAAGCCACTACGGAGACCAGTCCCGCTACCCCGACGGAACCTACACCGCGGCTTCCGAACGGCCGGCCCGACCTAACTGGTATCTGGCAACGCCCCTACGTTCCCAATGTGACCCAGCCTCGCCCCGGGCACAAAGGACCCTCGGTGCTTCCGTACACCGCATGGGGATTAGAAAACTGGTGGAACTACGACCCGGCCGATGGCGACTACACCGCGAACTGCATGCCGTTCGGTTTACCCCGGACCATCAACGGTCCATGGCCGATGCGGATCATGCATAACGAGACGCACATCGCGTTTCTGTTCGAGCTAGGCAACTGGTTTCTCGTTGCCGACGTCGACGGGCGCGGTCATCCCGAGGAACTTGAGCCGACCTGGTACGGACACTCGGTTGGCCGATGGGAGGGCGATACGCTCGTCCTGGACACAATCGGATTCAACGGTTGGACCAGACTCGATACCCGCGGTCATCCCCATAGCGACGCCCTGCACCTGATTGAGACCTATGAGCGCATCGACGCAGACCATATCAACTACACGATTACTGTGGATGACCCAAAAACCTACACCACTCCCTGGACCAATGAAAAAGTCTTCACACCCTTTGACGGCGAACTCATGGAGTATGTGTGCAATGAGAACAACAGGTCTC
This sequence comes from Acidobacteria bacterium UBA823, assembly GCA_002296225.1. Taxonomy (GTDB): domain Bacteria; phylum Acidobacteriota; class Vicinamibacteria; order Vicinamibacterales; family UBA823; genus UBA823. Next base: position 7,712 of record DBHR01000069.1, on the reverse strand, counting down.
TGTGGGAGGGTCGCCTCAAATTCTGGACCCCGCCATGGCGTGACCAGCCACAATGAACGACCGCGAGTGATGCGCAGGTTCCTTCAGCTATTGCCTTTGGGAGCGATACTGATGACCGGGTGTGATGCGGCACCGCCCGCACCGGTAGCTCCTCCGTTCACACCGGTCGCCGATATCAAGCAACTCATGGAAATGGTGATCGACCCCGCCGCCGACGTCGTGTGGGAGTCAGTCGGTACTATCATCACCGCAAAGGGTACGGAAGAGATCTTCCCAAAGAACGACGAGGAGTGGGCGGCCGTACGAAACAGCGCGCTCGTACTAGCCGAGTCGGGCAATCTCCTGATGGTCGGCGACCGTGCCAAAGGTGCGGGTCCCTGGATGATTATGTCTCAGGCACTAGTGGAGGCTGCTAGGGTCGCCTTTGAGGCCGCAGAGGCCAAGGACGCAGATGCCATATTTATGGTGGGCGGTGAGATTTATGATGCCTGCGAAACCTGCCACGTGCTCTACTGGTATGACGAGGAGGGAGCGATACCTTCCACCACGACACCTACAACACCACCCGAATCCGCTAACCGCGATTAATAGAACGCAATCCAGCGTCCTGAGAACCCCACGCCGAACCACAGGCTGAGCGAGACCACGGCCACCAGCTTACCGAAAAGCGGCTGCCCACTGGCATCGTCCGACCGCAAGACTTTACGTCGCACCGTAAAGGTGAAGAGCATCGCGAGCAGGAGCAACCGCATCTTCCACCAGAAAGGCGGGCTGTAGTAGGCGCGGAGGGTTTCAGAGGTGAAGAGCAGCACACCCGTGACCAGCATCACTAGCAGGCTGCCGACCAGCCACGGCTGGGCCTCCCGCGCGAGCTCGGCAAGCGGGTGACGCCGCAACCCTAGGCCGAGCAGCCGCATGTCGACCACCAGGACGGCGCCGCCGAGCATGGCAAGCGCCAGTAGGTGGACACACTCGATGACCGGGAACAGCCATAGAGAATCACGGATTGCGATCCCGACGGCCGTTTCACCACACCATTCGAAAAAGGGTAAGAAAATCATATCGCCGGCGGTAGATCAGTTGAACCAGTTATAGGCCTGCATCCGTCCCGAGACTACTACTGTTGTCCATAACATCAGCGAAAAATAGCCGGCCAGTCGCGCCTTCACCGGCGTGACTGGTGACCGATCCCATTCGGTCACGCGACGATACACCGTCGTGTGAAAGATAAATGCATTCAGACCAGCCAAGACGAGCATCACCATCTTGATGCGAAAGAACACGTTCTCGAATGCACGCACCGGGTGGGAATAGAACAACAACACCCCACTCACAACCATCAACGCAAAGCCAACGAAGGCCCACGGCAAAAGCCGTCCAGCCACTTCAGACACAGGGACATTCCGGAGCGTCAAGCCCACCAGGCGTAAATCCAGTGTTGCGATCATCCCGAGAAACAGACATAAGGTCAGCACATGAGTCGTCTCCACGAGGGGATAGACCCAAATCGACTCCAGGAGCGCGACGCTCCACGCCGTATTCCCCAACCATTCGAAGAACTCGAGCAGTGACATGGAAGTCCCGCAAACCAGCAACCTGGTTTCTCAAACGCCGAAGAGAAATTATACCGCTGACCGGGCGCCTCGATGTGGTCGCCGCCCTGTCTGGCCTTTCCGGTATTGTCGAACTCAAGCCGTAAGCGCTCACGGGACAGTGAACGGCCTGCACCCACAGACACTGCCGGACACGGTAGTATGGGTCTCAAGTTTTAAGTTCCCAGCGTAGGTCGCGGGGGCTTCACCGAGGAGCGTGACATGATTCGAAAATCGCTGGTGCTTATAACTGCCGGCCTATTCCTAACCTTGCCGACGACCGCGTGGGCACAGTCGAAGGTCTTTGGCTCAGCCCAGCACGCTTACCGCGTGGTGACCGTGGTGGAAGGACTCGAGATCCCATGGTCGATAGCGTTCCTGCCAGACGGCGACATGCTGGTCACGGAACGACCTGGACGGCTTCGGGTCGTACGGAACGGCGTCCTGTTGCCGGCCGTGGTACCGGGAGTGCCGGACGTCCACGCCGTAGGACAAGGCGGGCTCTTCGAGGTCCTTCCCCATCCAGAGTTCGCCTCGAACCACCTGCTTTACCTGTCCTACGCCCACCCCAATGCCGACGGCTCGACCACAAGGGTGGTGCGCGCGCGGCTCGAGAACGATCGGTTGACCGGTCTCGAAGAAATTTTTCTAGCAGCATCACAGGGCAACGGACATTACGGCGGGAAACTCGCATTCGACCTCAACGGCTACCTCTTCATCACCATCGGAGAACGCCAAGTGAGGGCGAGCGGTGACCTAGAAGCTCACCCAGCCCAGGATGTCTCGAACCACCACGGCACCACGATCCGACTCCACGACGACGGCCGCGTTCCGGATGACAACCCATTCGTCGACCAAGACAACGCGCGCCCTGAGATCTGGAGCTACGGACATCGCAATCCACAAGGCCTGGCCATCCATCCCGATACCCACGACGTCTGGATCACCGAGCACGGTCCCCAAGGAGGCGATGAGCTCAACCGCATCGAGCCCGGGTTGAACTACGGCTGGCCTGTCGTTGGGTATGGCGTGAACTACCGGTCCGGCTTGGCGATTCATGAGGGCACGATGCGCGAGGGTATCCAGCACCCAGACCACTTCTGGGTGCCGTCAATCGCGGCGTCCGGGTTGATGATCTACAGTGGCGCCCGTTTTCCGAAATGGCGAGGAAACATGTTCGCCGGTGGGTTAGCCGGCCAGCAGTTGGCGCGCCTCACCCTTAGCATGGACGCGCAGGAGGTCGAGCAAGAAGAAACGCTGGTCCAAGGGATCGGGCGTATTCGGGACGTCCGCGAGGGTCCCGATGGCTACATCTACATCGCTACGGAGGGCCGCGACGGCGCGCTTACGCCAATCGTGCGACTCGAGCCGACCGACCCCTGAACTGCGGAACGATCGCTGCGCTACCGCGATGGGCGAACTTTCGGACTCACCCGAGCCTTCCTACTACCTACCGGCGCTGTGACCACTCACGGCGCGCAGGTTGACACTCGGGCCACGAGCCAGCCTCACCCGTCGTCGGGTTTACCGGAAACTCGGTCCGACGGTCCCGGGGCAAGCGTCCCTCCTCTTCAGACGCCATGTAGGCCAGCATGGCATACAGGGTCGCGTTGTGCTTGAGGTCCGCGAAGATGACCTTGTCGAAGGTATCCCGGTTCGTGTGCCAAGTGTAGGGACTGTAACTCCAGTTGAGCGACCTGAGACTGAAGGCTGGCGCGCCATGGCAGATAAACGACGCATAGTCGCTGCCGCCGCCGCCGGGCGTCCCAGGAAAACTGAACTCCACCTGCTCGGAGAACTCGGTCGGTAGCCCGGAGAACCAACGCGCGAGGTATCCGGACGCGCCAATCAGCCCTTGATGGGACACGTTCACGATCCGTCCGGTGCCATTGTCTTGATTAAACAAGGCCTGGAGATTCTGGACGACCTCCGGATGGTCGTTAACAAAAGCCCGTGAGCCGTTGAGTCCTTGTTCCTCTCCACCCCAATGTCCTACAAGGATCGTGCGTCGCGGGTTGGGATAGGACGCCCGAAGAATACGCATCGCCTCGAGCATGGTGAGGGTGCCCGTCCCGTTGTCAGTGGCGCCCGACGCAGCATCCCACGAGTCGAAGTGCGCCGAAAGCACCACGTACTCGTCAGGAAACTCTGTCCCAGGAATTCTGGCAATAGTGTTAAACACTGGCCCCTCACCGAGGAACTCGGCATCGGACGTGATTTCGATGACCGGATGCTGCCCGTTCGAGGCCAGGCGGTGCAATAACCCGTAATCCTCGCAACCAGCCGTCAGCGCTGGCATCCGCTCAGTCCCTCCTGCGAACATCTGATGCGCGCCCCAGCCTCGAGACCACCGTGATGCGATCACTCCAGCCGCACCCGCACGCTCGAAACGCTGAGCAATCGCAGTTTCCGAGCCACGCCCTCGAATTTCAAAACCCGCCCGGCTCATCTGATCCCGCCATGCCTGCTCCGCTGCGCTGCGGGCCTCTCGCATATCGGTAAACGACTCCTCGGTCGCCCACCGCTCCCAGTCCGCGTCGGGTCGACAGGTCGGCTGCGCAAAAGCGATGGCAACAAATTTCCCGCGCACGTCCGGTAGCCACGCCTCGAACTCTTCGACGTTCGGCACGTCCGGCATGATCACCACTTCACCCCGCACCGGTTGACCCCCGGTCCCTGGACTCCACGCCAGCACCGTCGCCTCAAGGGTACGAACCCTAGGCTCGACGAGGTCGACATGCGTCCGACCGCGCCGCCAGCGCATCCACGTCCCGTACTCTTGATTCTCGGCCCGGACACCCCAGCTGTCATACATGCCGACAAGCCACTCGTTCCCCCTTTCGTGACCGGGACTCCCAGTCAAACGCGGGCCAATCTCGTCAAACAGAGCTTGGGCGAGAGAATGGGTTTGGGAATTCTCCATCCCTTCCGTCCACATTTGCCGGAGAACCGGATCGTCGGTAGTGAATGTCTGTGAGACGACAGGAACGGCTGAGGCGAGCATGGCCGTCAAAGCACCAAACGCAAACAGATAACGCATCATTGCAAAGTCCCCCAATGCATGGCAGGCCGTGACTATACACCGCCCAGTGGAAGGTCCAGGACCCACCTGTTGTCATCGTGGGCTGAGCCACCTACAATCAAGTCTACTTCTCGCTGTGTCCAGATAAGGAAATTTTGAAGAATGGAGTTTATCCAATGAAACGTCTCGTGCTCCTCGCTTGTGCAATGCTGGCCGTGTCCGCCAGCGTGAATGCCCAAACCACGGAAGAACTGATCGCGCGCGCGGTGTCAGCAGCGCCCGCCAGAGCTCAGGCTGACGCTACGGTGGTCAGTTGGAATGAGGACGGCTCCCAGGTGGTGCTCCGCGAAGGCACCAACGGTTTCGTCTGCTGGGACCGTTCCGGCGAAAACCCACGGCGCCCATTCTTTGTGCAGTGCACCAACAAGGGCAACCTGGCACGACGCGCACAAAACCTCGCGCTCTCCCGAGCCGGGAACAGTCGCGAAGAGGTTAACGCTTTAATGGCCGCGGCCGAAGAGGATGGTACGCGGGAGTTTCCGGTGTTCGGCGCGATTTACTACTACAACTGGGGCAACGACCAGGAAAGTGCGACACCGCACATGACGGTCACGGTGCCATTCGCAACCCATGAATCCCTCAGTCTGCCGGCTGAGCGAACGGATGGTGTCCTGTTTCTCATGCAGGCGGGCACGTCGAGTGCGCACCTCATGGTGCCTCTCCCCTAACAACCGTCAACGGAGTCAAGGGAACGTGGGGTATGGGGGCACCCATACCCCGCAGGCAGGCACCGTCTCGGGCTCACGGTGCTGCGGTCGCAGTCTATTCGCCCACCGCAGTGCCCATGATTTCGAAGTGCGAGTTTCCGAGAAGCGTGCTGGTCCCGATGAAGGCACGTGACGGCAGCGGCCCGGTGAAATAGCTTCGGTAGATTTCGTTGAACATGTCGTAGAGCGCGAGGTCGGTGCAAAATACCTGTACCCAGACCAAGTCGTCCATCGTCAGACCACCCGCTTCGATGTTACTCTGGAAGCTGTCCAGTAGGCTTCGGATCTCCGTCTCAAGGTCCGCGTCGAGGCTTCCCGTGCTTTCAACCTGTCCGGTATTCCCGGCGATATAGAGCGTGCTACCGATTCGTACACCTCGGCTGTAAGCCTGGTTTGGGTTCTCCGTGCCCGGACCACCGGGATCGAAGACCTGCCGACCGAGCTGCTGTGAATTGACCACCCCGGTCAGTATCAGCGTGGTCGCAATGCCGAGCACAAACGAAAGTCCCATGGAACGCGTCACAAGTTGCATGTCTATCTCCTGGATAGCTGAGCCTCCTAGCACTTCTGCAGCGAGAACCCATCATACCCGTTGCGCCGATCAAGGCTCATCCACGTATAATCCAGCTGTTTTCGACCGGGGTTGCGCGCCGAGACAACCGGAGGGCGCAACTCAAGACCACGAGTGAGATAAACAAATCCAGTGTTGGATGCCGACGGATGACCAAACGAGACGATAGTCACGTACCCTGGCACCCCGACTCACGCTCTTGCGTTTCACACAGATGACAAAACACCACACGTCCTTGCGGGCCTTCCTGTGTCGCCAGACCTGGCGTGACTGGGAAGAATCCGTCAAACGTCTGCTGCCACAGATCCACGCGGTCGACCAAACGGCAACACGGATCTGGTTCAGGTTCTATCCGCTCGACCTCGCAGAGGCATTCGAGAAAGAAACGGACCCAGAATCACTCGCCCGTAAACTCGTGTTGATGGGACGCTACCGACTGCACGACCACATCGACACGTCGCACCGCTTTCTCTACGGGCATCGATACTGGCCGACGGTAAAACAGGTGACACTCGATCGCATCCAAACAAATAGCGTCCCTGCCGACCTAACTGAGCTCATCTCCGACGTCGCAACGCGTGCCGCCAAGCAACTCGACGTTGAACTGTCACTACTACTCGGGATCAGCGCGGTCGGAGTGATGACGCTACGTCAGGTTGAAGCGGAGGCTTTCCGCGCATTGCCGGGTGCGGTTTCGCTCCATGCAACCGCACTGGCACAGTCGCCTGATGGCATTCTGAAGGCACGTGCACGCGACGACCGCCAATGGAGTTTCGGGCTTTCTTGGGGCCTCGGCAAGAAATGGACCGTCACCTTCGATGAAAACCTGACCGATGCCAGTTTTCGGCTGATCCACGGACAGACACTGACGGGCGCTGCGGCGAACGATAAACGCGACCACCACTTACGAAACTCACGCTGCATCGTCAGGGAAGGGCCAATCCCCGTGCAATGCCGGTCGGCCTTCTGTGGCACCTGCTGGATCGGTGTGCTGGGTGGCGCCGAAAAGCTGTCCCCAGTCGAGGACCTCGAACGGGATCGCATTCGAGAATTTGGCTACATTAACACTGACGACCCAAAGCCGTTCATTCGCCTAGCGTGCCAGTCAGTGGCATTCGGAGCCGTCTCGTTCACCATCCCTCCGTGGAACGGTATCGTCGGCCGGTTCTTTCAGTCGCGACGAACGGGTGACGCCCCCACCGGCCAAACACCTCCAAGCCGCTGAGCTATTGCTGACGGCGGCGAGCGGATCGTGATAAAACTGCATGGCATATTCTTCGGTCAACTGCCACCACCACCCGCGGAAAGGGTTCCGAGATGACGATACAGAGCACCCGACGTGACATCCTGAAAGGCGGCCTTACGGTGGCCGGCCTCAGCCTCCTCGGCGTTCCGGAATGGGCTCTTCCCGCGCTCGCGCAGGGCGAGACGCTCGTGCCATTCACCGACTTACCGGACCCTCTCACGCTCGTGCGTGGTCCTGAGCGACGCATCATTGACATCCGGAGGATCCGCGGCCAGTTCACCCCGCGGGATCGGTTCGCGACGACGCAGCACTACGGACACCCGGTCATCGACCCGGCCACCTATCAGTTGCACGTCTCTGGCTTAGTCGACCAGGCACTCTCTCTTTCTCTCGACGAACTGCGCGCGATGCCCAGTAGAGAAATCGTCGTCGGATTCGAATGCTCTGGTAATAGAGGTCCCATAAACGGTCTCTCCGGCAATGGACGGTGGACCGGTGTCCCGCTGCGGACGGT
>DBHR01000111.1:37827-63468 GCA_002296225.1 Acidobacteria bacterium UBA823 | reverse complement strand
TCACTGACATGGGGGATAACCTGCACGGTTCGACCGAGGTAATCGCCTCGGCGTTCCTTCTCGATCACTGACAGAAAAATCTTTCCGGTCGTCCAGTTGTGATTACGCGTCGTGATTGTGTGGGTGAACCGCTCGTAGTGTCCGAGGTCAAGGTCAGTCTCGGCACCGTCGTCAGTGACGTAGACTTCGCCGTGTTGATACGGGCTCATCGTCCCGGGGTCAACGTTAACGTAGGGGTCGAACTTCAACATCGTCACTTTATAGCCGTGGCCTTCGAGTAAACACCCGAGGGACGCCGCGGCTAGTCCCTTACCCAACGACGACACCACGCCGCCCGTCACGAAGATGTACTTCGTTGGGCGACCATCGATCCTCTGCTGCGTCTCGCTCACATTCGAGCTCCAGAAGTTAAGGCCCGGCGGGCTCGTTCAACGTCCTCGGCTGTGTCCACGCCCAGTGAATCGCTCGTGGTTTCGACGGTCCTGATCGCAAAGCCGTGCTCCAGCGCGCGAAGTTGTTCGAGCGATTCTGCAGCTTCGAGTGGCATGGGTGACAATCCGGCCAACTTGAGCAAAAAGTTCCTACGATACACGTAGAGTCCGATGTGTTTGTAGGCTGTCGAATTGGTGTTCGGACTCGCACACGGGATCGCTTGGCGAGAGAAGTAGAGGGCATCGCCACGGCCATCGACGACAACCTTCACGACGTTCGGGTTGTTTAGTTCTGTAGGGTCGTCGATCCGTCGACGCAGCGTGGACATCTGCACCGATGGGTCTACGGCGAATGGGACGAGCGCCTGCTGGATCATCGACGGCTCGATGAACGGTTCGTCCCCTTGTACGTTGACCACGATGGCGCAGGGAAGCCGCGCGGCGACTTCGGCGACTCGTTCGGTGCCAGAGCGATGCGTCGCGCGTGTTCGTTCAGCGCAGCCGCCAAACGCTACGACCGCCTGCGCGATCCGCTCATCGTCGGTCGCCACGAACACTGCGTCGAGTGTCGAGACCGACGCAGTACGCCGGTAAACGTGCTCGATCATCGGTCGGCCGCCGATCTCGATGAGTGGTTTTCCCGGAAGCCGTGAGGACGCGTAGCGAGCGGGGATCACGGCGACGGTTGAAGATTCGGTGAGGGTCTTGTGCGCGTCCGAAGCTGTTTCAGGGTGCACGGCGAATATTACCACACATGTGTCTTTGTTGTTGCCGTGGCGGCCATGCCGGACTTTACTGAGGAGTCCCGGTGGCCGTTGTCCGGGACATGACTGAAGACACTAGATTCGAACGAGATCGGCTGCCCTGATGGCCGGCACGGCCCGCAAGGATTCGAGCAGCCCCTCATCGAGCTTTCGGTCGTCGGTGTTCGTCGGTTCATCGACGTTGATGACGGCGATGGCACCGGCTGAGCCTCGGCCTAGGGCGAAGCGGGCGATGTTGACCTGGGCCTTGCCGAGGATCGAACCGACGGTGCCTATGACGCCAGGTTCGTCGAGATTTCGGATCACAATATGGCTTCCCTCAAGGTCGGCCTCGATCTCGACGCCGTCGAGCAGAATGATACGGGCACCACCGTGCTCGAAGATCGCACCCTCGACCCACAGTTCGCTCTCGGAGGTGTGGAGTTTCACCGAGAGGAGACTCGTGAAATTCCGAGGTCTGGAGCTACGCGATTCCACCACTTCTACGTCCCGTGCTTCGGCTACCGTACGCGCGTTGATCAAGGTAACGGTCGAGGACAACATCGTCCGGAAGAGCCCTGTCAGCACGGCAGCGACGATTGGCTCATTGTTCCCCGTTGCAAGGTCGCCGTAGTACCGGATGCCGACCGTCCGAGTACGGCCGGTCGCCAATTGTGCGACGAAAGCTCCTAGCTTTTGGGCTAGGTCGACGAATGGTTGCAGGCGCTTGAGGTCTTCCGGTGCAATTGACGGAAGGTTGACGGCGTTGCGCACGATGCCGAGGCCCAAGTAATCACGAACGCTCGCAGCGACTTCGGTGCTGACCAGTTCCTGAGCTTCTTTGGTGGAGCCGGCGATATGCGGGGTCGCCACGACCTCGGGCAGCGCGGTGAGGCGGGAATCGATAGGTGGCTCGCGCTCGAACACGTCCAATCCGGCTCCGCCAATTTGTCCTGATTCGATCGCGTTCGTTAAGGCGGACTCGTCGATAAGGTCGCCTCGAGCGGTGTTGATGAGCCGCAAGCCGGTCTTGCACCTTGCGAGTTGATCGGCGTCGAACATCTGATGGGTTGCGTCGGTGGTCGGCACGTGCAGGCTCACGAAGTCAGAACGCTCGCACAGCTCGTCCAGAGTCACCAGCTCAGCGTCAAAATCTTTTGCCACCTGTTCTGAGATGTAGGGGTCGTGGGCGATGATCTGCATGCCAAAGGCGCGGGCGCGGGACGCGACTTCTTGACCGATTCGGCCCAGTCCGACCAGTCCGAGGGTTTTACCCTGCAGCTCAGTACCTAGGAGCGCCTGTTTTGTCCATTGGCCATTCTTCATGGCGGCGTCGGCACGCGTGATGGACCGTCCTAGGGTCAGCATGAGGGCACAGGTGTGCTCGGCGACGCTAACGCTGTTCGCGCCAGGGGCGTTCAGCACGAGAATGCCGCGCTCACTAGCGGCATTCAAGTCAACGTTATCGACCCCGGTACCGGCTCTCGCGATCACCTTGAGGTGCGGGGCGGCGGCCAGCAGATTAGCATCCACTTGGGTGCTGCTGCGGACGATCAAGCCCTCCGCGTCCCTCAGGTCACGGAGCAACTCGTCCCGTGGCCGTCCGGCACGGGCATCCACCTCCCAGCCCTCCCGACTCAGCAGGTCGGCGGCGGAATCGGGCAGCGCATCGGCGATGACGATCTTTGGCGATCGTGGTGCGGCCTTGGGTGCAACTGGGGGGTGTTCACGTCTCATGCGTGACTGATCGCTTGTCATGGGCTGTCCGTGAGAGACGTCACCGCCTGAGAATTTAGATAAACTCCGCAATTTTTCGCTTCTCGCTGGCGCGTAGATTCCATCCGAATCCGCGCATGCCGATGCCTGTGCCGTCTTGAATGATTCGGAATCGGTAGCCGTCGGCGTCGCAGACTCATACAGTATAATGTGGCAACAGGGTGGCGCGTTGGCCGGATTGACAGCACCTCGTCGCACCACGATGGTGCAAATCGCTAGAAACTCCCAGTTGAGGCGGCGTACAAGTGTTCGGCGGGATGTTTTTCCACAGGGTTATCCACAGATTCTGTGAACATCTTGCGCGAGTGTTGGGGGGCGCTGACCTAAAACGTACCGGCGTGTTCTCTGATGAGCTATTCGTCGTGATGGACTCGAGTTTTTGATTTGTAAGTTATGTTCGAGACAGCACATCCTATGCCACATTCTGCCGGCACGTTGATTGCGCGAGACGGTGACCGATTCCTCGTTCCCGATAACCCGATTGTGCCGTTCATTCAAGGCGACGGAACGGGTCCAGACATCTGGTGCGCGAGCGTCCGCGTCTTTGACGCGGCGGTCGCTAAAGCGTTCGACAATGCGCGGCGTGTGGTCTGGTTCGAGATTCTCGCCGGTGAAAAGGCTAAGGCGCAGACTAATGAGTGGCTGCCCAAGGAGACGATCGAAGCGATTAGGACCCATAAGGTTGCGATTAAAGGGCCTTTAACGACCCCGGTTGGTGGCGGTATTCGTAGCCTGAATGTCACGCTGCGCCAAGTCCTTGACTTATACGCCTGCATCCGACCAGTCCGATACTTCGATGGCACGCCAGCGCCCGTCCGGCATCCGGAGCAGATGAACGTGGTCATCTTTCGTGAGAACACCGAGGACGTTTACGCGGGGATCGAGTGGGCATGCGGCACGGACGAAGCGGCGAAGGTCATTGAGTTTCTGGAGCGGGAAATGGGTCAGACCGTTAGGCCTGACTCTGGCATCGGCATCAAGCCAATCTCGTTGACTGGCAGTAAGCGGTTGGTCCGCATGGCGCTTCGGTATGCCCAGGCCAACGGCCGCGAAACCCTGACCTTGGTGCACAAGGGCAACATCATGAAGTTTACGGAAGGTGCATTCCGAGACTGGGGCTATGAGGTGGCCACTGAAGAGTTTCGGGATGACGTCGTGACGGAAGAGGAAACATGGCACGGCGCGAGCCGCGAAGGGAAGATCCTTGTGAACGACCGAATTGCCGACAGTATGTTCCAGCAGGTGCTGACCCGGACCGCCGATTACGACATGTTCGCTACACCGAACCTGAATGGTGATTATCTATCGGATGCCTGCGCGGCGCAGGTGGGCGGCCTGGGAATGGCGCCCGGTGCGAACATCGGCGATGAGGTCGGATTGTTCGAGGCGACCCACGGCACGGCGCCGAAATATGCCGGCAAGGACGTCATCAACCCGAGCTCGGTGATTTTATCGGGAGCCATGATGTTCCGACACCTTGGCTGGGGCGCCGCCGCAGATCGGATTGAAACCGCGCTCGAGCGGACAGTACAGCAGAAGAAAGTGACATACGACCTGGCCCGGCAGATGGACGGTGCCACCAAGTTGCGCACGTCGGAATTCGCCGACGCGATCATTGCGAATATGTGACTGGCCGCGCGTTGGAAAAGTTAAGGGAGAAGCACGCATGACCCATAAAGTCACCGTCGTCGGCGCTGGGCACGTCGGAGCCACAGCCGCTCGCCGCATCGCCACGAAAGAACTGGCTGACGTTGTCCTGCTAGACCTTCCTCAAGGGGCCCCGCAGGGCAAGGGGTTAGACATCCTTGAGGCAAACCCTTTGGAGGGGTCGGACGCTCGCGTGCTTGGGACGCTCGACTATGCCGACACCGCCGATTCTGAGATCGTCGTGATCACGGCCGGTCTGCCACGCAAGCCTGGCATGAGTCGAGACGATCTTTTGCTGAAGAACAAGGACATCATCAAAGGTGTCACTGAGAATGTCATCAAGCACTCGCCGAACTGCATCATTATTCCGGTGACGAATCCGCTGGACGCGATGTGTCAGGTGGTCTATCGGGTCAGTGGTTTCCCGCGTGAGCGGGTCGTAGGGATGGCCGGCATCCTAGACTCCGCGCGCATGAGGGCTTTCATCGCTATGGAGCTCCGTGTGTCGGTGGAGAACACCCACGCGTTCGTGCTTGGTGGGCATGGCGACACAATGGTGCCACTTCCACGTTACTCGACGGTGGCTGGGATTCCGATTACCGAACTTATGGACGCCGCGACCGTCGAAGCCATCGTGAAGCGGACGGCAGGTGGTGGGGGCGAGATCGTCAAGCTGCTTGGCAGTGGGAGTGCCTATTACGCGCCTGGGTCAGCCATCGTGGAGATGGTGGAGGCGATTCTGAAGGATAAGAAGAAGATTTTGCCCTGCGCCGCCTTCTTGGATGGGGAATACGGTATCAAGAACTTGTTTGTCGGCGTGCCCGTGAAGTTGGGCGCGCGGGGCATAGAGGAAATCATTCAAATCACGCTTACCGCCGCCGAACGGGCGGCGCTACAGAAGTCGGCCGACGCCGTGAAAGAACTCGTCGATGTCATCAAGGTGTAGCGCCAAGAAACTAGAGCTTCCGTGAAGATTCACGAATATCAAGCGAAGATGGTGCTGGGTCGTCACGGCGTGCCCATCCCCAAAGGTGATGTGGTGGTCAGCGCTTTCGAGGCACACCAGGTAGCCGAACGCCTAGGGACCGACGTTGTTGTGGTCAAGGCCCAGATTCACGCTGGCGGGCGAGGGAAAGGCGGCGGGATTAGGTCGGCAAGAGGACCGGCAGAGGCTGAGCGGGTCGCCGAGGAGCTTCTGGGGATGCAACTCGTGACCCACCAGACCGGGCCTGAAGGCCGCAAGGTCGCACGGCTACTTGTCGAGGAGGGGCTCGACATCGAGCGAGAGTTGTACCTTGGGCTGGTCCTCGATCGGGCCGCTGGATGCCCGGTCATGATGGCCAGTGCGACTGGGGGCATGGACATAGAGCAAGTTGCGGCTGACACGCCAGCACTGATCGTGCGCGAGCACGCGCATCCGACCGCCGGCCTCGCGGCGTATCAGGCGCGCAAGTTGGCGTTCGGGATTGGGCTCGGTGCGACACTGGTCGCGCCAGCCGTAGAAATCATGCGCAACCTCTACCAGACGTTCCTGGCGACCGACGCCTCGCTGCTTGAGATTAATCCATTGGTCATTACGCGTGGCGGCCAACTACTCGCGCTCGACGCCAAGATCGATTTGGATGACAACGCGCTGTTCCGGCACAAGGACCTGGCCAAGCTGCGAGATCTATCCGAGGAAGAGCCGCTCGAGGTCGAAGCCTCAAAACACTCGCTCAATTACATTAGGCTGGACGGGACGATTGGGTGCATGGTAAACGGCGCCGGGCTAGCGATGGCCACGATGGATGTTATTAAACTCGCTGGCGGCGAGCCTGCGAATTTTCTAGACGTTGGCGGTGGTGCCAACGCCGAACAGATCCGGAACGCGTTCAAGATTCTGGTGGCCGACGCGAACGTTAAGGCGGTGTTCATTAATATTTTTGGGGGTATTCTGCGCTGCGATGTGCTGGCCAAAGGCATTATTGCCGCGGTCAGGGAAGTCGACCTGCAGGTGCCGCTCGTCATCCGGATGGAGGGAACCAACGTCGAACAGGGATGGAAGATGCTGCAAGCCAGCGGCTTGAGTTTCACGCTGGCGGAGACGATGGCTCAGGGCGCGGAGCATGTCGTACGGCTAGCGTAGGGAACGTGAGGATGAACGACTAATGGCGATTCTCATCGACAAGGATACGCGGTTGTTGGTTCAGGGGCTAACTGGGCGTGAAGGCACGTTTCACGCCAAACAGTCGGCCGCTTACGGTACGACCGTCGTCGGCGGGGTTACGCCGGGCAAAGGTGGAACCACGCACGAGGGCTGGCCCGTGTTCGACACCATGGTGCAAGCCGTCGAAGCCACCGGCGCGAATGCGTCGCTCATCTTTGTGCCCCCACCGTTTGCCGCCGACGCCATCCTCGAAGCCGCCAGCGCCGGTGTGCCGCTCGTGGTCTGCATCACCGAGGGAATTCCGACGCTCGACATGGCCCGGACACTGGCGCTAATCGACTCGCGCGCTACCCGCCTAGTCGGGCCGAATTGCCCCGGCTTGATCTCCCCGGGCCGGAGCAAGGTGGGAATCATTCCGGGGCACATCTGCTGCGAGGGTCGGGTCGGGATCGTCTCGCGGAGCGGCACCTTGGTCTACGAAGCGATCCACCAGCTGACCGGTGTAGGGTTAGGCCTCAGCACCTGTATCGGCATCGGCGGTGACCCGCTCATCGGCACGTCGTTCGTGGATACTCTTCAGCTGTTTTCCGGTGACAATGAGACCGATGCCGTCATTGTGATCGGTGAGATCGGTGGGACAGCTGAAGAGGAAGTGGCCGCCTACATCCGGCGTGGCTTCAAGAAGCCGGTGGTAGGATTCGTCGCTGGGCAGACTGCGCCTCCGGGACGGCGGATGGGCCACGCTGGCGCCATTGTCGCCAATGGAAAGGGCACCGCCGCGGAGAAGATGGACGCGCTGGCGGCGGCGGGCGTGCACGTCGTTGAGAGTCCGGCCGACCTTGGAGCGGCGATGGCTCTAGCGCTGAGCTCACGACCTTAGGCTCTCGGCGACGCGTCAGCCGTTTCCGTCGAAATTTATTCCAAGAAACATCAGGGTTGCCGTTGGTAACGTGCTACACTCACGTGATCGGTGCGTCGCACGGGACCTCTCCAGCCAGGCCGACAGGAGCCCGCTTGGTGAGTTGGTGCCCGCCTGGTGAGTTGATAGCCGGGAAGTAAAGTTTGCGGCGTGTCGGATGATCGGCTCGGTAAGGACACGGTCGAATGTTGCGTTCAGCTGTTGCGGCTGAAGATGCTGCAGCAAAGTCTCCAGCCCCCCAGGTCGTTAACGATTTCAACATTCAAGTCGCTACTGTGAACGGGTCGGGGAGCCAGGCCGCGAATCTGGTGCTCTTCCGCTCCATCTTTCAGATGGGGATCCCGGTTTCTGGCAAGAACCTGTTTCCATCGAACATCGCGGGCTTGCCGACCTGGTACACGATTCGTGCCAGCAAGGACGGCTACGTCGCACGGAAGCGTGAGATCGACGTGCTCGTTGCGATGAATGCCGACACCGCACGCGACGACGTCCTGGGGCTCGAGCCCGGTGCGGCCGTTGTCTATGACGACCCGATGGAGTTGAATGCGCTCCGCGACGATCTCTTTTTCTATCCTGTGCCGTTCGACAAACTGATCGCCGACGTCTGTTCCGACGCGAAGCTTCGGCGACTTGTTCGGAACGTGATCTACGACGGCGTGTTAGCGAAGCTCCTCAACATCAGTCGTGATCAAATTGAGATGGCGCTCACAAAGCAACTTGGCCGCAAAGTGAAAGCGTTGGCGCTTAATCAAGCCGCGCTTAAGAGCGGCTACGATTACGCCGACGAGCACCTAACGAAGCAGGACCCGTTCGTGCTGGAGCCGATGAATCAGACGAGCGGAAAGATTCTGATCGACGGCAACGCTGCGGCCGCGCTAGGCGCGATGATGGCCGGCGTGACTGTCGTGGCCTGGTATCCGATCACGCCGTCTTCGTCGCTTTGTGAGACGCTGATCGACTACATGGGGAAGTATCGAATCGACAAAGAGACCGGCAAAGCAACCTTTGCGGTCGTGCAAGCCGAGGACGAAATTGCGGCGATTGGTATGACGCTTGGCGCGGGCTGGGCTGGTGCGCGAGCGATGACGTCGACGTCGGGCCCCGGGATTTCGTTGATGGCAGAGTTCACGGGTCTGGGCTACTACGCGGAGGTGCCCGCCGTCATTTTCGACGTGCAGCGGGTCGGGCCGTCCACCGGGCTGCCGACTAGGACGGCCCAGGGCGACGTCCTATCCACCGCGGTATTGTCTCACGGTGATACCAAGCATCTGCTTCTCCTGCCGTCATCGGCGGGTGAATGCTATTCGATGAGTTTAAAGGCCTTCGATCTGGCCGAGCGTTTCCAGACGCCGGTGTTTGTGTTGAGTGATCTCGATCTTGGAATGAATAGCTGGATGTCTGAGCCCTTCGAATATCCGACCGAGCCCCTGGATCGAGGTAAGTTGCTAGATGCTGAAACCTTGGAACGCCTGGGGGAGTGGGGCCGATACAAGGATGTCGACGGCGATGGCATTGCCTACCGGTCGCTTCCCGGCGACGGCATGCCGGCATATTTCTGTCGCGGCTCCGGGCATGATTCTGAGGCGCATTACAGTGAGAGGCCTGAGGACTACGAGGAGAATCTGAAACGGCTTACCACGAAGTTCGACACCGCCCGAGACGCAGTACCCGGGCCTGTGATCGAGCGGGAGGGTGAAGGACTGGTCGGTGTGCTGGCCTACGGCAGCAGCCACTGGGCCGTGCTCGAGAGTTGCGACCAGTTAAACCAGGAAGCCGGGCTCGCGCTGACTTATTGCCGGCTGCGCGCGTTCCCATTCAACGGCGATCTAACGACGTTTATTGATCGTTGCGAGCGGGTGTATGTCGTCGAGCAAAACCGCGATGCGCAGATGCTGTCTCTGATGCGCATGGAACTCACCGCAGAACGGATCGCTAAGCTGCGGAGCGTGCTGTATTTCGGCGGGTTGCCGATCGACGCCCGCAGCATCACTGACGAGATTCTGGCTCGAGAAGGACACGAGTTGGCGCCGCCCAACAGCGCCTGAAGCAATAAACGTTCAGACCGATAAGTGGAGCAAGGCGGGTAGCGGACTCAATGGGCACAACAGCATCTTCACCGCGAAAGAAAGTGAATCGAATCGGCCTCGAGTTACAACCATATCGGGGACGCAAGACGACGTTGTGTGCCGGCTGCGGACACAACGCCATTTCTGAGCGGATCATCGACGCGTTCTTCGAGATGGGTATCGAGCCGAGTCGGGTTATAAAGCTCTCGGGTATCGGCTGCTCGAGTAAGAGCCCAGCATACTTCCTCGGTGGAGCGCACGGGTTTAACGGCGTGCATGGGCGGATGCCTTCAATCGGCACCGGTGCGATTCTCGCGAACAGGAAGATGATTGCGATCGGTATGAGCGGTGACGGTGATACGGGTGCCATCGGCATTGGGCAGTTTGTGCATCTGATGCGACGCAACCTACCGATCATCTACATTATCGAGGACAACGGTTGTTACGGCCTAACGAAGGGTCAGTTTTCGCCGACAGCCGACCTGGGTTCGAAGCGGAAAACTGGCGTAGTCAACGATCTTCCGCCGGTCGATACCTGCGCACTGGCCATCGAGTTGGGCGCGTCGTTCGTTGCCCGGTCGTTCTCAGGAGACAAGAAGCAATTGACGGCGGTGCTCAAGGCCGCTCTGAGCCATCGCGGGACGGCGATGGTGGACGTTATTTCACCATGCGTGACTTTCAACGACCACGTTGGCTCGACTAAGAGCTACGCCTACGCGCGGGATCACGACGAGCCACTGGGCGAGATCAACTTTGTTCCGTACTTCGAAGAGATCGATATTGACTACGAACCGGGATCGACGCAAGTGGTCAAGATGCACGATGGGTCGCAGTTGCTTCTCAAGAAGCTTGAGGCTGACTATGACCCGACTGACCGTCTTGAAGCGCTTCGGGTCCTCCACGAGACAAGTCGCCGCGATGAGTTCGCGACCGGAGTGATTTACGTGGAGCCTGACAAGATTGACTTCATTGAGGTGCTCAATCTCGTGGAAGAGCCGCTGGCAACGCTGCCGCTTGAGCGTGTCCGGCCGGCGAAAGCCGCGTTCGATGAGATCATGGAGGGGCACCGCTAGCCACGACTGCCGACGGATCGACGCCCAAGGATTTCGTGAACGAGGTTAAGGCCGCGGCCCGCGCGGCCCTTTTGTTGTGCCGCGGCGTTCGAGCCCGTCGGGCCGGAAGGTATAATCGTGGGCGATGGAGCGCACGTTAGCGATCATCAAGCCCGACGCGGTGGTGGCCCGACAGGTGGGTGCCATTCTGCAGCGTATCGAAGGTGCGGGCTTCACGGTACGAGCCATGCGCCTCGTGAGGTTGTCGCAGGTTGAGGCCGAGGGCTTCTACGCGGTTCACCGCGAGCGGCCATTTTTCGGTAGCCTGACTGCCTTCATGTCATCTGGACCGGCGGTGGTGCTCGCGCTTGAGGCGCCGGATGCGATTCGGAAGTGGCGGGCACTGATGGGGGCGACCGACCCGGGGAAAGCCGACGTGGGGACTATCCGGTGCGACTTTGGCACTTCAATCGAGCACAATGCTACTCACGGGTCCGACGCTCAAGACACCGCGGCATTCGAACTCGGATACTTCTTCGCGGGCGGGGAACTCGGCGAAGACGCCGAGCGGTAGGTCGCCTTGGGCAAGACGCTGATGTTCATCGGCCTGGCGGTTGCCGCGCTCGGTGGATTAATGATGCTCGGGTTGCCGCTCGGACGGTTACCTGGCGATCTGGTGTTTCGACGGGGTAATGTCACGGTCTACTTACCGCTCGTGACTTCGGTCGTGCTAAGCGTGTTACTGACACTACTTTTTGCCATGATGCGTCGCTGATCGCGGGAGGATGCCTATCTCATGACCATCAAGCCAGACCGTTGGATCGCCCGTATGGCACGTGAGCACAAGATGATCGAGCCGTTCATCGACACGCAGGTTCGGAGCGGCGTGATCTCGTACGGACTGTCGTCATACGGCTATGACATCCGCGTGGCCGATGAATTTAAGATCTTCACTAATATCGCTACGACGGTCATCGACCCGAAAGCATTCGACCCGCGGTCGTTCATCGACTTCAAGGCGCCCGAGTGCATTGTGCCACCTAACTCGTTCGCGCTCGCTCGGACTGTCGAGTACTTCCGTATCCCGCGGGACGTGCTCACGGTGTGCCTCGGCAAGTCGACCTATGCTCGCTGTGGCATCATCGTGAATGTCACGCCGTTCGAGCCCGAGTGGGAAGGCACGGCCACGTTAGAGATATCGAACACCACCCCGTTGCCAGCGAAGATCTACGCGAACGAAGGAATCGCTCAGGTACTCTTTTTTCAGAGCGACGAGGTATGCCAGACCTCATACGCCGATAAGAAGGGCAAGTACCAGACTCAGCGGGCAGTGACGCTGCCGCGAATCTAGGATGGCGGCAATTAGTCCATTTGACCGAAAGTAGGCCAGGTATTTTGATGGGTTCTCCAGTTTGCGGTAGCATTCACATCTCGGTTCCCTCCCACTCGGAAATTTAGCTAGGCATGGAGAAACTCGACGAGCGCGACGAAGCGCTGGATGGCAGTAAACGGTCTGTGCCGGCACTGGCCGTTCAGTTCTTTCTCATTCCGCTGGCGGTCGTTGCTGCGGTCGCCATGGTTTACGGTGGATTCCGCTGGCTGTTCGACGACGACCGAACTGCGCAGGAATACTTGAACGACATCCGAGTCGGTGGTCGGGAACGCCGTTGGCCGGCCGCCTTCGAGTTGTCACGCCTGATGGCCGACCCGGAAGTCCAGGCATCAGAGCCAGCGCTCGGGCCGGCGCTGGTGAGGGCATTCGTCGAGTCCGAGAATGACGACCCACGCGTGCGCCGGTATTTGGCGCTAGCCGTTGGCCAATTGACCACGCCACCCGCAGATGCTGGTGCGCGACTTGTCGATGCACTGGACGATCCGGAGAACGAGACGCGGATCAGCGTAATCTGGGCGCTCGGGTCGCTTGGGGATCCCAGCGTCATTCCAGACTTGGGCCGAATATACGAGTCGGATGACGCGGGGATCAGAAAAATGGTGGTGTATGCTCTCGGGGCGCTTCCGGGTGACGACCAGGTCGACACGCTTCGGACGGCGCTGAGCGACCCGGTGCCGGATGTGCGGTGGAACGCCGCCGTGGCGTTGGCGCGTCACGGCAATGCGCAGGGTGTCACGGTGCTCGGTCGGATGCTGGACCGCGAATACGTCGAGCGCGTCGCAGAACCTGCAGTCGGTGCCGGCGAGGTGGACCGCGTCGGTGAGGTTATGATTAGCGGGTTGAATGCTGTCGCGGCGCTCGACGTCGATACGTTGCGCGATTCGGTCACCCGTTTAAGTCGGGAAGACGAAAGCTTGCGCGTGCGGCAGGCGGCCATTGAAGCGCTTGCCGCGTTCGATGGAGCTGGGGCCGAGCCGGAGGGGTAGGCGCGTGGCGGATTCCAAACGAACGTGGGCTCATGACGCACTAATGTAGAGAGTAACTGAAATTGCATGACTGACGACCCAACCACCCCAGCTGCAGGCACTCCAGTGTCAAAAGACGCGCCCGTCAAACCGGTGACGCCGGCCGTTCCCCCCAACCTGGGCGGAAAGACGACGTCGGCGGCCGTTGCGCCGCGACGACCGGCGGCGGCCAAGAAGGTCGCTGACGACACGTCCCCGCTGCTGTCGCGTCGCCACTGGCTCGGGCTGGCGTGGGGGTCCTTTACGGCGGCCTCTGCCGCAGCGCTGGCGGCGACCGGACGGTTCATGTTCCCGAACGTTCTTAACGAGCCGCCGCAGCAGTTTAAGATCGGATTTCCGGATGAGTATGTGCCGGGTGTGGACGAGCGCTGGAAGGTCCGCTATGGGGTCTGGATTGTGCGGACACCGAGCGACATCGTTCAGGAGGCCAGCGGTTTCTACGCCCTGATCAGCGTCTGCACTCATCTTGGCTGCACGCCCAACTGGCTGTCGGCCGAGGTGAAATTCAAGTGTCCTTGCCACGGGAGTGGGTTCCGGCCGACGGGCGTCAACTTCGAAGGCCCGGCACCACGCCCGCTGGAGCGGGCCAGAATTGTGCTCGCCGAGGACGGTCAAATCCTGGTCGACAAAGCGCGGAAGTTTCAGTTTGAACTCGGGCAGTGGGCCGATCCGGAATCGTTCTTGAGAAGCTAGGAACAGGCTCGGTCGGTAGGGTAGCCGGCTTCGATAATTACGTTTGCAGGGTTTTATGACTGAGACAAAAACCGTTATTCCCAGAGAGGGTCCCCTGGAGCGCTCCTGGAATTGGCTGACTGAAACGCAGATCTGGAAATCAATCTTCCGGCACAACGCGCCCATCACTGATCGGAACCGTGTGTTGGTTGTGCTGTCGAATGTCTTTTTACATCTGCATCCGGTCAGGCTCAGAAAATCTGGCGTGCGCCTGCGCTACACCTGGTGCATGGGTGGGCTGAGCTTTTTCCTCTTCCTGTCCCTTACATTCACCGGTGTCCTGCTGATGTTCTATTATCGGCCGACGCTCGAATACGCCTACACGGACATCGTTGGACTGCGTGAGCACGTGCCGCTCGGTATCATGCGGGAAATGCATCGTTGGGGCGCGCACGCCATGGTCATTACGGTCTGGCTGCACATGTTCCGCGTGTTCATGACTGGATCGTATAAGCCGCCGCGTGAGTTTAACTGGAACGTCGGCGTCATCATGCTGGTATTGACGTTGCTCCTCTCATTTACCGGCTACCTCCTCCCGTGGGATCAGCTGGCCATTTGGGCAATCACGGTCGGGTCGAACATGGCGCGGGCAACGCCGTTTTTGGGCAGCGAAGGCCCAGGGGCGTCCCTGCTGGCGCTAGGCGATGTAAAGCTGATTCATGCCGCCGCCGATGCGCGGTTCGCCTTGCTCGGCGGGACATTTGTTGGAGAGGGGGCGTTGCTGCGGTTCTACGTCCTACACTGCGTTGGCTTGCCCCTGATTATCGCGGTGCTGATGGCCGTGCACTTCTGGCGTGTCCGGAAAGACGGCGGCATTTCCGGTCCGGTGTAGAAGGCAGTTCGATTCATGGATGCTATCAAGGACTTCTTTAATTTTTTTGCGGACCCTCGCGTCTTTTTCCTACTGACGTTGACCGGGTTCATCTTAATGATATGGCGGCGGGACGTCTTCACGACGCCGCGTGTCGGCTACGGGCTACAGGTCTTCCTGGTCTTGTTCTTCGGGCTCGGTCTCTTCGATGAAAACTTTCGGCTAATCGTGGCGAAGCCAGACAACGTTCCGATTGTCGGCCTGGTGTTCCTCTTGCTGTTCTTCACCTGGTACTCGATGCGCCAAGCGGTACTGAACGACAGGCGACTGGACCGGGGTGAACCGGTCGAGGAGAAGGTGGAAGAAGACCGCGTGTGGGTGTGGCCAGACTTAGTCTACACGGAGTTGATTTGCCTCGTTTTGTGCTCCGTGGTCCTCATTGTCTGGTCGATTGTGCTAAAGGCGCCGCTGGAGCAACCGGCCAACGCCGCAGCGACGCCGAATCCGTCGAAAGCTCCCTGGTACTTCCTGGGGCTCCAGGAAATGTTGGTTTACTTTGACCCGTGGTTAGCCGGGGTCGTGCTGCCCACTTTGATTATCGTGGGACTGATGGCGATTCCCTACATTGATACGAATCCGAAAGGAAGTGGTTACTACACGTTCAAGGAGCGAAAGGCGGAGATCTCGATCTTCATATTCGGCTTCGTAGTGCTCTGGGCGTCACTCATCGTGTTGGGCACATTCCTGCGCGGTCCGAATTGGAACTTCTTTGGGCCGTTCGAGTACTGGGATATCCACAAACTTGAAGCGCTCACGAATGTGAACCTATCGGAGTATATCTGGCTGCAGGGTGTTGGGGTCGGCCTGCCATCGAACTGGTTCGTCCGCGAGTTCTTTGGCATCGTGCTTCTTCTGTTGTACATCGTGGCGTTGCCGGTCATCCTGGCTAGGGGTGTTCTCAAAACCTATTACGAGAAGCTTGGGCCGCCACGATACTGCGTGGGTATCTTTTTGTTTCTGATGATGCTCTCACTGCCGATGAAGATGCTCGCCCGATGGCTGTTTAACTTGAAATACATCGTCGCAATTCCGGAGTTCTTCTTTAATATCTGATCGACCCCGCATATGGCTGACAAGAAGACGGTCGGGCACGCCTATAACATTGATTTCTTGAATGTCGTTTTCGCGGCGTCGAGCATCTTCCTCTTCGTCTCGGTCCTGTGGATGGTGTGGGACGATTACGACCGGGGATGGAAGAACTATCAGCGCCGCTTTGTGCAGCTGGAGGCTGAAGTGACTCGGGTCGGCCTGGAAGCGGCGAGCGCTAATGTTGATGCGGTCGTCCTAGAGCAGTTGCGGGCTGACCGATCCACGGCGGAGGCGGAACTCGCGATACAGGAAGAGCAGACCGTGGCGCTCGAAGACGAATTGGCGGATATTGATGCACAGCTAACGCTTGCGGTCCAGCGGCACAACTTCGCCAAGGCCACTTACGACGTTAACAAATACAGCTTCGAAGTTGACCGCGAGGGGGATCCGGAAAGCTATACCGACCAGCAGGTGGAGATCGCTGCGCAGTATGACGAGTGGTTGGAACTTGGGCTCGAAGTTGAACGGTTGACCGCTGAGCGAGACGGCTTGCGAGGTCAGCTCGCAGAGATCCGGCGGGGCGTCACCGGGCTCGACGACCAGATCGACGCCCTCACGTCAGAAACCTCGCGCTTGGAGGGCCGGTTGGTCGACCTGGCGCCGAATTTCATTGAGGACTACCTGCTCAACGCCCCGCTCATCGACTTCCTGGCGCCGTCTCTCAAGGTGCAGCAGATCATCACGCCGAACATCTTTGACGAACTAAACTTCACTAGGGTACCAAAAATTGACCGTTGCACGACCTGCCATCTAGCCATCGACCGGGAGGGCTACGAGGAGTATCCCCAGCCGTTCACGACGCATCCGAATCTCGACGTCTATGTGGGGAGCGCGTCACCGCACCCGCTCGAGACAACGGGTTGCACCGTGTGTCACGAGGGGATGCCCCAGTCGGTCAGCTTCCGTGACGCGTCGCATACACCATCAACGGAGGAGCAGACGCACGACTGGGAGGACTCCTACGACTGGGCGGAATCACATCTCTGGGACTATCCGATGCTACCTCGAGGGATGGCTGAGGCGTCTTGCGCGAAGTGTCACGTCGAAGAGGTTCACATACCGGAGGCGGACGTTCTGAACCTGTCCTACGGCTTGTATGAACGTGCGGGATGCTACGCCTGTCACAAGACGACTGGCTTCGAGGGGCTGCGTAAGCCGGGTCCCAGTTTGATGAAGATTAAGGCCAAGCTGACTCCTGAGTGGGTGGCCGACTGGATCCGAGATCCCCGCAGAGTTAAGCCAACGACTTGGATGCCGCGCGTTTGGTACAACTCGAACACTTCGTCCCCTGAAGATGTTCGGCGCAGCGAGGCAGAAATTGACGCCACCGTGGCCTATTTATTTGCGAACTCTGAGGACCATGAGTTCGCGGTACCGGTCCCACCGCGCGGTGACAGTGCCGAGGGGCAGGCGATCGTCGAGTCGGTTGGATGCCTTGGATGCCACGTCGCCGGTGACGAAACACGGCTGGGGGCAGGGCCACGGCGAACGTTTGGCCAGGCGTTGCAGAACATTGGAAGCAAGACGACCTACGAGTGGGTATTCGATTGGGTGCGCAATCCTCAGCATTACAGCGAGTTGACCTATATGCCTGACCTGCGCCTGACCGACCGGGAGGCCGCCGACGTGACGGCTTACCTGATGACGCTGGGCGGCGGGGACCCGCGGGCTGCCGAGGCGACCTACGACCAGGCGTTTTCCGACTCGGTACTGCTGGATTATTTGCGGGCGATCGTGCCGACGGCAGAAGCGAACGCGATGATGGCCGGCATGTCGTCCGATGAGCGGACACTGGAGCTGGGTGAGCGGGTCATCGGCCGTTACGGCTGTTTCAGCTGCCACGATATTGATGGCTTCGAGGGGGCGCAACCGGTCGGCACAGAGCTGTCCGAGGAGGGTACCAAGCTACTTGCTCAGCTGGACTTCTCGTTTCTCGACATCCCGCACACGAAGATCGACTGGTTTGAGAACAAACTGCACGATCCGCGCGTTTACGACCAGAACCGTGTGCTGCAGCCGCTCGAGAAACTGCGGATGCCGGATTACGGATTCAACTCAGAGGAAGTGCAACTCCTGACGACGGCGCTGATGAGCTTTCAGCGCAGCGTCCAGCCGGCGGCGGCGCTGATGCCCGGCTCAGCTCGCCAAGATGCGCTGCGCCTCGGTCGTGCGTTGGTGCGCCGACGGAATTGCATTGCTTGCCACCAGGTTGAGAACGATGGCGGCGATTATCGGACACTCGTGGCCGATCCCTCGCTGGCGCCGCCGTTGCTGACGCCTGAAGGTGCCAAGGTGAAGCCCGACTGGCTTTACGCGTTCTTCAAAGGTCCGATCACGATCAGGCCATGGCTGGACGTACGGATGCCAACGTTTACACTTACCGATCAGCATTGGAACCAGGTGCTCGATTATTTCGGTGCAATTTCCAACACGATTGGTGAGTTTCGGGCGCACACGATCGTCTCGTCACGAGGTGGGTCCGTGGCGACTGGAAGTGAACTGTTCGACCTGCTCCGTTGTCAGCAGTGCCACGTGCTCGATGAGATTCCCGCGGACCAGCCCACCGAGAACCTAGCGCCGGATTTACGGATGACCCCGGAGCGGCTCCAGGCGGACTGGATTATCGACTGGCTCCGCGACCCGCAGAGCATCCAGCCCGGTACTAGGATGCCGGCATACTGGCCTGATTTTCCGGAGGCGTTCTACCCGCAGTTCGACCAGGACGGTGAACAGCAGGTCCGTTCGATAAGGGATCACCTGCTGACGTTCAGTGGCGGGCCACGGCCGGTGGAGCCGGTCGTGGAGGCGGGCGACGAACCCTAAATGACAGGCTTCGAACGACGGACGAAGGGCGCGACTCAGGTCGCGCCCTTCGTACATATGGTTACTTGAGGTCGGTCGGCCAACTGAGCGTGGCGCCGGCGCCGCTTTCCGTACCAGCAATTCTACTGATGTTCGCATCCGGATTGGCCACGGTAGTAGAATCCGGTCGCCCGACTCATGGAGACACGTTTTCTAAAGGCGTTGCGCGCTGTTGTAGGTAACACCGGTATCGTCGAAGACCACGCCGACCGGTTAACTTACGAATCTGACGCTCTGACCTATCTGCGCACCGTTCCTGGTGTGGTCGTGCTGCCCTCGACCGTCCGACAAGTGCAGGATATCGTTCGGCTTTGCCACGCAGCCGGGGTGCCGTTCGTCGCGCGCGGTCACGGCACCGGCCTCTCGGGTGGCGCGATGCCAGCTGAGGACGGTGTCCTCATCGTGTTGACACGGCTCAATAGAATTCTCGACATTGACCCCGCGAATTTACGGATAACCGTTCAGCCGGGCGTCACGAATCTAGACGTCAGTCGACGAGTGGCACCGTTTGGCCTCTATTACGCGCCAGATCCTTCATCACAGCAGGTCTGTTCGATCGGTGGCAATGTGGCCGAGAATTCGGGCGGCGCCCATTGTTTGAAGTATGGATTCACGGTGCACCACGTGCTCGGGCTTGAAGTCGTTCTGGCGGATGGTACGCTGGCCAAGTTCGGTGGGCCCGTCGTCGATACCCCGGGATTCGACCTGGTCGGTGCACTGGTCGGCTCGGAGGGGACCCTAGCGATCGTCACCCAAGTCGTCCTACGCCTCTTACGGATACCTGAAGAGGTACGGACCCTACTAGCGGCGTTCGACTCCACCGATTCTGCCGGGGCGGCTGTGTCTGGCATCATTGCTGCTGGGATTGTCCCTTCTGCTGTCGAGATGATGGATCGACTAACGATCGAGGCAGTCGAAGCGGCTGTTCAGCCAAATTTTCCGAAGGCTGAGGCCGTCCTTATCGTTGAGATTGACGGGCCTGCGGCGGAGGTGACTGACCTATTCAGTCGTGTTGAGGCGATCTGTCGTGACTCTGGCTCGAGCGAAATACGGGTGGCCGCTGATATTGATGAACGGGCGCGGTTCTGGTCCGGCCGGAAGGCGGCGTTTGCGGCTATGGGACGAGTCTCACCGCACTACTACGTTCAGGACGGCGTCATCCCTCGGACGAAGCTCCCGGAAGTGTTGCGGCGGATTCGAGTGCTTGAGCAGAGCTCGGGGTTGCGCATCGGTAACGTCTTCCATGCTGGCGACGGCAATCTACACCCGCTTATCTGTTACGACGCGTCGGTGGAGGGTCAGGCCGCGCTTGCGGCCGAGGTGGGCAGCGAAATTCTACGATACTGTGTCGAGGCGGGTGGGTCGATCACGGGCGAACACGGAGTCGGGGCCGATAAGGTGGCGCACATGCCGAAGATGTTCAGCGAGGTGGACCTTGACACGATGCAGCGGCTTCGCTGCGCGTTCGATCCGTACGGCCTTTGTAATCCGAAGAAGATTTTTCCCACACCGCGGCTGTGCGGCGAGGTACCTGGTCCGTACCGGGTGCATCCGGCTGAGCGGGCTGGGCTCGCGGAGCGGTTCTAATGGTGGCGACGGACGAGTTAGCTACAGGAGCCGCCCGTGTCGTGGGGACCAAAGCGGTCGCCGTTGGCACGGCCGAATCCTCAGTGTGCGGCGTCGTTCCAGCGGTCGTGGTTTCACCCGAGGATATCGACGGGGTGTCAGAGACGTTGCGCTGGGCGCACGGCCGTCGCCTTGCAGTCGTGCCAGCCGGGGCGAGTACGAAACTCGAGTGGGGTTCCGTACCGCCGCGGATCGACCTCCTGCTGTCGACCCGTCGATTAGACGCGGTTCTCGAACACCGGCACGGCGATTTGACGGCCACGGTGCAAGCCGGCGCCTCTCTACGCCAGGTGAATAACCGGTTACGGCGTCAAGACCAATGGCTGCCGCTCGATGCAGCGTATCCCGACTGCGCGACGATCGGCGGAATCGTGGCGACTAACGATGCCGGGCCACGGCGACATCGCTACGGTGCGCCGCGCGATCTCATCCTCGGTGTCACGTTCGCTCGAGCTGACGGCGAAGTCGCGTCAGCTGGCGGTATCGTTGTCAAGAACGTGGCCGGCTATGACCTGTCGAAATTACTGACGGGCTCATTGGGCTCGCTTGGCGTGATTCTCGAGGCGACCTTCAAATTGACGCCAGCACCTCCGACGTCCCGAACTGTCGTTGCCAGCGACTTGGAGTCCTCGATGGTCGGAAGGGCGGTCAGCGCCATCACGGCGAGCCAACTCACACCGAGTGCCCTCGAGGTTCAGGGCCCTCCATTTTCGCTTCTAGCGCGCTTCGAGACCGTCCAGGATGCCTCTGAGCGTCAGGCCGAGGAGACGGTGGGGCTGTGGCGCCGGTGTGGTGCGGAACCCCAGGTGTTTACCGGAGCGGCTGAGGTTGAGCGATGGAAGGCCCACCACGACATGCTGTGGTGCAGAGCTGGAGATGTGTTCCGGGTCGGACTCTTGCCGACCGATGTGCCCGACCTCTTGTGCCGGTTCGAGGCCCTCTTAGGACGCCATGGTTTGGACGGCTACCTCGCGGGCCGCGCGGGTACCGGGGTGTTATATACCCGCGTCGGTACCGACCCTGCGGCGTCGAAGCTGGTCGTCGAGACGCTGAGAAGCGTATTGACGCCGCGTGGGGGTCATGTTGTGTTACTCCGCGGGTCGCCGGAGTTGCGTGCGACCGTGAGTGCGTGGGGACCGCTTGGCGACGCCGCCTGGGTCATGGACGCCGTTAAACGGCAATTCGATCCAAACGCCATCTTAAGTCCGGGGCGGTGGCCCCTAGGAGAAGCCCAAGTCTAATGGCGCGATATGCTCAGGTCCTCCGTCCAGCCCCGCTGATGGGGAGCGGATGTCTATGAGACCCGTCCCAAGCCAACGCGAGTCGCAACTCTCAGCTTGTGTGCACTGCGGATTCTGTCTACCCGTGTGTCCGACCTACGTCCTTTGGGGCGAGGAAATGGACTCGCCGCGCGGACGGTTGCATTTGATGAAGGCCGAGGCTGAGGGCCGCGTGCCGATCAAAACGCCCTTCGTTCAACGCATGGACAACTGTCTTGGCTGCCTTGCGTGCATGACGGCATGCCCATCCGGGGTTCAATACGGTCGGCTCATTGAGGGCACTCGGGCAGTCGTTGAAGCTTCGTTTGACCGGCCACTCCGTGATCGACTGTTTCGCGCGATGCTCTTCGCGGTGCTGCCCTATCCGTTCCGGCTTAGGCTGGTTTCGGCTCCGTTGGCGGTGCTGACGCGTCTGCGTGACTGGTTCGACTTCGGGAGTTGGCTCGACTGGTTCCCGGCTCGGGTACGTGCCCTGGTCCGGCTTGCTCCCGAGCGAATCGGTAACGGTTCGGCCCTGCCGGAGCGGACGCTTGCCCGAGGCACGCGACGCGCTAGAGTGGGGCTACTCACCGGATGCGTGCAGCGCGTGTTCTTCAGCGAGGTTAATCGTGCCACAGCGCGGGTGCTCGCGGCGGAAGGATGCGAGGTCGTCGCGCCCGCGGAGCAAGGATGTTGCGGGGCCCTGTCTCTGCATGCCGGTCGCGAACACGAGGCGAAAGCGTTTGCGCGGCGTGCGATGGCCGCCTTCGAGCGTGCCAGCGTTGACCAGATTGCAGTGAATGTCGCCGGCTGTGGCTCGGCCATGAAGGAGTATGGTCGACTCTTTGCCAACGACCCCGAATGGGCGGGTCGCGCAGCGGCCTGCGCCGCGCGCGTGCGGGACGTGAGCGAAGTGCTCGCTGAGATTGGGCCAGCGCGTGCCCCTCGTCACCGCCTGGAGGCCCGTGTTGCCTATCACGAGGCCTGCCACCTGGTACATGGTCAGGGTGTGCGCATACAGCCACGGACCTTACTCGAAGCGATCCCTGGTGTGACACTCATGACTCCTCGCGAGGGGGAGTTGTGTTGCGGCAGTGCGGGGATTTACAACCTAGTCGAACCCGAGGCCGGCGCAGCCCTTGGTGCGAGGAAGATGGCGGCCATCGGCGATCTTGATGTTGATTTCGTGGCGACCGGCAATGCTGGTTGTCTACTGCAACTCGTTGCGGCGGCACGTGCGGCCGGTCGGGCCCTGCGTTTCGTGCACCCGATTCAACTTGTCGATGCTGCGATTCGTGGCAGGACCCTTTAGATGGTGTGGCCCCTTCACGAAATTGGATGACGGTATGAGCGAGCAAGGGCCAGGGCGACAACGGATCTCCGGGCCGGATACGTTTGAAGCCGCGCTTCGCGTCGAGACCAATCGTTGGCAACGGGATGGGCTGGTTGGCAGGCTGTGGGCTAAGGACGCCACGCTTTGGACCGGTGGTGACGAAGCGCGGTGGATGGATTGGCTCAATATCGTGGCCACGCAGAGAGCGCGCCTAGGTCATTTTGCGGAGCTAACTACCCTAGTAGCGGGAGAGTTCACGGATGCGGTAATCCTCGGCATGGGTGGCTCGAGCCTGTGTCCTCATGTCCTTGCCCGGAGCTTCGGCCGAATAGCCGACGCGCCTACGCTACACATCCTCGACTCGACGGACCCGGTTCAGGTTGCGCGGCTTGAAGGTTCTATCGACCTACAGCAATCGCTGTTCATCGTTGCGAGCAAGTCAGGGACGACGCTCGAAGCTGACCTCCTCTGCCAGTATTTTTTCGATCGAATGAAGGGCCAGTTCGGCGAACGGGCCGGCGAGCATTTCATGGCGATTACGGACCCCGGGTCGAAATTGGAAACGGCAGCCAGGCGCGGAGGCTTTCGATCAGTGGTTCACGGGCTGCCGGGAATCGGCGGGCGTTTTTCGGCCCTGTCGGATTTCGGTATGGTGCCCGCTGCGATTCTTGGGCTCGACGTTGACCAGTTGCTGACTCGAGCGGCCACGATGGTTGAGCTGTGCGGTCCAGCAACGAGCGCTGAGGAAAACCCTGGCGTTAGGCTGGGTCTCGCGCTTGGGCTAGCCGGTGCTGTTGGACGCAACAAAGTTACGATCAGCGCGTCTCCTGGAATCCGAGCGCTCGGGCCCTGGTTAGAGCAACTCATTGGTGAATCCACCGGGAAAGATGGGCGAGGTCTCATCCCGGTGGATGGAGAGAAGCTGGGCAAACCGGACGCGTATGGTGACGACCGACTATTTGTCTCGATTCAACTCGACTCAGACAATGCGACAGGTCTGGTCGAGGTCGTTGACGCTCTCGAGTCTGCCGGTCATCCGGTTATACGAATCACGCTACGCGACGTCTACGACCTGGGTCAGGAATTTTTCCGCTGGGAGATCGCGGTCGCCGTTGCTGGCGCTGTGCTCAGGCTCAATCCGTTTGATCAGCCAGACGTGGAAGTGAGCAAGATTGCCACGCAGGCACTCGTCGACGAGTTCGGGTCGTGCGGCAGCCTTCCGGTCGAGATATCACGCGCCGAAACCGCCGACCTACGGCTTTTCGCTAACGATCCGTATTGGGCGACGCTCAAGGGTGCAACCGTTTCGGTAGACGGGCTACTGCGGGCTCTTTTGCATGGTCTCGGTCGGGGCGACTATTTCGCCCTTCTGGCCTACATCGACATGAATCCGGCCCACACTGAGTTGCTCGGACGGATTCGGCACGCGGTTCGGGATGTCAAAGGCGTCGCCACTTGCGTTAGCTTCGGGCCACGATATTTGCATTCCATCGGCCAGGTTTATAAGGGGGGACCGAACAGTGGTGTGTTCCTCCAGATCACCGCTGACGACAGTGTGGACCTTCCGATTCCTGGGCGGGCATGTTCGTTTGGTGTCATCAAGGCGATACAGGCTCGGGGTGACTTCGCCGTATTGGGCGAGCGCCGGCGCCGAGCGTTGCGCGTCCATGTCGGTAGCGACGTGGCGAGCGGCCTCGCGGTACTGGAACGCGCGGTTTATCAGTCACTTGAGGCTTAAAAAACTGAATTCGCCGCGCTGTTGTTCATGGTAGCAGGTGAGTTAAAGAAATCCGAGATATCCGAAGCCGTCGTAGGCGAATTTTATTGCGAAGAGGAAGAGTACCACCCCCAACGTGCGGAGGGTGTAGCGATACCCTGCACCGGCCAGCAGGGACCGACCGCGGGCTGCCACAACCGCGAACGTAGCCTTCGCGCCGATTAAGGAGACGTAGAGGCCGCCAATGAAGAGGCCGACAAAGATGTGATCTAGCCGATAGGCCTCCATGACCGTTGGGGCACCGACGGTGAACCAGAACAGATACGGATTCGGGTTAACGAAATTCGTGAGAATTCCCTTACGTAGAGATCTCGGTAGGTCAGCCGACGTAGTCATTTGTGGCGGGCGAGCGAAGGCGTTTTCGTAGGCCAGGTAGGCCAGGAATCCGGCACCCATGAGAGCGATGACCCCCAACGCACGGTCCGCATCATCGAGCCTGGCGATGACGACCAGCGCGATCAGCGCGACCGGTGCGTCGGTAAGCAAGGGCGCGATGGCAACCTTTAGACCTTCCGCGAGGCCGTACCGAAAACTTTGGACGATGACGAGGGTCGTGATGGGACCCGGCGAGAACCCGCCGGCCAAGCCGACGACGACTCCAGTGATCAGGAACGACCAACCCTCCAGCATCGGTTAGTGGTTGTATCGAGTTATCTCGGATACGGGTAGATAGCGCCTAACCGGGTGTTGTGTCCACTCCAGTTCGAATTCTGCATTACGTCTTTAAGCGAGAGGACCCGGCAAGCGTCCTTCTAAGCGGCAACTTCGGCAACATTATCCGAAGCACTCTTTTTGGCTCTCTCGTGTGTCGCTAACAAGTATTGGCCAAACCAAGAACGGATTACGCTGATTACCGTAACCCGTTAAATAAGGTTGGTTGCGGGGGGGGGATTT